>JAPKZK010000193.1 GCA_026393835.1 Candidatus Aminicenantota bacterium | reverse complement strand
TACTGACGAAACCAAGACACGAATTCAAAGAAATTCAACATAGGAGTCAATATCGAAAAAATGCGTAACCTAATGACATTCAGAACCAAAAAAAAAAATCAGCAAAATTTAGCGTGTAGCCTTAACTTAGTGACATTCGGGACAGGCAGGGGAAATCTTTCGGATATGGCTCCAGGGATGAAGTGGGAAAAGGTTGTGGTTTATAAAAAAATTAAAGTAGCCTCTTGACAGTACGGCAGAATCTGCTAGAATGTCCTTATAAAAAATTAAAATGGATGAAAAAAATTTGAAAACTGCTATCGGTAAGCGTTTTGCTGAGGTTAGAAAAACAAAGGGTCTATCCCAGGTAGCCTTCTCCAAACAACTGGGTGTATCTTCCGCAACCGTTGCCAATATTGAGAGAGGTTTCATCTATCCCAATATGAACCTCCTGTATTATTTAATATTTAAAGAAGACGTCAACCCGTACTGGCTTTTTTCCGGGAGTGGTGTGGTTTTTGCCCTTCCAAAGGATTTCGGACCGGGGATTAATCTGGATAAACATTTTGCCGACCCTGAGGTGAAAGAATTGATCGATCTTTTAAACGTACCCAAAGTCAAACGGTCATTGCTCTCTTATGTGGATCAGTTAAGGGAAATATTTGCCGCAGATATCGCGGAATATTTAAAGAGTAAGCCGGGTGCAATCGAAAGCAGCCGGCAGGCTGCCGTAAATGAGTGACCGGGACAGGCAAAATTTTTCCTCAAGGAATAGTGGCCCTTCTCATTACGAACTGGTCTGAAAATAAATATTGCCTGCGAAACACGCGATAGTTTTAATGGTAGAGGGCTGCTTTTGTTTGGGATTTTGAATTTTGAATTTGTTTGAAACAACGCGGTATCGTGATTCGTGCTTTATCAGTGTGAATCAGTGTAATCTGTGGACGCCCATTGTTTTCCGGCGAGCCAGGCCTTTTTGGTTTCGGCCCGACCGGGCTACGTATTGCTAAATTGCGGCTCCGGTAAGGCGTTCCGATCTACTTTGCCACTGGGCGTCAACGGAAATTGCTCAAGCGCGACAAAAAGAGTAGGCGTCATATAATCCGGTAAACGCTCTTTTAAATATAATTTCAACTCTTTGACGGAAAACAATTCATTGGATTTGGAAACAACGTAAGCCACAATCATGGTAATGTTCTTTCCATACTGTTTCACCAATACCACGTTCTCCCGGACTGCGGGATACCCCGATATAACTGATTCGATCTCTCCCAATTCGATCCGCAGCCCATGTATCTTAACCTGGTGATCTTGCCTGCCAAGGAAATCCACATTCCCATCCGGCATCCAACGCGCCAAATCGCCGGTTTTGTAAAGCCTTCGGCGACCAGGGACCTTTTTGAAAAAAGGTCCCTGGACCCCCAAAAACTTTTGACTGGTCATTTCGGGGTTGTTTAAATACCCGCGGGCCACACCGACGCCGCCGATACTCAATTCACCCTCCTCCCCTACTCCATTGATTTGGTTCCCTTCTCCCAAAATATATAACTGCGTATTATCGATGGGCTTGCCAATGGGAATCGTTTCAATCAAATCACTAACGGGACAGTCAAAATAAGTCACATCCACCGTGGCTTCCGTAGGACCATACAAATTGGTCAAACAAGTCCCGTTTTTCACATGTAATATTTCATTAAAAGCCCGGACATGAGAAGAAGTCAATTTCTCGCCGCTGGCAAAAACCCGCCTTAAAGAGTCCAACCGCCCGACATCCTCCTCCGAATTCCTTAAATACTCCAGGAACACACTCATCATGGAAGGAACAAAATGCATTACCGTGACGCTATTCTTTGCCGCCGCCTCCACGATAAATTGGGGAAATTTCTCCCCACCGGGCGGAAGAAAACAAACGCCGGCCCCGGTCATCGCCCACCAAAACATCTCCCACACCGACACATCAAAGAAAAAAGGCGTTTTCTGGAGAATCATATCGCCAACAGTCAACGGGTATTTACACTGCATCCAGTGGAGCCGGTTCACCACCGAGCGATGCTCTATGGCCACCCCTTTGGGCTTCCCCGTGGAACCGGAAGTGTAAATCACGTAAACCACGTCGCGGGAAGTGTTGACAACAGGCAGATTAGAAGCAGGGCCTTGATAAATCCCATCATCCTCCAGGTTGATAATCTCAATCCCCTCGCCCACGACTTCAAGGGCAGCGAAAAATTTACCCTGGGTTAACAAAACCTTTGTCCCACTCTCTTTCAGCAGATGAACCGTTCTTATCACAGGATTGGAAGTGGAAATAGGCAAATACGCACCCCCTGCTTTCAATATACCGTAAATTCCCACCACCATTTCCAGGGACCGCTCTACCATGATACCCACAAGTATATCAGGACCGACGCCCTTACTTCTCAATAACCGGGCCAGGCGGTTGGCTTTTTCGTTCAATTGCCGGTAAGATAACTTGCGGTTCCCAAATACGGCGGCCGTATGTTCCGGCGTACGTTCCACCTGTTCTTCAAATAACCCATGGATGGTCTTATCTTCCGGGTAGTCCGCGCCGGTATCATTAAATTCGTCAAGTGTCTTTAGTTTATTTTTCTCTATTGTCATTAAAAATTCAACATTTTGTTTCCCAGGGCGCGGTTAATCCAATAGCCATGTTCTTGCTGCGGTACTTTTTTCGCTTCCAGGATATCCTGCAGCATCCGGACCGCTTCTTTGACATGTTCTTTCCCCGGGCGGCCATCTTTAGCCACAAATTCGTTGTAGAATGCCTCGATTTTTCGATAAGGCTTTATCACTCTTTCTTGATATTCCGCCGCACTGTCATTACGATTCTTTGTACTGACCGCCGCCCCCAGGCATTTACCGATGATCTTCAAATAATCTTCTTCACCGATTATCAATTCCTTGCGAATCGATTCCAGGTCCCGGTCATTATCGGTAGTAAAAATGCGAATGGCAGCGGTATTCTTCTGCATTAAAAACTTCAAAACATTCTTGGGCCCCATTTCAACGGCAATATCCACGCCCTGTTCCAATAAATATTCGATGGAAGCGCGCCAGCGGATGGGAGAAATCAATTGCAGCGATAGGTTATCGATGACGCTCCCGGCGTCTTTATAGGGCAGCGCATCCCGGTTGGCAATTACCGTACAGACTGGCGGATCGAATTGGTATTGCCGGAGAATTCCTTTCATCTTTTCAGCGGCCCCTTTCATCAAAGGACAATGAAAAGGTCCACTTAACTTAAGGGGGTAAACAATGGCCCCTTTTTGTTCCAGTACCCGGGCAGTTTTCATTAACGCATCCGTATGACCGGATATAGAAGCCTGGGTGGGCGAGTCATAGGCAGAGATATAAACCTCCTGCCCCTCCGCCTTAAGGGAAGCGGCCGCGTCTCCGCACACTTCTTCAAGTACTTTTATATCCAGGTTAATCACCCACATCATGGTGCCATCGATGCCGGCCGCTGTTTCACTCACGGCGGCGCCCCGTTCCCTTACCAATTTCAAGGCATCGGGGAACTTTATAACCCCGGCGCTGCATAAGGCGGAATATTCTCCAAGACTGTGCCCCATACAAAAGAGAGGTGGAATACCGATTTCCTGCATATAAACGCGATAAGAAGCGATACTAAAAGCAGCCAGGATCGCTTGCGCATTTTCCAGTTTGTCCAGTTCTTCCTTTTTCCCGGGTAAAAAACACATCCCCGGCAAGTCCATCTTAAGGACATCCCCGGCTTCCTCAATGGTCTCCTTGAAAATTTTAAAATTGTCAAAAAGGGATTTGCTCATCCCAATATATTGAGAACCGACGCCGGGGAACAAAAAAGCCATTTTTTTCTTAGCTTCCATCTTCATCTAACTATCCTTTTTTACTAAATTTTCGGCAAAAACTTTTCCCCAGGACTTTTTGCAGGACCTGGTCCGTACCTTCTATGATCTGCATAACCTTGGCATTGCGGTAGAAACGGGCGGCGGGGTTCTCTTCATGACACCCGGCGGCGCCCATTACCTGGACGGCGTCGGCGGCCGCACGGGCAACCGCACGCGAAGCAAAATACTTTGCCGTTAATACCTTTTCAATGGCGTCAGGCGAATGATCATCCTCGGCCATGCAGGCGTTCAAACATAAAAGCCGCGCCGCTTCCAGGTCAACGCCCATATCGGTGATTATCTGGCGAATGGCCCCATGCTCCATGATCGGGACCTGGAATTGCCGTCGTTCCGATGCGTAGGCGGCGCTGGTTTCCAGGCATGCGCGCAGCAGCCCTGTGGAAGACCAGGCGGTACTGATCCGTCCGTAATGCAAACCCAAAGGGGCCACATAAGGCAACACCAACCCCGGTTTCCCCACCAGGTCGCCCGACCGGATTTCGCAATTTTCAAACTCGATCTGCGAAAGATGGGCGCCCCGGAACCCCAGCATATCCTTTAACGGTTTTACCGTTACGCCCGGAGCAGTAGATTTGACAATTCCGGCCATGGATTTGCCTTCATTATCTTTCCCGAACACCAGGAAAATATCGGCAATGGCCGAAAGCGTGATCCATTTCTTGGTCCCCTTCAGCAGGTAGATATCTCCTTCTCCTTTTGGGGTAATGGTGGTTTCCACGGCCTGGATATCGCTGCCCACTTTGGGTTCGGTCATGGCAAAAGAAGCGATAATTTCTCCCTTTGCCATGGGGCCCAACCATTGCTTTTTCTGTTCATCCGTCCCCCATTTGACCAGCGTCATGGCCACCATGGTCTGGACGGTAAAGAGGGCGCACAGGGATGAACTGGCGGCGCCGAAGGCTTCGTTAAGCAGGCCGAAGGTGACCGCATCCCAGCCGCCGCCGCCGTATTCTTTGGGGATGATCCCGCCCACGAAACCGGCCTGCCCACATCGCGCCATCACTTGCCGCGGCACGCCCTGTTCTTTATCCCAGGTGTTATCGAAAGGCGTTACGTGCTCTTTCACAAATTCGCAAAAGCGGCGGTAATGGTTCTTCTGCTCTTCTGTCAATAACCGATGATTAAGCACTTTTTACCTCTTTCTTCCGCTGCACAAATTGGCTGGCGGCATTGACCGACTTAAAGTTTTGCATATCCAGGTCATCCATTGTGACCTTGACAGCGAAGCTTTTTTCCAGGAAAGTCATCAACTCGATGGCAAACAGGGAGTTGACGATGCCGGCCTCGAAGATGTCGAAATCATCATCCAGGGCCGGGATATTTACATTTTCCAAAATGTATTTACGGATCATGTCATGGGGTAATGACACGGTTGAATTTTCTGTTCTCATTGTTTCTCCCTTAAACGCTCCAATTCACTGCATTTATTCGTATCTCAGACTATCCACCGGGTTGGTTCTTGCTGATTTTATGGCCTGGTAGCTAACTGTAAAAAAACCAATGGCCAGCGCTGCGGCGCCGGTACACAGAAACATCCACCATTCGATGCCGGTCCGGTATGCGTAATTTTGCAGCCAGAGGTTCATGGCATACCAGCCCAACGGGCAGGCGATAACGAGCGCTACCAGCACCCATTTCAAAAATTCTTTTGAAATAAGCCATACGATACTGACCTCAGACGCCCCTGAGGCTTTGCGAATACCGATTTCCTTTGTTTTTTGCCTGGTGGTATATAAAGCTAACCCGAAAATCCCCAGGCAGGAAACAAGTAGGGTAATTAACGTCGCATATATAGCGATATTTCGCATTTTCTGTTCGGATTTATAAAGATCACGAATCGTCTCACTGGCAAAAGTGTAAGTAAACGGATACGGACTCCAATTGATTTTAGACCAGGCCTTTTCTAGAAAACGTATCGTTTCAGGCACGTTCACCGGGTTAATCCGGATGCTGGCATAAGCCTCCTCGTAAAATAGCATTAATACGACAGGCATTATCTTACCATGAAGAGAACTATGGTGATAATCTTTCACGACTCCGATGATCAGACCGTCCCGTCCGTCGATCCGGAACCGTTTTCCCACGGGCGCTTTTAAACCCGTCGCTTTTACCGCGGTTTCGTTAAGTATAAAAGCGGAAGTATCGGTGGAGAATTCCTTTGAAAAACTTCTCCCCTCAGCCATTTTCATCTTGTATAACTCTATATATCCATAATCGATAGGCGCAGGATACATCATAATTCTTTCGTTGGGGTTTTTACCCTCCCAATTCACATTTTCAGTCCCCGATTCTGACCGGAGTATCGGTAGGGTCCCCCTGCAAAAACCCAACACATTGGGATCTGACATGAATAATGCTTTTTTGCCTTCGAAGTTCTGGTCAAGTTGATGCATCGATATGAAATCGATCACGTTGTTGGGATCGAATCCCAGGTCTTTCGTTTTCAAAAACTCCAATTGTGTGTAGATAACGACCGTAGATAAAATTAAAATGATTGCAATTGCAAATTGAAGGATTACCAGGGATTTTCGTAAATACGCCCCCTTTTTTTTCGGTGTACTTCTCGAGCCCTTTAATATACTTACCGGTTGAAACGACGACAGAAGAAGAGCCGGGTAACTCCCGGATATACAACCGATGAAGACAGCAAGGGCAATTAATTCCAATACGAACGATAAGCTACCAAATAGACCGAATGTCAAATGTTTGCTTGACATGTCATTAAATACCGGGAGCAGGAAGTAAACCAGGATCACGGCAAAAATTAGGGCAATAAACGATAATATAATCGCTTCGCCCAAAAATTGCTTAATAATATCTATTCGACTTGCCCCGCTTACTTTTCTTATGGCAATCCCTTTGGCGCGATCTGCCGATCGCGCTGTGGATAGGTTCATGTAATTGAAGCAGGCAATAAACAAAATACATAATGCGATTGTGGAAAGGAGGTACACATAGACAATATTGCCCTGGTTATAATTGCGCAGATCCCCATCGAATTTCGACTTAAGATGAATATCCGTTAACGGTTGGAGATAAATATCTATGTCCGCCTGGGGAACATATTTCCTTACTAAACCGGAACTTTTTTTTTCTAATTCTTTCCAGGAAATGTTCTTTTGAACCTGTATATACGTAGAGAATATATGTCTGCCCCCCCAACTTTCAAGCTCGATATGAGCAAACTCTCTCAAATTAGTTAGAGGAAAAGCGCAATCAAACATGATGTGAGAATTTAAGGGGACATTTTTTATAACCCCGGTTACATTAAAATCAAAACCGGAAAATTTTATCACCTTGCCCATGGGGTCTTCATCGCCAAAATATTTCCTGGCAAAACGTTCTGTTATTACCAGGGAACGCTTGTCATTGAAAGAAGTTTGTGGGTTGCCCCTTACAAAAGGAAATGTAAACATTTCAAAAAATGAGGGTTCCGTCATGGCAATGACATCGTTAAGGAATCTCTTTTCACCATATTGCACAACCCAGTTATCGATGGTCAGAGCCCTTGTGACATTGCTGATTTCGGGGAAGTCTTTTTTCAGGGCCTCCCCAAGGGGATTCGGGGTTAAAACACTGTCGATAGCATTCTCTGCAATTTTCTTCTTCATTACAACTCTATAGATTTCATCAGCGTTTTCATTGAACCTGTCAAAACTTAACTCGTCCTGGACCCACATCAGTATCAGGATACAACACGCAATACCGACAGCAAGACCCGAGATATTGATGAAAGAATATCCCTTGTGCTTTCTAATGTTCCTAAGTGCATCCAACAAATAGTTTTTAATCATAAGTCCTCCTTTGATTTAATATGACCAAATATTATATCTATCTATATTGCGGGAAAAAATTATAACCGGCATATGATTATATGTCAAGTTAAATCCGCAGCAAATTTTAATTCTTACCAGCGCCAAAGTCTGCCTCGGCTAATATTTTCTTAATAATTTCAATATTCTTTTCCAGGGCCCAGCCGCCCAACATATCCCGATGCCCCCCCCAGCCGTTGTAAATCCGGGAACTCTTAGTAGTCAATTTATCCCAACAATGGCTGTCTATAAATACTTCTGTACTATGCCGGGCCTCTTCCGAAAGTATTAAATGTACATTGGCATTGACTTTTTCCAACGCAGCGATAGTGTTCCAATATTCCATATATTTTTTCGCCTTGGCAAAAACTTTTTCTAAGAGAAATTCGGCCTTCATTGCCTTCAAAAAATCCTCTACACCTGTACGAAATTCTACCAGGTACTCCTCGGTCAACTCTATTACCACATTTTCAGCAAAAAGGGAATCGGCAAAAACAATAGCCGATACTTCATAACCCAATTTCTCTAAGGCGGCAGCGATTACAAATGTTAACTTGCCCGCGGCGGAATGTCCAAAAAATACATAAGGGCCATCGGGTTGAATGCCTGTTATTATATCGACGTACCTGTTTATCCTGTCTTCATCTTCTATGTATGTTAATGTATAAAGTGAATAATCGTCAAGAAGGAATCCAAGACTTCCATATCCGTATCCGTAACCATTCTGATCAGGTAAGCAAAATATTTTTTTTGGTCTCTTCCAGTTGAGTAAAACCACCGGTTGTTCACTCATGTTACTCTTGGTCATAAAAATTGCCATATCCCTTATGCGCGGTTCATTATATATTTGTGCGATGATGGGGACATCGATTTTAAATTCCTTATAAATCTTTCCAACCAGGCTGATTAATCTCAACGAGTTGCCGCCCAATTCGAAAAAATTATGATCGATCCCTATTTTGGTTTTTTCTATTCCCAGGACTTCCGCCCAGATTTCGACCAATTTTTCCTCCATTTCATTTTGCGGGGCCGCATACCCGCCTCCAGGATCTATGATGGGATCAGGCAACGCTTTCCGATCTATTTTCCCATTGGCAGTCAACGGCATCTTTTCAACTCTCACAAAACACGATGGGATCATATACTCCGGCAATTCCCTCGACAGGTTCTCCCGTAATTCCGATATCCCATATTCTTTATCGGAAACAAAATATGCGCATAGATATTTATTCTCCTTCTCTTTCGCTTCTTCAACAGCCAATACCACTGCTTTTTTTACGCCGCTGATCTTCAATAACCGGTTCTCGACTTCTCCCAATTCTATCCTGAATCCACGTATTTTTACCTGCTGATCGATTCGCCCTAGATACTGGAGGTCGCCCGTTGAAAGTAGTTTTACCAGGTCCCCCGATTTATAGAGCCTATCTCCTGCTTTATATGGGTTTTCTATAAATTTTTCCGTTGATAATTCCGGTCTATTTAAGTATCCTCTGCCGACGCCTTCTCCCCGGACACACAATTCCCCTGGGACGCCGATCGGCTGCAATTCAAGGTTTTTATCGATTACAATTGTACTTAATGTCGGGATCGGTTTACCGATATTACTGATATTGGCCTCGATATCGCTGTCGTTCAGTTCTTTAAATGTGACATGCACGGTTGTTTCTGTTATCCCATACATATTTATGAGTTTCGTCCCGGGATACTTTGACTTCCAGTTCTTCAAAAAAGATGGGATTAATGCCTCGCCGCCAAAAATAACATACCTGGCGCTTAACTCTCTTCCAGGGTTACGTAACTCCAGATCGGCTAGAACAGAAAATGCCGAGGGGGTCTGATTTAAAACGGTTACACACTTTTTTTTTAAGATAGCCAAATATCTTCCCATGTCCCTGGTGGTTTGCCTGGAGATTATAATTAACTTACCGCCATACAGCAAGGCGCCGTACATTTCCCATACGGAAAAATCAAAACAGGATGAGTGAAACATCGTCCAGTTATCCCTGTGATTAAAATCAAATTGGAATTTTTCACTAAACATCAATCTCACTACATTTCGATGCTCGATTATTGTTCCTTTGGGACGTCCGGTTGTCCCGGATGTATAAATAATGTAGGCCATGGAGGATGCGGGTTGGCTAGTGGATCCGGCATACCTGTTCCCGATACGATCCGACAAGTCATTCTCGGTTAATAAAATGGCCGCCCCGCTGTCTTTTAACATATAATCGCTCCGTTCTTGCGGATAATTCGGATCGATGGGTAAATAGGCCCCGCCGGATTTCAATATACCCAATATCCCGACAATCATTACGACCAACCTTTCCACCATGATTGCGATAATGGGGTTCATATGGGGTTCAATTCCTTTTAGCATTACCATATATGCCAATCGATCGGATTTCTCATTCAATTCCCGGTATGTCAGTTGTAAGGCCGATTCATGAATCGCTGCCGCAAATGGACCGATAACGGCGATATTGTCGGGGGTCCTTTCTACCTGTTCTACAAACAACCGGTGAATGGTCTTTTCCCTGGGGTACTCCATTTCGATATCGTTAAAACCGGCCAATATTTGTTTCTTTTCTTCTCCTGTTATGATCTCTATTTGCGATATTTTTCTTTCGGGGTTCTCAATAATCGCTGAAAGTATTTTTTTGAAAAATTCAATGAATCTTAAGATGGTTTCTTCTTTAAAAAGTTTTGTGCAATATTCGATTAAAAAAAATAAATGATCTTTGCCCCCCACGCCGTTCCAGGTCATATCGAATCGAGACTGGGGATTCATATAATTAGAAAACCCATTTTGGGGTGTTTCATTCTCCGCGGAACCCGCCCGGGTGTTTTCCTTCGAATCGTTTTCCAGCCAGGAAAACATCACATCAAACAGGGGATTGCGAGCGGCATCCCTTTTTAAGACCAATTTTTCCACCATGTCTTCAAATTGATAATCCTGGTTTTCAAAAGCTTCCTGGGTCCGCCGGTTTACTTCATGTAAAAAAGCCATGAATGTTTTTCCCCCGGAAGGATAATTTCTTAAGGCCAGGGTGTTGACAAACATACCGATTACACCGTCTAAATCGGCATGTCTCCGGCCGGCTGTCGGAGTTCCCATCACGATATCTTCCTGGCCGCTGATTTTGGTCATCAAAATATACAAAATGGTAAGCAGGATCGTATATAGTGTCGCGCCATTTTCAGCAGCCATATTCGTTAACCCCAGCGCCATTTCCGCGGGAATCTTGAAATAAAGACGATTGCCGTCAAGACTTTGAATATGCGGCCTGTGAAAATCGGTGGGCAGTTCGAGTACCGGTATCTCCCCGGAAAACTCCGTTAGCCAATAGACTTCCTGTTTCTTACTCGCTTTCCTTTGCATTTCGCTGTTCTGCCATTCGGCGTAATCTTTATATTGGATTCTTAATTGGGGCAACCCGTGATTATCGCTGTGAGCATATCCATACATGTAGGTAAACTCTCTTACCAGTATATTGACTGAGGCGGCGTCGCATATGATGTGATGCATATCGATCCCCAATAGTAGTCCTTCGGCCCCGGTTGCTATAATCCCGACTCTCAGCAGCGGGGCTTGCGACAGATCAAAGGAACGGACGAAACCTTCGACTTTATGATAGTGCTCGATTTTAAAATCCACCTCCCGGTGTATTTTTTGGACCGGTTTGTCCTCCGCCATATGAAAAGATGTTCTCAAGGATTCATGCCTTGCCATCAACCTTTTAAAGGCGTCCTCCAATCTTTTTACATCGATTCCCGCTCCCTGCGCCGCTCCCTTATTCGTATTGCCCCTGTTACCCAATTTTTCGAAATAGGAAATATTGTAAACCGTACTGTTTAAATTCATTTGTTGGAGAAAATACATCCTCATCTGTGCGGAAGATAATTCATAAAACTCTTTTTCTACCGCGGGTTCTATGGCGATATATTTTTGCTTATGAACTTTCTTTTGGAGAAAATCGATGATTTCTTGTTTTTTATCTTTTAATTCATTTAGTAAGACGGGGGTTAGTTTTCCTTCGGGGGCGCGGATTTTTAATTTATCGTCTATTATATCGATATGTACATTCAACTCTTCCAGGTTTGCTAAGAATTGCGATACACTCATATTAATATTTCCTCCATTTTTTGATCCGTATCTATTTCTTCATTATCCTCGCGGTTAATCATTTTTATTAAGGAAGCGATCGTCTTTATGGTGGGAGTACTAAAAATTTCCATTAAAGATATATTTACATCAAACTCTTTCTGTATCTTCGACGCCAGGCTAGTTACCCTCAACGAATGTCCCCCTAACTGGAAAAAATTGGAATTTATACCGATCATACCCGCCGGCATTCCCAGCACGTCAGCCCAGATTTCTACCAGTTTCTCTTCTACTTTATCCCGCGGGGCTTGATATTCCCGGTCTGCTCTATCCCCGGGTTCGGGTAATGCTCTACGGTCGACTTTTCCATTGGGGGTTAACGGGATCTTCTCCAGGTGAACAAAATAAGAGGGGATCATATAATCCGGTAAAACCCCAGACAAATACTCCCTCAACTCCGGGACATTCAATTCCGTTCCCGCTACAATATAGGCGCATAGATATTTATCTTCTTTCTGATCCGCCCGGCATATCGTAACTGCCTCCTTTACCTGGGGATGCGCCGCCAATCGCTTCTCGATCTCCCCCAATTCGATTCGTAATCCCCTGATTTTTACCTGGTGGTCTACCCTGCCAAGGAATTCGATATTGCCGTCAGGGAGCCAACGGACCAGGTCGCCGGTACGATATAACTTTGAATGATGAATGATGAATGATGAATGATGAAAATCGATAAACTTTTCAGCGGTTAATTCCGGGCGGTTTAAATAGCCGCGGGAAAGGCCATCCCCGGATATATACAACTCCCCGGGTATTAAGATGGGCTGCAATTGAAGGTTACAGGATAGTATATAAACTTGCGTATTGCCGATGGGACGACCGATGGGAATATTTTCATAAGAACCCTCGATAATAAAACTGGTGGTAACTACCGTATATTCCGTCGGTCCATAATTATTCACCAGGCGGTAACGCCTTTTCGTATATTTGTTTAACTTATCCCCACCGGTTAACAAAATCCGCAGTGAACGATTATCCAGTTCCATAAATTGTTCACATACCTGGGAAGGTAAAAAAGCAACCGAGATATCATTTTTTTCATAAAATTCATCCAGCAGTGTTATATTTAATCTTATCGGCTCAGTGACAATATAAAGAGAAGCCCCCACAACGAGATAAGGGAAAATTTCCCACACCGAGGCATCGAAACTGAAACCTGCATATTTGGAAGCCCTATCTTTCGATGATATCGCGTAGTAACAATTATGCCAGGCGCAGAGGTTTTGCAGGGACCGGTGTTCAACCGGGACGCCTTTGGGCTGCCCTGTGGAGCCGGAGGTGTAAATGATGTAGGCGAGATTTGAAGAATTTTGAAGGTAAGAGGGTAAGAAGGTAAGAGGGTAAGAAGGTAGGTTGACCAAATTGTCGGTAGTAACGAGCAGTTTGGCCTTGCTGTCTGCCATCATATATCTCATTCTTTCTTCCGGGTAATCCTTATCGATCGGTAAATACGCCCCACCCGCTTTCAATATTCCCAATATCCCGAGAATTAATTCAATAGATTGTTCAATCATAATCCCAACAATAGTATCCGGATGAACTCCTTTTTCTTGCAACGAAAAAGCCACACGAGTGGATTTCTCATTCAATTCCCGGTATGTGATTTGTAAAGTCGATTCATGAATCGCAGCCGCGGATGGACCGACAACGGCAATATTGTCCGGGACCCTCTCTACCTGCTCTGCAAATAGTTGATGAATGGTTTTATCTCCAGGGTACACTGCTGCTGTGGCATTAAAATCATACATTACCCGCTTCTTTTCTTCATCGGATAGAAATTCCAGGTCCCGAATCCGCATCTTTTCATTTTCCAGGACCTGATCAAATAACAAAATGAGGTGATTCCCGATTTGTTGAACAAATTCCCTGTCATAGGCATCGCCATTGTATTGAAAAGTTATGGCGAACTCGTCCATTTCTCCTAATACCACGTTGAAATCATAATTGGTTTGCTCAAATACATCGACATTCATTAATTGAAATGATATCGGTTTACCGGTATTTCTATCGTTCCCGGCTCCTTCGATTTGTTCCGCGACGGGGTAATTCTCAAATACGAAAAGGTGATCGATTAGCTCCTGTTTTAGTATACTCCCGGATTGAATCTCCGCTAATGAATGGTAATGGTACTGTTCACCGGCTATCGCCGATTCCTGGACATGGAGAAGCAGTTTATCGAAATTCATGTCTTCTTTAAATTGGATTCGAACCGGGATGGTATTGATAAATAATCCGACCATTGATTCTACTCCTTCCAATTCAAAAGGACGGCCGGATACCACCGTCCCGAATACCACGTCGTCTGCCCCGTTATATTTACCCAGCAGGATTCCCCAAATCGCCTGCGCAACTATGTTCAGTGTCACCTGGAGACTCGCTGCCAGCCGTTTCAGGTTCCTCGTTTTTTCACTATTCACGTCAATGCGAAACACTTCTCGTATATACATATTCTCGTTATTCTTTACTATTCTTGTCCTGGGAATCCCCGTCGGCTCTGCGAATGTTTCCAGGTAACTTTTCCAATACCCTACAGATGCATCTTTATCCTGGTTTTCCAGCCATTGGATGTAAGCACGATAGGGTCTTATTGCATTTAATCGGGGCGGCCTGTTCTCTTTACTACCGGTATATATCTCAAAAAATTCACTATTTATTATGCCCAAACACCACCCATCCATTAAGATATGATGAAAACTCCAGGTGAACTCATATTCCAATTTATCTAACTGCAGGATCGATACCCGCATCAACACATCCTTGCTTAAATCGAAGGAATGATTTTTATCTCTAATTTTGAATTCTTTGATAAAATCTTCTTTCTCCTTCGCGCCCCCTATTTTACTTATGTCTTCATAGTAAAAATCGACCACCCGATCTCTCAATACGACCTGCAGCGGGAAATCGAGATCGGTATAAACAAATGCAGTCCGTAATATATCGTGACGTTTGAAGAGTTCATTCATGCTTTTTTCTACAAGAGCTATGTTCATTTCTCCTTGCATACGGTAAGATATTTGCTCGAAATAGGAATAGGACGAATTATCTATCAATGCATGAAACAACATCCCTTGCTGCATCGGGGTTAATGTATAAATATCCTCTACCCCCGGGTACATATCCATTAAGCGGTCCACTTTCTCTATCGATAATCCTTTGTATGTAAAATCGGAGGGTGTCAGTTCTATTTTCTCCCTTGAAGCGCAAAACTCGATAATTTTTTTGAGTTCGGATTCAAAATTCCCGGATAGTACGGCCATAGTTTCCGGTTTGAAACGTTTTCCGTTGTAGGAAAAAGTCATGGATAACCTGCGATTGGCTGTCATACCGGATACATCGATCTCATAGTCCCTTCGGTTCTTTAAACTCTGCGGGCCCCCGGAAGATTCCCCGGCTATTGCAAAAAACGATTTCTGTTTGACATCCGCATCAAATTGGCCAAGGTAATTGAAACTAATTTGGGGATTTAATTTGAATTCGATCTCTTGCTTATACTCCTTCTTCGTAAGATATTTTAAAATCCCGCAGCCGATTCCTTTTTTGGGAATTCTTCTTAAGATTTCTTTTGTCTCTTTAATCGTCTGTCCCAAATTATCCGGGTAGGATACATCCA
This sequence comes from Candidatus Aminicenantota bacterium, assembly GCA_026393835.1. GTDB lineage: Bacteria > Acidobacteriota > Aminicenantia > UBA2199 > UBA2199 > JAKAGC01. Next base: position 26,457 of record JAPKZK010000193.1, on the reverse strand, counting down.
GGACTACAGGATACACGCTGGTAAACCAGCCCACTGTCCGGGAGATATCGATATCTTCCAGTATTTCTTCTCTGCCATGGCCTTCCATCGCCAATAATACCTTCCCATGACCGAAGGTCTTCTTTATACTCAAACCCAACGCCGTCAATAATATATCATTAATTTCCGTTCTATACGCTTTATTTACTTCCGTTAAAAGGAGATTTGTTTCCTCCTCCCCAAGGCTAACGGATAAAGATCGGGTATCTTTGACTTCATTCTCCTCGATTTCATAATCTGTCTTTATGGCCGGGGCTATACACGATTCAAGGTGGGACCAATAAGTCTTCTCTTTCAAGAATGTTTTACTATTGGCATATTCTGACAACCTGGCGACCCACAGCTTGTAAGAATCTGTTTTGGACGGTAACACCAATTTTTCACCCCGTTTATATTGGCCATATAATGTTTCTATGTCCTCGAATAGGATTCGCCATGAGACGCCATCGATGACCAGGTGATGAATAACGATTAATAGACGATCGCCATCCTCCAGGTGAAACAATGCCAATTTCATTAATGGGCCCTTTTCAAGATCGATACCGGCTTGAATTTCGTTTATTTTCGCATTGAATTCTTCTATCCTGTTTTCCATGTGTTTTAAATCAAATTCTTCAAGTGAGAGAGGATACTCGAACCCGTGCGCCATTTGGACTACTTCTCCATTTCCCGGGTCCGGACGGTATGTCGTTCGCAGTGCATCGTGATGCTGCTGTATTTTGGAAAATATCCCTTTAATAACTTCTTTATCGAAACCCTCCCGGGAATAAAACATAACGGCCTGGTTGAAATGATGCGCCTCGCGGTGAGATTGTTCAAAAAATAGTCCCTGGATAGGGGATAAGGGGATTTCCCCGGTAATAACGGATTGGTCCGGGATACGTTTCGATTTTTTGACGCGGCGCGCCAAATCGGAGATTACAGGGTATTGGAATAAATCCTTCATTTCAAGTTTATACCCTGCCTGATTCATCCGTGATATGATCTGGATTGATTTGATGGAATCTCCCCCGACCAGGAAAAAGTTTTCATGGACCCCGATATTATCTCTTCCCAATACTTTCTCCCAGATTTCCACTAATTTCTTCTCCAGGTCGCCGGTTGGGGGCATATAGTCTACATCATTTTTCAAACTTATTCCATCGGGGGCGGGTAAAGCTTTAACATCTATTTTCCCATTGGCGGTTACCGGGATTTTTTCTAACTGTACAAAGTATGAGGGGACCATATAATCGGGCAACTCCCCGGAAAGATATTCCCTGAGTTCGGAAATGTTAAGTTCGCATTTCGGCTTCGCTGCGATATAAGCGCAGAGATTTTTATTTTCGCTTCCGTCTTCTATTACTGTTACAACGGCATTGGCTATGTTGTCATGCCGGGATAATTTAACTTCTATTTCTCCTAACTCGATCCTGAATCCCCGGATTTTTACCTGGTAATCGATTCGTCCCAGGAATTCGATGTGGCCGTTCGTATCCCACCGGGCCAAATCACCGGTGCGATAAAACTTTGAATGATGAATGACGGATGATGAATGTTGAAAAGCGATAAATTTTTCCGCGGTTAATCCCGGGCGGTTTAAATAACCACGGGCCGTTCCTTCTCCCCCGATATATATCTCGCCCTGCACCCCGGTCGGCAACGGATTCATATAAGGATCCAATATGTATATCGTTGTATTGGATAGAGGACTGCCGATAGGAATCGTGGCCGCATTTTCCGCAATCTCATCGATAAAATAATAAGACGCATAGACGGTGGTCTCCGTAGGACCGTAGACATGAATAATTCTTCCTTTTCCCATATATTCAAGCGCCTTACGGGAATGTCCCACCGATACCCGTTCACCTCCGAACAGGACTTTTCGTATCCTATTGAAGCAATCGATTCGATATTCGACTAATACATTAAACAAGGCGGTGGTTACAAAAAATACCGTTACGGCTTCCCGTTTTATCAACCCCGCCAGTTGATCTATTGCCACTACGTCTTCCCTGCTTAACATTACCAGTGCGGAACTGTTCAGAAGCGCGCCATATATATCGAATACCGACCCGTCGAATGCATAATTGGATAATTGAAGAACCCGGTCTTCGGGTTTAACCCGGAGATAATTGGTATTGGTTACTACCCGCGTCACATTATAATGCATGGTAAGCACACCTTTGGGTTTACCGGTAGACCCGGAAGTGTAGATGACGTAGGCGAGATTTGAAGAATTTAGAAGGTAAGAGGGTAAGAAGGTAAGAGGGTAAGAAGAACTTTGTGGGGATTTGAAGATTTCTTCTAAAAGAACTTTCTCACCTTCCCACCATCTCACCTTCTCACCTTCTTGATCGTTGGCGACGGCCAACAATTTCGCCCCACTATCTTTTATCATATAATTAATCCGCTCTTCCGGGTAATCCTGGTCAATCGGCATATAAGCCCCGCCTGCTTTTAATATACCTAAAATACCGGCGACCATTTCAACTGACCGTTCCATCATTATTCCAACAATAGTGTCCGGCAGGACGCCTTTTTCGATTAACAACCCGGCCAACCGGTCGGATTGCTCGTTTAATTGGCGGTAGGTTATTTGTATGGGCGTCCGGGATACCTGTGGACCGATCACGGCAATATGGTCAGGCGTCTTATCTACCATTCCTTCAAACATTTGGTGGATGGTCTTATCTTTCGGATAGTCCGCCCCAGTATCATTAAACTCATATAGAACCCGCTGTTTCTCATCCGCGGAAATTATTTCCATTTCAAACAGCTTCACATCCAAACCTTCCGATAATGAATCCAATAGCCTCTTAAAATAGGAATTGAACCGATCGATAGTCCCGGGTTTAAATAATCGGGTGCAATATTCGTAGTTAAAGAGAAACCTATCGCCCTGTTCAACAGCCGTTAATGTCAAATCGAATTTCGCGGTCCCTTTTCGGTGGATATTGAGATATTGTGCTTTTTCTTCAGATTCAGAGATATTATAGTTATTTTCTTCCATGCGAACTAAATTAAACATCACGTCGAATACCGGGTTACGACCGGTATCTCTTCCTACCGATATTTTGTCCGCCAACTCCTCGAATGGATATTCCTGGTTATCATACACTTTCAGGGTACCTTCTTTGAGTTCCAGTAAAAATTCTCTGTAGACTTTTTCTGCGCAGGGGGCATTTCTCACGGCCAGGGTATTGACAAACATCCCGATTATCTTTTCTAAATCCGCATGCCTCCTGGCTGCAATCGGCGTGCCTACTACGATATCTTCCTGGCCGCTCAACCGGGAAAGTAGTATTGCAAATACGGATAAAATACTCATATAAACGGTTGCTCCCGTTTGTTCTGCCGCCTCTTTTAATATCCGGCTTTCCTTCTCCGTTAATAAAAATTCCACGCTGCTGCCTTCAAAACTCTGCATTATGGGCCTGGGATAATCGGTAGGGAGATTAAGAACCGGCGCCTGGTCGGCAAACATTTCCAACCAAAACTTTTCTTGTTCTTTTATTATTAGCTGCCGTTGTTCACTGCCCTGCCACTCCGAATAATCCTTGTACTGGAGCCGCAGGGGAGGTAATTCCTCATCTTGATACAACGCCATGAATTCTTTCTGCAACAGATTTTGAGAGACTTCATCCGAGATGATATGGTGCATTTCAACACGCAAGTAGTAATACGGGGATGGGGATTCGATTTCTACGAGACCTACCCTCAACAGCGGGGCTTCACTTAGATTAAAAGGCCTCTTAAAATACTGCTCGACGTTATCCCAACCCGTTTCGTCAATTTTGTAAAACTGGGGATTCCATTCGACGCTATCATGTATTTTCTGTACAGGGTCTCCCTCTACCATCTCGAATGAGGTTCTTAAGGTGTCATGCCTGGCTATCAAGCGATTAAATACAGCCACCAATTTTTCTTTATCGATCTGCCGGGCCAGGGGGAATACCTGGGACATATTATAAGCAATATTATGCTCTTCCATTTGCTGCAAGGCATAGAGTCTTTTTTGAGCTGAAGACAATCGATAATATTCTTTTTCTTTTGCCGGCTCGATGGCGGTAAATACCTCTTCTTCAGCGCCCAATATATAACCGGATAGTCCTTTTATGGTAGGCATTTTAAAAAATTCGGCCAGTGGGAATTTGACATTGAGCTCTTTATGGAGCCTTGAGACCAATATGGTGGCATTTAATGAATGGCCCCCCAATCCGAAAAAATTGGCATCGATGCCGATAATATCTTTTTTTACACCCAGAACCTCGGCCCAGATCCCTGCTAATTTTTCCTCCAGTTCGTTTCCAGGCGCCGTATAATCATTTGTTTCCTTTACAGCCGGGTCTGGTAACGCCTTCCTGTCCACTTTACCGTTTGTGGTTAGCGGTATCTTATCCAATTGCACGAAATGGGATGGAACCATATAATCGGGTAATTCTTCCAGTAAATAGTCTCTCAATCGGTTGGACAAAGGAGTCGAACCGGCCAACATTTTATGATCGGAAGAACCAAAGGTATACGATTTCGCCGCCGCCAGGGCAGTATAAATATCCGTGAATGTGGCGTTAAACCCGGGATTTCCCTTTGGATCAGGTGGATACAAGAAATAAGCGATCGGTCCGGGATTCATCTTAACGGGTTCGGTTTCCGGCGCTGTTTTTTCAAGGAACGTGCCGAATTCATTGAAGGCATTGATATTAATAATTTTTATATTACGATTACACTTATCTCTTAATCTTTCGGCTAGTTTGAGATGTTGATCGCCGGTAAGGATTACCCTTACTTCGGAATCTTCCAAAACATAGAGCTGACTTTTCTCCGGGGAAGCGGGGTCTACGGGTACGATGCTTTTTCCCGCCTTCAACGTCGCCATAATAGCCGCGGCCATTTCGATATCATGGTCGAGCAATAGGCCGACGGTTTTTAAGCTTTCCCCTTCACTCATTTCTTCATCTTTTTCTTTAATATTAACAACGCCGGCTACTTTTTTAATTTTCTCTTCCAGGGTTTTTCGCAGTGCTTTACCTTCGTCGCTGCAAAGGGGACACCGAGGGTCCGGTTCTATTGATAATTCTTCCAGGAAATTTCCTCGCCAACCGGTATCCCAATCGAATCCCTGTTCCTTGCATGCCTGCAGAAAGTGATCGCTAAAAAGATAGGTCATGGCCTTATAACCAGGGGTATATACGAGATTCTCTTCTTCCCCTCGCTGGTTAAAATAAAAAAACTTATTGTAAGCCGGCTTTTTAAATCCCAGTAAAATTTTCAGGGCCTCGTTTACAGCAATTCCTGTACTGATGAAAAGGGAAGTGGCCACTACGGGTAATGGATTTTTACTATAATTTTCGACTTGATTTTTCATCCCGGATACGATGGTCTCTAATTTTTTCCTGTCAAACAGACAGTGGTAACAGGGGGTCCGGGGGGTATGGCAGACGGCGGTATAGGCATTGATGTCGGTCATGGATATAATGATGTGGGGTATTTTTTTTACCGCCGCACATTCGGACAAAACAAATTTATCCGCCGGGCCGTCGAACATATCGAAAATAATGTCGGCGTCTCCCACTAATTCGAATACATTGTCCCGCGTCAACTTCACGGTATAGGGAATCACTTTCACATGGGGATTTATTTTACCGACAGTAACCTGTGCAGACAGCGCTTTATTCATACCCAGGCGTTCTTCATCGTGTAAAAACTGGCGATTTAAATTGGATAATTCGACTTCATCGAAATCGCACACTTTAATGGTTCCAATACCGGCCAGGGCCAATTGCACGATGGTAGGGGACGCGCCGCCGCCGGCCCCGGCAACGAATACGGTGGTACTTTTTAATTTTTCTTGCGATTCAATCCCCCAGCCGTGGAGCAACATCTGCCGTTTATACCTTATCCGTTCTTTTTTCGATAACCTGCAGCGGTCGTCATAGTTTGCCGTGATTTCCTGCGCTGCCCGGTTGGCAACATTATTCAGAGAACCATAGGTTAATGACCGGCCATTGGATTTTACCGCGATTTCATCATATTTTGCCTTCACATGGTCCTCAAATTGAGCGCCAGTGGCCCGATGGATTTCTATTGCCGGTAATACCTGTTTATTTTTATTCCCGGCCAAATCTTTGGCCGCCGCGGCATCCCCCCCACGGGTTACGGGTACAATATATGCGCATAAATACTTTTCTTGATTTCTCTTTTCATCGGTTTCCGCTGCCTCTTTAACCACCACCACTGCTTCTTCTACGGCCGGGTGCTTCGCTAAACGGCTCTCGATTTCTCCCAATTCGACCCGGTAGCCCCTAATTTTTACCTGGGTATCGATTCGACCCAGGAATTCGATGGTCCCATTGGGTAACCATCTGGCCAGGTCGCCGGTACGATATAACTTTAAATGATGAATGATGAATGATGAATGATGAAAATGGATAAACTTTTCTGCGGTTAATTCGGGCCGGTTTAAATACCCCACCCCTACGCCGGCGCCGGAAATACACAATTCACCGGGCGCGCCTACCGGGAGCAAGTCCAAATCTTTTCCAAGGATGTAAATGCCGGCATTAGCAATGGGTTTTCCTATGACCGGGTGCGCTTTATATTCTTCAAAATCAGCAAAATCGATAATTGTTGCAGCGCACCCGATGGTGGTTTCAGTGGGGCCATAATGATTCATGATTGTGAGATGACTGCAAATCAAATGGGCCTTCTCAATATCTTTAACGTTTATGGGTTCACCGCCCATTGCAGCCAACCGTAATGATCGGCAGGTAATTTTCGAAAAACCGGGGGAATTGACGATAACTGAAAAAAGAGACGGGGTCACTTTAATGAATGTGATCTCATTTTGTTTTATATAGCTCAACAGTCGTTCTGCCAGCAAATATATTTCCCTCGGCAATATGTGAAGCTCACCCCCATTTAAAAGCGAATTATATAACGACGTGTACCCCAGGTCAAAGGCAAAAGATGTGGTCAATATGGTTTTGTCTTGCTCAGTAAGCCCGACTTTCTTCGAAAACCAGTTTACATAATTGACCAGGTTTTCGTGGTTGATGGCAACGCCTTTGGGCTTACCGGTGGTCCCGGAGGTGTAGATGATGTAAGCAAGATTTGAAGAATTAAGAAGGTAAGAGGGTAAGAAGGTAAGAGGGTAAGAAGAACTCTTTGGGAAATTGGATATTTCTTCTAAAAGAACTTTCTCACCTTCCCAACTTCTCAGCTTCTCACCTTCTTTATCGTTGGTGGTAACCAACAATTTAGCGCCGCTGTCCTTCAGCATGTATTCTACCCTTCCGGTTGGGAACTCCGGGTCGATGGGTAAATAAGCGGCGCCGCATTTCAATACGGCAAGGATCCCCACCGGGATAGCGATCGATCGTTCCAACATAAGACCGACAATATCACCCGGTTTTACACCCCTGGCGATTAACGTCGCCGCCAATCGTTCGGCTCTTTCATTAAGCGCTCCATAGGTTATTGTTTCGGAGATTATTAAGTCATTCGTTTTGTCGTTTTTATGTTGATTTATTTTTTGATTGATTTCCAGGTAAAAGTTTGTGATCCGGGAATTTAAATGGTCATCCCTGAAATAGATATAGGGGTAGTTAAAATTTTCGACGCTAACGTAACCGGAGTCCCGGTTAAAATTTTCCCGGCTGTATTTCAAGAAGTCTTCGAAAGAAGTGGCAAAAGAATACATTTGAACCTGGTCCGCGTATTCAAGGATGGGGGCGCCGGGCTGGGCATGCAAACGTGCCCAATGCAATTCGCTGAAACAGGAAAACGTGCTCATAATTTCCGTGAGCAATTTTTCACCGGGTTCGATATCTGCCAATGTAAAGTAAGGCAGACCGGTGATTAAATTGGGTCGCACTTCGATGTTCTTGAACTTTTCACATTTTGTCATAAAATCCATGATTTCGGCGTCCGTCGGCTGCGGTTTAACTAAACCCAACGACTCCAATTGTTTCCGATGCCTTTCGGATGGGGTACAAATATCGAAATCCCAGTAAACATATTTGAATGTTCGGCTGACCAATTCCACCAATTCGGTCGTGGGGGGGGTTAAGGTATTGAACAAACAAAAATGACCGGACAAATCGATTCCCTCCCAAATTTTTCGGCAATAATCGGCAAGGTTTTTATCCAGGATATCAAATTCGAAATGGAAGGTAGATGCATATTTTTTGATTTCGATGATGTCTTTCCTGGTTTCCTCGACCCCGCGCCGGAATACTTTTTTACGGTTGAAGGCTTTTTGCTGGGCTTTATTACATCCGCCGCAGTACAGGCAGTTCATGGCGCAGCCTTTATGGGTATATACAAAAAATGTACCGAAAAGAGATGCCGCGTTCGACAGCAATATTTCATCCAGGTGGGATAAATAAATTTCCGATGAATTTTTCCCGTCCTGGATATAGGTAATGGGATTTTCAATTATTTTCCCGTTTTGCTTGTAGATGCAATTTGGGATGTCTTTTTCACCGCGAAATATTTTCAATAGGGGTTGCTCGCCATCTCCCCTGACAACATAGTCGATAAAGTCATAATCGATAATTTCTTGCCAATAGTATGAAGCGGTATTCCCTCCCACCACGACTTTAATATCCAGTCCATGTCGCCGGGAATATTCTTTTATGATTTTACACATGTCCACAACCCGAGCGATGTAAAGAAACCACTTCATGCTGACGCCCACCACCCGGGGTTGAATCTGCCCAAGCATTTTTTCGATATCCGCTGCCATGGACTGGAAAGTGTCTGCGTCATCATAAAACCTGCATAACGCTTTCACCCCATTTCGACGAAGGAAAGAAGCCATGTACAACAGACCGGTGGTGGGCATGCCATTGGTGTCTCCCAATAACAATACATCCGCCTTCACTAATCCGGCTTCATCAGATGTTAATAAATCCTTCAATACGACCCGGGCATCAAAAGGTTCGTCGGCTTCGCTGAAGTCAGGGCCCAATACTGCGTTCCCAGGTATTGTTGTCCCGGATTTTACGCCATGAAATTTTATCAGGGTATTTTTATATAATAATTGTACCAGGGAGATAAAATCACTATAGCTCATGTTCGAAAATACATCGGCTTGACGGTTAAAATCATGGGTAATTCCCAGCATGTCCTTCATCCGGGCTGTGAAAATGATGAACTTTGCATTTGTAAAGTCTTTTAAAATAGAAAAAACCGACTCCAGGTTGTTTTCACCGGTAAAAGCGTCGATGAGTTCCAGCATATGCTTATTTATTACGACACTATTGTGGGCATGCGTTTTTAATAGCTTAAAAGCCCGCATTTCCAGGTCGGATTCAAAGATATAGGGATTCTTTTTAAAACAAGCGGCGGGGGTAAAGATATCGCTTAAATCGGCGGGGGAGCAAACCGCGATATTTCCCGGGGTTCGTTCTGCTTGTTCTGCGAATAATTCATGGATCGTTTTATCATTGGGAAATGCGGCCCGGGTATCATTGAATTCATTCAACAATTTTCTTTTTTCGACTTCAGAAACGATTTCCACCTTGGATACTTTTAAATTTACATCGACAAGTACTTGCTCGAAAATTGCCATAAAATGGTTGACGATTTGTTGAATGGTCTCTTTTCGATAGCGCTGTGCATTATATTCCACAACCCCTTCAAGGGCGTCCTCTTTCCTTAATAATGAGAACATGATGTTATGGTTGATATGTTCCACATACTTTTTATCATGGATATTTTCCAGTAAGATTACAATATCGAATAAAGGAAAATCATTTCCTTTGGAGACCGGCATACCCAGTTGTTCGGAAATTAACTCAATCGGGTAATTGACATGCTCTACCGCCCCTGTAATCGTCTGCCTCACCTGCACCAGGATTTCTTTAAATGTCATTCTTGTATCGATGACATTCCTGAGAGCCAGGACCGTATTGACAAATTTTACTTCGACTTCCTGTTTATATATAGGCGTACCTATTATAATATCTTTTTGACCTGTATATTTTTCGATTAATATCGCTAAGCCGGCCGTAAGGATCATATGAAGCCTTAAATCGGAATTGTTGCTCAACTGGAGAAATTTTGAAAACAGTTCCCCGGTAAATCGAAATTCCTCTTTCCCGGAACGGTATATATCAACGCTTTTTGATTTAGAGTCATAATAAAAATTACTTTTTACCAGTTCCCCGGACAATTTATTCAACCAATATTCTTTCTCCCTTGTATTTTGGGCTGCAGCAACATATTCATCTATTTCCATAAAATATCCTCCGTCGTCTTTAAATTACTGAATTTGTCTCCAAATTCTTCGATTTTAGTCTAAAAACTACATTCCCACCATAGAAAACGATGTTCCCACCGCTGAAAACGACGTTCCCACCATAGAAAACGATACGCCCACCGCTATAAATGACGTTCCCACCATAGAAAACGATGTTCCCACCACTAAAAATGATGTTCCCACCAGGTAAAAATAGTAAAATAGGCTGTACTATCACCATTTTCTTCCTAAAAGCCGAAGTCTCCCGTTTCATTTTTAATAAGTTTCGACTCGATAACTTTTAAGCCGCTGGCCAAACGGATGTCTTTCAGCTTGAATATGAGTTCTTTGTTTTCAATCACATAAGCCAGGATATCTTTATAATAACCGAAATATTTTTCAATGGTCTCTTGTTTAAATACGCCGGTACTATAGGAAACTTTAATTCCCAGTTTCCCGCCTATTTCCTCGCAGAACACAGATATATCGAATATGCTTATTTTAGCGTCAAACTCTTGCCGCTTCAACAGCAATTCGGGCTGCGCTGTGTTCCCGGCAGCGGCTGTCTCGCTTTCGCTTGCCATATTTTGCATCACAAAGACTGTATCGAAGATTGGGTTCCGGCCGGGGTCGCTTTTGGTTACAACTTTTTCCACCAGGTCCTCGAACACATAGTCCTGGTTCTCAAACGCCAGCAATGTCCGTTGGTTAACTTCAAATAGAAAATCCTTAAATGTTTTCTCTGCCGCGGGATAGTTCCTGAGGGCCAATGTATTGACAAACATGCCGATTACGTTCTCGAAATCCACGTGTCTTCGACCTGCCACCCCGGTTCCGACCACGATGTCTTCCTGGCCGCCCAGTTTCGCCAACAGCACATTATAAACCGCGAACAATATCATAAACAATGTTGTGCCTTCTCGCATAGCCAGTTCTTTTAAAAACCCCGTTGTTTTATCGTCAAGCTCCACGTATATCCCGCTTCCTTCAAAACGCTGCTCCAAAGAATCGGGATAATCCCTGGGAATGGCCAATTGCGGCATCTCACCGGTAAACGTCTCCAGCCAGTACTTTTCTTGTTTCTTCATTTCCCCGGATTCCAATAACCTGGCTTGCCATTGGGAAAAATCTTTGTACTGGAACTTCAACGCCGGTAGTTGTTTTCCTTCAAACAACGCCATAAAATCGCTTATCAATATGGCGTCGGAAACGCCATCCGATATGATGTGATGGATATCTACCAGCAAAATATTTTTCCCGTTGCCCGGTTTCATAATTCTTACCCTGAACAACGGCGCTTGAGATAAATCAAATGGCCGTACAAAATTTGCTATTGTCTCCTGGGTAAAGGCGCCATCATAATACTCTATGGCAAACGACGCTTGAGTATGTATCCTTTGAACAGGTTCACCGTTGATCATATCAAAGGAAGTTCTCAGGCTTTCATGGCGTTGAATCAATTCCCGGAAGGTTACCTGCAATTTCTCTTTATCTAATTCCACCGGCGATAGGAATAAATTAGGCCTGCTATAAGCCGTTAAGTTCAAATATCTCTGCTGCAGTATGAAAAGTCTTTTTTGCTGTGAAGATACCGGGTAGTATTCCTTTTGCTCCAACGGCTCCAGGGAAATAAATTCTTCTTTTACCGCTCCCTTTATATATTTTGCCATGCTTCTTATATTGGGAGTTTTAAATACTTCCAGCAGGGGGAACTTTACATCTAATTCTTTGTGTATCCTGCCAATCATCAGGGTAGCCCTTAATGAATGCCCACCCAGTACGAAGAAATTATCATCGATACCGATGACGGATTTATCGATTCGAAGCATATCAGCCCATATCGCAACCAGTTTTTCCTCTACTTTGTCCCGCGGGGCCGCATATTGCAGACTTGCTTCTACTTTCGGCCCGGGTAAGGCTTTGCGGTCTAGTTTCCCATTGGGGGTTAGCGGTATCTTCTCCAAAGGCACAAAATAAGATGGTATCATATAATCCGGTAAATCCTTAGTCAAATATTCCCTTAATTCCGAAACGCCCGTTTCCGTATCCACTGCGATATAGGCGCATAAATATTTTTCCCCGGACTCGTCCTCTCGCGCTATCACCACTGCCTCTTTTATCGATGGATAATTCGACAGCCGACTCTCTATTTCTCCCAACTCGATTCGGAAACCCCTGATTTTAACTTGCTGATCGATGCGGCCAAGGAATTCGATATTCCCATTCGACAACCAGCGGGCCAGGTCGCCGGTACGATATACCTTTAAATGATGAATGATGAATGATGAAAGTCCATGAATTTTTCTGCGGTTATTTCCGGTCTATTGACATAACCCCTGGCTAAGCCTGCTCCGCCTATACATAACTCTCCCGGCACTCCTATCGGTTGAACCCGATCATTTTTATTCAATATATATACCCGGGTATTGGCAAGGGGCTTACCGATATCGACGGTCTTTTCCCCTGTCAAATCTCGTATTGTCGACCATATCGTCGTCTCTGTCGGACCATATACATTATATATTTTTCCTTCCGTCGCACTTCCAACACCCTCCAGCAGCGCCGGCGGGAACTCCTCTCCTCCCACCAATAAATACTTCAACCGCTTCAATGCCCCCGAAGACTCTTTATCCGATAAGATAAGTTTTAAACGGGTTGGGATGACCTGGAAAATGGATATATTCTCTTTTTCTATCGCTAAAGCAATTTTCCCTGTCTCCAATTGCTCCTCTTGACCCCCGATAATCACTTTTGCTCCTTTGGTTAACGGTAAAATCGTTTCCAAACCAAAGATGTCAAAGGATAATGTGGTTAACGACAAAATACAATCCCCAGGTGTAAAGGAGATAATATCTGTGATTCCTTTTATGAAATTTATTACCGACCGGTGTTCGATCATTACACCCTTGGGTTTACCGGTGGAACCGGAGGTGTAAATGACATAGGCAAGATGATTTGAATGATGAAGGATCAATGATGAATGATGAGAATTAAAAACGCATTCCGTTGAAAAAGATGCGATTTCATTTTCGGTTAATCGGATTTTGGCCGCGCTGTCTTTCAACATAAAATCGATTCGTTCCTGTGGGTATTCCGGGTCAATGGGCAAATACGCGCCGCCGGATTTTAATATCCCGATTATCCCGGTCATCATCTCGACGGAACGCCCTACCATGATGCCAACAATAGTATCGGGTTCAACCCCTTTTTCCCTCAACCATAAGGCCAATCGTTCCGATCTTTCATTCAACTGACGGTATGATAATTGGATATCCGCACCCAGCGATTGAGCAATGACAGCAATATTGTCCGGGGTTTGTTCAACTTGCTCCTCGAATAAGCGGGGAATGGTTTTATCGACCGGGTATTGCGCTTCGGTTGCATTAAAATCATTCAATACCCGGGCCTTTTCTTCTTCGCTTATGATTTCTATACCGGATATAAGCTTACCCGGAGACTCGATGACCGAAGCGATGACTTTATTGAAATAGTGAATAAACCTTGCGATGGTTTCTTCTCTAAACAAACTGGTTCCATATTCAAAAATAAAATTTAAAGTATCTCCCATTTGGACAGCATACAAAGTTAAATCGAACTGCGCCGACTTTCTTTCCTGGCTGCTGTAGGGTTTTAGCCCCAGGCCGCCGGTTTCGTGCGCCCCCACGGTCCCGGTAGGATCAAACATATTCTGCATAACGAACATTACATCAAACAACGGATTTCGTGTCACATCCCTATCTTTCACAATTTTATCCACCAGGTCCTCAAACGCATAATCCTGGTTGTCAAAAGCCTCTATTGTTCTTTGGGTTAAACTTTTTAGAAATGCGTTAAAGGTACTTTCTCCTTTGGGCGCATTTCTCAAAGCGAGCATATTTATGAATACACCGATTATTTGTTCTAAATCCGCATGTCTTCTTCCTGCAACAGGCGTCCCAACCACGATATCTTCCTGGTTGGATATTTTAGCTAAGAATATATTATACGCTGCAAATAAAACCATGAACAATGTGGCGTTTTGCGAGGAGGCCATTGCATGCAGCGCTGTTGTTTTTTCCCTGTCTATTTGAAAACCCATTACATTCCCCGCAAAACTCTGTACCGCCGGCCTTGGGAAATCGGTGGGCAGGTCTGATTTGGGTATCTCTCCCGCTAACTGCTGCATCCAGAATTCTTCCTGCTGTTGGAACAAATCTTTCACGATCCGGCCCTGCTGCCATTCGGAATAGTCTTTATATTGAAATCTTAATGGCGGTAACGGACGCTCCCGGTACAGGTTCATGAAGTCTTCCATTAATATTTTTTGGGAAACGCCATCGGTTATGATGTGATGCAAATCCACCGTCAGAATATGATCTTGAGTCCCCGTTGTTACCAGTCCAACCCGCAATAGAGGGGCCTGGGATAAATCGAAAGGCCGGACAAAATTATTTACAATATCGGCTATTTCAAAGTGATCGAGAGAATCCCCGGTAAAATATTCTATTTTAAAATCCAGGTCTGCATCCAGGTGTATCTTTTGCACCGGTTGCTCTCCGATTGTCGTGAATGACGTCCTTAAACTTTCATGCCGGGCGATCAATTGCCTGAACGATCGCTCCAATTTGTCCGCGTCCAACTTTCCTCCCAATACGGACGTCATGGATACATTGTAAGCAAGTGAATTAAAATCCATCTGGTGAAGAATGAATAACCGCCTTTGGCCCGGTGATAACGGATAGTATGCTTTTTCTTCGGCAGGGCAGATAGAAACGAATATATCTTCAATCGCGCCCTTTATAAGTTTCACTATACTTTGTATATCCGGCGATTTAAATATTTCAACCATGGCTATTCTTACATTGAATTCTTTAATTATCCGGTTTAGCAGGATCGTCGCCTTTAAGGAATGCCCACCCAATTCAAAAAAGTTAGCATCGATGCTGATGGAATCCTTATCAATGCCCAATATCTCGGCCCAAATTTCCACCAGTTGCCCTTCCATCCGATTTCGCGGCGCAGTGTACTCACCGGCGGCCATGGACATAGTGGGCGGTGGAAGCTGCTTCCGGTCCACTTTCCCATTGGGGGATAAAGGCAGCCCCTCCAGGAAAACAAAATAAGCGGGCACCATATATTCGGGCACACGACCGGCTAAATAGTCTCTTAATTCAGACACACTCAATTGCCGGGTGGATACAATATACGCACATAAATTCTTGTCGCCCTCATCATTCTCGGAAGCCGTCACAATGGTCTCTTTTATGTCGCTGTGCGCGAGCAAATGCCGCTCGATTTCCCCTAATTCGATCCGGAAACCCCGGACTTTGACCTGGAAATCGATCCGACCGTCGAATTCGATATTGCCGTCCGGCAGCCAGCGGGCCAGGTCGCCGGTACAATATAACTTTGAATGATGAATGATGAATGATGAGTGATGAAGATCAATGAATTTTTCCGCGGTTAACTCGGGGTTGTTTAAATAGCCCCGGGTCACACCGGCCCCGGCGATGGACATTTCTCCAAAAACTCCAATGGGAGCGAGATGTTGATGGCCGTCGCCTTTTGTGATATAAATTGAGGTATTGCAAATGGGGTGACCGATCTTTATCCGCCGGTCTCTTTCCTGTCGCCGGTAAATGGTAGACATAACGGCGGCTTCGGTAACTCCATATTCATTGACGACTTCGATATTTTTATTTTTTGCCGCCGCCATCTCCGGCAACCTGGAATGGACTTTATCTCCCGCCAGTGTGACAACCTGCAGCGAAACAGCTTCCTCCGCCGTCATACCGGTGATAAGGGCCTGGAACAATACGGGCACGCTGATAAAATGGGTAACTTTAAAAGCGAAGATAACGTCTACTATTTTGGAGATATCCTGGATGGTATCTTTACTAAGTAATACCAGACGGGACCCGGAGATGATGGGCGTGAAAAAACTGGTAATGAACCCATCGAAGGCATAGGAAAACAACTGCAGGGCGGTATGCCCGGGGGTCATGCAGTACTCTTCTTTGCGGCAAACCAGGGTGTTCACTGCCTGGCGGTGCTCCACGATAACGCCTTTGGGCCTGCCGGTGGAACCGGAAGTATATATGATATAGGCCGGGTCCCCTGTACTACCCGTTTCCATTTCAATTTCATAGGCGCCGGGCCGCGACTGTGTAGAAAGTGTGTAAAGATGTTCATCGGAGATATCCAACTGCTCGATGTCCCCCACCGCAGGGAAAAGTGCGGTGTCCGACGCAGCGCCCGTCAACACCAACCGGGTCCCACTGTCTTTTAATATAAACTCCTTTCTCTCTTCCGGCGCTTCCATATCGATGGGCAGATATGCACCGCCTGCTTTTAACACCGCCAGGACGGCAGCCGCCATATGTACGGAACTCTCCATTAAGAGCGCCACGATACATTCGGAACCGATACCTTTTTCTTTTAATACTCTTGCCAACCCCCGGGCTTTCTCATTCAACTGCCGGTAAGTTAATGTCTCCGGCTCTTGACCCTGCCGAACGAAAACCACCGCGGCCCGGTCCGGGGTTTTCTCTACCTGGTCTTCAAACAACCGGTGGATGGTTGCAGCGATGTGAACTTGCAATCCTGTCCAGGTACGGTTAAATTCTTCCAGTAACTTTTTCTTTTCCTCGCCAGGCAAGATATCGATCCCGGCCAATGATATATCGACATTGAAAATGGCGGTCTGTAACAGGTGCGAAAAGTGGCCGGCAATCCTTTCTACGGTCTCTCTATCATAAAGGGAACGGTTGTATCGGACTGAAACCTCCAGGTACTCCGGGGTCCTAAAAAAGACGAACTCCATATTGACGGGAATATTCACGTAGCCAGGGTCCTGGATATTTTTAAGCAGCAGCACGATGTCGAACAAGGGAAAATCACTCTCGGAAAACGGGAGCCGCAAATCATACAGTAAGGTTTTGATGGGATAATTTTGATGCTTTACGGCTTCATCGATGGTCTGCTTGACCTGGTATAACAAATCCTTAAAAGCCATATCTTCCTGCAGTAGACATCTTAACGCCACGACGGTATTGATGAAATCGCCTTCAACCTCTTGTTTATAGATCGGCATGCCCACGATGACATCCCGATTGCCGGTGTATTTATTTACAAGTACGATCAAGCCGGCGGCCAACATTGTTAACAACCGGGCATCGGAATGGTTACTGATCCAGGTCAACCGGGAAAACGACTCCCCACTGAAACGAAGGTCTACATGATCCTTATCACTCTCTTTATAGCCCGGTTCTTTATTATCATATGGGAAACTGCTTTTTACCGGTTCCCCGGATAATTTTTTCAACCAATACTCTCTTTCTTTGACCGACTGGCTGGCCGCAATGGCCACATCGCCGGAATAATTTTTATCGTACATTTTAATTTGCTCCTTTATTAAAAGACAAAATCTCCGTCTTCCTGGGGGATCTCCCGCGCCGGGATTAGCCTCTTAACGTGTTTGTTTTCGTCGATATAGACTCCCCGATCCTGGAACTCAATGATGGAAGGTACGGCATTTTCGTGTAAATTTTTCCAACGCTCATCCGCTTCATACATCTCTTCGGTGGAGTAGGGATTGGGAATGCCTAACTTCTTGCAATGCTCCACCAACCGGAACATGCGCTTGAACCTCTCTTCCCTGGAAGGCTCGCAATTCAAAATCCAGGTTTGCGATATCAACAGGTCCCGGGCATATCCTGGATAGAGCAGCATACGATAATTCGCCCATTTATCGCCCTCGGGCTGCCCGGCATAGTAATAGTAAAAGGGGTTGCACTCCATTTGCCAGATATCGTTTTTTAATTCTTCGATGAAATCCAGGGTCTGCTGAAAATCCTCTTCGGTTTCCCCGGGGAACCCCACGACAAAATAGGTAGTAGTTTTTATACCGGCCCCCGCCAGGCTCCTTATGGCCGCTTTGGATTGTTCCACGGTTATTCCTTTATCCATGGCTTCCAACAGGCGCGGGGAACCGGTTTCGATTCCCAACCGGGCCCGGTACAACCCACCCCGCCTCCACAAATAGGTTATTTCCGGGTCGCATACTTCGTCCGATACTCTCATGTAGAAATCCATGTAGAATGACAAATCGCGATCGATCAATTCCGCGGCCAGGGCCGTCATAAAAGGGTTGGCCAGAGAATCCAGCATATGGAACACCTGGACATCGTGTCTTTTATATAATTCGGTCAATTGATCCACTGCCTGGCTTACATTCTTTTCCCGGAACTCCCCGAAAAAAGCCACAACACTGCAAAACCGGCATTGATAGGGGCAGCTTTTGGAGATGAAAGCGGCATTAAACGGGTAACGTGACAGGTCAAAGCCTGAAAGGTCCGGCAGCTCAAGGGTGGCAATATCCATGCGCCGGCCGCTGATCTCTTTCAATGTAATGACCCGTTGAGAAGCGGGAATTTCTCCTCTTAATAATTTTAAAAACAATTGCTCGCCTTCGCCGACAATGACTTTGTCGATATAGGGTGTTTTTTCTAAAAAGACCCCGAAATCCGGGGAACTCATGGGCAGCTCACCGGCAAACATACTCCCACCCACCACGGTCATGATACCGGGATATTTTTCTTTGGTCAGCTTAAAAGCAAACATGCTCGCCCCCAGTGTGCCTAAATGGGCTGTCAGCCCCAACACCGCCGGTTTTTCCTCTTCCAGCAGGCGCAGTATATAGCGCTCCAATTCGCTGTAAAACCGGTCGATCACAGCATCCAATCGACAAAGCTGCTCTTCATCGAGATTCCAGAAGTAGGTATGATAAACCAGCAGTTTGACTAATTCCTTATATGTTTCTTCAGCGCCGACGCCATTGGCATGATTGAAATGGGCCATCATATGATTACGCAGCACATCATGACCGATATTGTAAAAATTTCCCCAATGACTTCCCGGGATAAACTTTTTTAAGGTATTAAAATAGAGTTGGTAAATTTCTTTGAATTCAGTCTCGACATTTGCGTCCACTGTCTTCACTTTATACCCGTCCTTTTCCAGGAAAACCTTCATTTGAGCGATTCCCTGGGGAGGGATCAACGGGGTCCAATATGGCAATAACGCCAATAAAATTTTATTTGTCTCGGTTTCATTCATTTTGTTTTCTCCTATTCAGAACTGTTAAAATCTAAAATCACCCGGCTTATCCGGTATAACACCCTCTCTCGCGGCTAATAACGAATGCGAAATTTCGATTCCCCCCAATGTGATATTTTTATCCGCGGTCACTGCAGACACGATATCCTTAAAGAAAACCACAAACCGTTCGATGGTTTCTCTTTTAAACAATTTGGTACAGTATTCGAACTCCAGCTCCAGCTTTCCCGCGTTTTCGGTATATAATAAACCGATATCGAACTTTGCCACCCGGTGGTTGAAGTTATATTTCGGGGGTACCGGGACGGCCGCCGATGGGGACGCGGGGGAAGAATCGGCGGAGGCGGCATCCAGTAAAGTGCTGTCCATTACCAATGACATAAGAAAAACATCAAAGAGTGGGTTCCGGTTCCGGACCCTATGGGGCACGACTTTCTCTACCAGCTCTTCGAAAGGATACTCCTGGTTGGCAAAGGCCGATATTGTTTTTTCCCTGACTTCTTTTAAAAACGATTTAAAGGTTTTCTCTTTGGTGGGATAATTTTTTAAAGGGGTGGTATTGAGGAATGTCCCCACCAGGTTCAGGAGTTCCTCATGGTTTCGCCCGGCCACGCCCGTGCCCACGACGATTTGTTCTTGCCCGCTCAAACGCGACAGCAATACATTGTACACGGCCAACAATACCATGAACAGTGTAGCGCTTTCGCTTTCCGCAAGTAATTTCAGGCCCTGGGTGTGCGGAGCATCGATTTCAAAGGCCGCCAGGCTGCCTTCGAAACTCCGGACTGGCGGCCTGGGATAATCGAGGGGCAATTGGAGCCCCAGTATGTCGCCGGCGAACTCTTTCAACCAGTATTCTTCCTGCTTTTTTAAGGCGCCCCTTTCTTTTTCCGTCACCTGCCAGACGGAATAATCTTTGTATTGTATCTTTAACTCAGTCAAATCCTCTCCCCGGTACAATAATAAAAAATCTCTTATGGTAATCATCATGGAAATACCGTCGGATATGAGATGATGCATATCGGTCATCAGCAGATTTGTTCCTTCTCCTATTTTTATTAATCCCACCCGCAGCAGCGGCGGCCGGGATAAATCAAAGGGTCTGATAAAATTTTTTATGATCTCTTCTATGTTGTCTTCCGCCTTAGCTACAGTCTCATAATACTCGATGGTAAAGTCTGAATCTACCTCGCGACTGACTCGCTGCACAGGCTCCCCGTCCACTATGTGGAAGGAAGTTCTGAAACTTTCTTGTCGCCGGATCATCTTCTTGAAAATTTCCCGGAACCGCCCGATATCTACTTTTAAATCCAGGCGATATACGAAGGGGATGTTATAACTGATGTTCTCCGGGTCTGCCTGCTGCAATATATATAGCCTACGCTGGGTTAAGGCCAGGGGATAATATTCCCTTTCTTCCACGGGTGCAATGGATACATAGCTGGTTTTTTGGGGATGATCCAGGATATAAGCGGCCAGCGCCCCAATGTTGGGTCGATTGAAAAATTCCGGGATGGGCACCAGGATTTCCATTTCCTTCTGGATCCTGGATACCATCGTGATAATGGTCAACGAATCGCCGCCCAGTTCAAAAAAATCATCCTGGCCCCCAATTTGGTCAAAACCGAAAAAACTCTGCCAGATTCCGGCCAATTTTTTTTCCGTCTCATTGGCCGGGGGGGTATAGGCGGCGCTCAATTCAGGGCGTGGGTACAGCCTGGCCGGGGGCGCAGCGGCTTTATAACTGCCCCTGTCCCCTGGGGTTGCTATTTTAAAAGGGGTTTCATCGATCCAATAACGCTGCCTTTCAAAGGGGTAAGTGGGTAAGGGAATCCGGTTTCGTTCTTCCCCGGGGTAAAGTTTGCGCCAGTCGACGGTTGCCCCTTGAAGCCATGAAAACCCGATTTTCTCCAATAGATTGCGAAGTTCCGGAGCGCCGGCCCGGCCGTCCTTTATAAGTTTTTCCGTGCGGTCCAGGGATTCGCCCAATGAGGTGGAGGCGGTCATGTTTTCTTCTTCCACAGCAGCGCTGTGAATTTTCCCGGGATCGGCGCCGGATAATAGAGCAGAGGCTTGTTCAATGGAGGAGCTGACGAACATTTTCCTGTATTTAAAGGGGGGTCTTCCTACCTGCAGCGTATAAGCCGCATCCGCCAGGTGGATACCGGGATTTTCTATAAAATAATCCGCTAAGTTTTCGCTCATTTTATCCAGGGCGGTGGATGTCCTGGCCGACAATACAATCAGCCGGAAAGCCCCTGCTTTTTCCTCGGCCGTTGCCCCCTGCACTTCGCCTTCACCCCACGCCTCCAATATCACGTGGGCGTTGGTGCCGCCGATGCCGAAAGCGCTGACGCCGGCCCGCAAAGGGTATTCGCCGTTTTCCCACGGGGTTAACTTTGTATTGATATAAAAAGGGCTGTCGATAAAATCGATGCCGGGGTTTGGGCTTTCGAAATGAAGCGAGGGTGGGAGCAATTTATATTTTAATGCCAGCACTGTCTTGATAAACCCGGTCACCCCCGCGGCAGAGTCGAGGTGACCGACATTGGTTTTAACGGAACCGATGCCGCAAAAACCTTTTTCCCGGGTATTAAAAGCCAGTTTCAGACCTTCGATTTCCACCGGGTCTCCCAGTGCAGTGGCAGTACCATGGGTCTCAATGTATTGAATACTTTCGGGTTCGACTTCCGCCACTTGCATGGCCATTTTAATGACTTCTGCCTGGCCGGCCACGCTGGGGGCGGTAAAACCGGCCCGCCGGACGCCGTCGTTATTGACGGCGGAACCTTTTACCACGGCGTAAATATGATTCCGATCGGCAACGGCGTCTTCCAGGCGTTTTAAAACCACTACTCCTACCCCGTCCCCGCCCACAACGCCTTTTGCCTTTGCATCGAACGCCCGGCAGTGGCCGTCAGGAGAAGTGACCATTCCTTCCTGGTACATGTACCCGGTTTTATTCAAGTTGATAACGGTAATGCCCCCGGCCAGCGCCATGTCGCATTCCCCGTTCAAAATGGCCTGGCAGGCGATATGAATGGCCACCAGGGAGGTGGAACACGTGGTGTATAAAACGAAACTGGGTCCTTTTAAATCGAGTTTATAGGAAATTCGCAAGGTGATGTAATCTTTTTGACTCAAATGATTGGCGGCAAACTCCCCGATTTCACTGCTTTTGCCTGACAGTAAGGCGCGCGCCTGCCAGTGAAGGTTTGGCGTGGCGCCGGCATAGAGGCCGATCAGGCCATCATAGGTCCCGGGCGCAACGCCGGCATCTTCCAGCGCCCCCCAGGCGCATTCGTGGAAAATCCGTATCTGGGGGTCCATGATTTCTGCCTCTTTGGGCGTATAACCGAAGAAAGTGGCGTCGAAATAATCACTGTCTTCCAGGATGCCGTTGGCTTTCACATAATTGGGATTTTCCAACAACTTTGGTGAAATACCTACCCCTATTAATTCCTCATCCGTGAAAAAATGGATGGATTCGACGCTGTTTTTTATATTATCCCAGAACTCATGGATGTCCTTTGCCCCGGGGAATCTTCCAGCCATACCGATAACGGCGATTTCCAACCCTGTTCCTATTTGTTCCTTTTGTTCCATATGTCCTTACTCCGAATCCTGCAAAAATATCCTCGCCGGGAAAGTATCTATCCTCCCGAAGAAATTTACTATCCTCCCGAAGAAAAAATATGCATCTATACTCATTCGACCTTCGCCTTTACGTTCGCTTGTTGTGGCCCGGCGCCTTTTCTTCTCTGCAAGCGCTCTCGTTTATCCCGCTTGCCACGCTCCAATGCCGCCGCCCGGTCGTGGATGTCCCCGTTTTCTTGATTGAGAAATGCGGCGAAAGCATGAACCGTGGTGTGCCTGAACATAACAACCATAGGTACTTCGATTTGAAATATCTCTTTCAACTTTCGATTGATCTTGATGATATCGAAGGACGTTCCGCCCAATTCGAAATAGTTATCATGGATGCCGACTTTTTCCAGGTGCAGCACTTCTTTCCAGGCCTCAGCGATTTTCTTTTCAAGTTCATTTTGCGGCGCGGTATAGGCGGCGTCAGGAGCTAACTGTTTACCGATTAAATCCAGGGCTTTTCTATCCACTTTGCCACTGGCTGTAAGAGGAATTCCCTCTACTTGCACAAAGTATGAAGGGATCATATAATCGGGTAATTTTTCCGACAGATAGCTTCGTAACAAGGATAAATTAAATTCTCCTTCGCCTTCGCCCTGGTCATTTACCGCGATATAAGCATATAGATGTTGGTCCTTCACCAGTACTGCCGCGCCTTTTATCCCGCCGTGGTTCAGCAATTGATTTTCTATCTCACCCAACTCTACCCTGAATCCCCGAATCTTAACCTGGTGATCGATACGGCCCAGGAACTCGATATTGCCGTCATCCAACCACCGGGCGAGATCGCCGGTTTTGTAGAAATTATAGGTCTTATAGGACCTATAGGACCTATTTTTAATAAACTTTTCCGTGGTTAGTTCCGGCCTATTGACATAACCCCTGGCCAATCCATCCCCACCGATACATAATTCTCCAATAACGCCTATGGGAGTTAATGTTTCTCTTTCACCCAATATGTATATTTGAGTATTTGCGATGGGCTTCCCGATATTTAAGGAATTTTCCCCGGCCACGTCTTTTGCGGTGGACCATATGGTGGTTTCGGTCGGCCCGTAGAGATTGTATATTTTCCCGGGAACCAGGGTTCTTGCTTTTTTCAAAAGCGCTTCCGGGAATGCTTCGCCGCCCACCAACAAATATTTCAATTTGTTCAGCATTCCCGGCGCCCCATCATCGGAAAATAAGAGTTGTAACCTGGACGGGGTAACCTGGAAAATGGTTATCTCATGCTTACAAAGGGCGGCAATCAATGCGCTGTTGTTCAACTGTTCATCCCTATTCCCTATTACTACCCGCGCACCCCTGGCGATAGGTACAAAGGCTTCCAGGCCAAAAATATCAAAGGATATCGTGGTTAAAGATAAAAGACGATCATCTTCATTAAAATCAACGATATCGGTTATCCCTTTTATAAAATTGCATACCGACCGGTGTTCGATCATGACGCCTTTGGGATTGCCTTCCAATAATCATTTCCAGCGAACGTTCTATTTTAATAGCCACGATATTGTCCGCCAGGACGCCTTTTTCAATTAACAAACCGGCCAACCGGTCGGATTGTTCGTTTAATTGACGATAGGTTATTTGTAGAGACGCTGCGCGCAACGTCTCTACGGTTGAACCAACAACCGCGATGCGGTCCGGCGCCTTTTCTACCTGCTCTGCAAACAATCCATGGATAGTTTTGTTTCGCGGATATTCGGCCGCTGTATCGTTAAGCTCAAATAATAATAAGTTCTTCTCTTCATCCGAGAGTATATCGATTTGCCAAAGTCTTTTATCTCGCGACCCAATCACCGCGGATATAACCCTTTTAAAATACTCGATCATGCGCCGGATGGTCTCTTCTTTAAACAATCGCGTACAATATTCGAAAGTGAAATGAATCCCATCTCCTACTTCGACTGCCGTCAGGGTCAAGTCGAATTTCGCTATGGCCGCGCTGTAACGATAGGGTTGCATCTTTAATCTTGAACCACCCACCCCCGCACCGGTTCCCCCGGCCCCGGGCGCGCCTTCCGCTTCTACCTCCATATTTTGCAGCACAAACAAAACATCGAATAACGGGTTCCGCGAGGTGTCCCTTTTAACAACCAACCGTTCTACCAGTTCCTCAAACGGGTAGTCCTGGTTTTCAAACGCTTTTAATGCCTTTTCTTTTACTTCATGTAAAAATTCTGTAAAGGTTTTCCCCCCTCCCGGGTAATTTTTCAGCACCAACGTATTGACAAACATACCGATGATTCGTTCCAGGTCCGAATGAGGACGACCGGCCGTGGGCGTCCCGATGATGATCTCTTCCCGGTTGCTCAACTTAGACAACAATACATTGTAAATGGACACCAATATCATGTATAACGTGGTTTTCTCATCGCGACCCAATTTATTCAACAACTCGGTCTCATCATGGCCCAGGTCAAACTCCAGGGTGTTTCCATAATAACTCTGAATAGACGGGCGGGGATAATCGGTGGGGATATCCAACACCGGGATATCCCCGGACAGTTCTTGCAACCAATAGGCTTTCTGCCGGCCTACCAATTGCTGCTGTTTTTCGCTGTGCTGCCATTCCGAATAATCTTTGTATTGCAACCGGATCGCCGGCAACTGCCCGCCGCTGTAAAGGATCCCGAAATCTCCTTTCAATACGGCATGGGAAACGCCGTCGGATATGATATGATGCATATCGGCCAGCAATAAATGTTTCTTCTCTTCCAAGCGAAACACACCTACTCGCAGCAGCGGCGACCTGGAAAGGTCGAAAGCGCGGATAAAATGATTCGGTGTATTCATAAATGATGCATGATGAATTTTATCATCTTTATTATCTGTGTAATCAGTGTAATCTGTGGACAAATTATAATATTCGATCTCAAACTTCACATTGTCGTGAACTCGTTGGACCGTCTCCTCGTTCACTATCTCAAATGACGTCCTCAAGCTCTCATGCCGTTGGATTAATTGCCTGAACGTCGTTTCCAGTAACGGTATATCCACATCGCCTTCAAGCACCACGCCTTCCTGGATGTTGTAGCCGGTATTGCCCGGTTCCATTTGCTGGAGAAAGTATAACCGCCTCTGCGCCGACGACAGCCGGTAATACTCCTTCTTTTCCACGGGCTCGACGGCGGCGTACATCTCGCTCACCGATGTTTTTATTTTGCGCGCTAATTCCCGGATGGTCGGGCTGTTAAATATCTCGGCCAGCGGCACTTTGACGTTCAACTCTTTGTGAATCCGCGATATCACCATGGTGGCGTTTAACGAATGGCCGCCCAATTGGAAGAAATCCGCCGCGATGCCGATCGTCTCTTTCTCCACCCCCAATACCTGCGACCAGATATCCACCAGTTTTGCCTGCGTCTCATTCTCCGGCGCGGCATACTCCACGCCGCTTTCGCTGCTTGCTTCCGGCTCGGGCAGCGCTTTGCGGTCCAGTTTCCCATTGG
>JAPKZK010000038.1 GCA_026393835.1 Candidatus Aminicenantota bacterium | reverse complement strand
AAAAACCGCCACAAACGACGGAAAGCATGTGCATATCGATCAGCAAATGCTGGATATGCTCCAGGAAGTCATCGTTTATGTCAGCCGACATAAAAAACACCATTTAGAATGCCTATCGGGAGAATTATACTCCATGCTTACAGAACATGGCTGTGATGAAGATTTGAAAAAATATTTAAACCAAAAATCGTTTGAACAAGCCATAATCGAAGCCACCGCCGGGATGGAACCCCAATATGAGACCTTTATCAGGCAACTGTATCAATTGAAGCCTGAAAATAATGGAATGACCGGGGATTTGAAAAAAGGGCCGACCGCTGCGCTCTCCGCACAGCAGCGGAATATACTTAGCTATGCCCTCGAGGCATGCATACTAAAACCCAAAATCACGGGCGCCAAAGTCATGGCCGCCCCGGGAAAAGTACTGCATATCGATGGAGAACCGGAGGAATAACTTAAAATGACGCAGAAAGAAAGGGTCGCAGCAATTATGGCCGATCCCGGGATATCGCCGGCCCAGAAAGTGCTGAGTTATATTATCTGCTCGTCAACCGATCAACTGGGCACTTTAACCGCGGAAAAATTGGCTAAACTATTTGAAACCCCCGTCGATACCCTGAACTCCATTTTTATGAAAGAACAAAAAAGGTCCATAGATCAATATATTCTCTTCTATAAAATGCATACCGCTTATTGCCTGATGAATAAATCGAAAGGTAAACGGCCTAAACTCTCAGTATTATCGAAAAGACTGGGATTTAAAAAATATGCCGCCTTTGCTTACCGATTCAAAAAATATATCCCAATCACTCCCCGACAAATTATCCGGATAAGCAGGGAGTGGAAAAATAATGAGATGGTCCATGATAAACAAAACCCAACAACTCTTTAAACAACACCTGCAAACCATCCCGGCCATCAAAAGCCCAAAAGACCTGGGGTATATCCTCATTCAATATTGCCAGGACATTTTAAACCTTTTCAACATCGACCGCTGCGGTATTCTTATCCCCAATTCGTGCTTCTTTTTCGAAAGCATTTTTGTAAGAGCTACAAAAGAAAACGGTAATATCGAAAACAATATCTTCATACCTACCCCCAGCATGCCCTGGAAATGGCAAAACACAACCCAACACGCCCTCACTGATAACGGCATCATCATCTTACCCGATATCTCCCCGTCCCATCCCTATCGATCCCCGGTTGAAAGTCTTTTTAAGTGCCGGGTGCTGGCCCTGGTCATTTCCCCTTTGTTCCTTAATGACGAAATCATCGGCTACCTCATCCTGGTCAATGAAAAAAGCCACCGTCCCTTTACTGCTAATGAGATTTCCCTGCTGGATAAGGTACAAAAATTTGCCTGTCCCCTTCTGCTTATCTTTCGTGTGTTTCGCGGGCAAACCGGGGAATATTGTCCACTGTAAGCCAATGTAAGCGAAAAAGGGTTGACAATTTTTCCGATTCATCTTATTATTAACCCATGACAACAGGAAAAATTAGAAAAAAAACCTTTAATACCGCGGGCTTGTGTTTCCCGGAGGATCATTATATGGTGAATCCTCTCAAAAGAATGCAAGAAGTAGAGCAATTAATCGAAGAAAAGCTCTATTTCACCCTTCATGCGCCCCGGCAAACCGGGAAAACCACTTACCTTCATGCGCTGGCCTGGAAACTCAACGCCGAAGGTAAATACATCGCATTGGTGGTTTCGTTTGAGCGGGCCGGGGTCGCAGGCATAACCCTCGAAACTGCCAATGACACCGTCATGAATGCTATATTTAATTCTTCAACCCGTCAGTTGGAAGAAACGTACCGTCCGGTAAATCCAACGGGAAAGAACTTTCCGGATTTATACAATTACCTGCAAACCTGGAGCGTCGGCCAGGAAAAACCGATTGTCCTTTTTATCGATGAAATCGATGCCTTAATGGATGATGTGCTCATTTCCATTCTCAGGCAATTGAGAGACGGCTACCAGGGCAGACCGAAATTTTTCCCCTCTTCCGTGGCCTTGATTGGGCTGCGGGATGTAAGGGAATATAAAGCCAAAATTCGTGAAGGGTCTGCATCTTTAGGCACGGCTTCGCCATTTAATATTAAATCCGATTCCCTCCTTTTGAAGAATTTTTCCAGACAAGAAGTACACGAATTACTGGAACAGCATACCACGGAGACCGGCCAGGTATTCCCCGCGGAAGTAAAGGAAGAAATATTTCGATTATCAGGTGGGCAGCCCTGGCTGACCAATGCCCTGGCCCGCCAGGTCGTTTCTAAAATATTGGGTGATGATTACTCGAAAGCCATAACCCTTGATATCCTGGAGGAAGCAAAAGATCAGTTGATTTTGCGGCGGGACACTCACCTGGACAGCCTGATGGATAAATTAAAGGAAGATAGGGTTAAAAAGATCGTCCAGGCTATTGTAAACGGTGACAATATCATATCCGATGTGCTGGATGACGATATTATGTATGTCAGAGACCTGGGAATAGTGGGTCAAACCGATCCACTGAAATTCGCCAATCCTATTTATGCGGAAATCATACCCAGGATTATGGCCTCCGCCATTCAATCCACTATCCCGGAAGAGATTCAAACGCAGTGGTTTGTAAAAAATGACGGTTCATTGGATATGGAAAAGCTGTTGAAGGAATTCCAAGAATTTTACCGGCGGAACAGCGGGGCCTGGCTGGATCGGTATGAATACAAGGAATCGGCCCATCATTTGCTGTTGATGGCGTTTTTACAGAGAGTTATTAATTCCGGGGGCGAGATTACCCGGGAAATGGCTTTAGGCAATGGCCGTATCGATTTACTGGTAAAATTTAAAAAGCAGGAATTTGCCCTGGAATTAAAAATTCTACGGGATAAATATACCATCGAGGATGGGAAAAAACAATTGGGACGTTACCTGGACCGATTGGGATTAAAACAAGGCTACCTGGTGATTTTCGATCCCGGTCCCGCGGAATGGGAAGAAAAGCTCTATTATCAAGAAATGGCCGTGGGCGATAAAACAATCATTATGGTAGGGCTTTAGACCAAAAAATTTGCCTGCCCCTTTATTTTCCTCCTGCCATCTTTCCAGGTTTGGGATTTCGAAATTTATTCAATTGCTGCTTTTCAAAAGCTCTATAAGTTGATATAATTATTTTATGAAGAAATATGGAGCGATCATTTTAATTTTAGGTCTCGGTTTCTACCTGGCGTATATGCTTTTGTCGCAGGATGCTGTTTCTAATACGGGACAGGATGGGCGTGAGCCGCAAGACCAAAGTGTCCAACGTGTCCAACGTGTCCAAAATGAGACCGGCGCTGAAACCGGTAATCAAAAAGCAGTGGAACAAAAAAAAATCGATTTCAGCGGAAATGAAGGGGGCGGCGAGGATGTGGAGGATGAAAACTATTTTGCCGATGACCAGGAGATTTTTGCCAGGAAATTATACCAGAAAAAACTGGCCCCCCTTTCGAATAAAGAAAAAATCATTTGGGCCTTCCGGCTGTCGAAAACCACTATCTTTTTATGAACCGCCATGAAAATAGCCACAAAGGCACGAAGGCACAAAGAAACACCAAGGGGTTTATTATTAAAAAATCCCTGGCGCCCTGGCGCTTTGGTGGTAAATATTTTGACATGAAGATGACAGGTTACGATTCATGATACGAAAATACCCCTGGTACTTTGTGTTTTTAATATTTGTGATCCTGTGCCTGGTCAATATTTTCCAGAAAATGCAGTGGACTGAGCCCACGGATAACATCGCCTGGGAAACTTCCGAAGAAGGCCTTGTATGCGTGGGGGCGCCCGAAGACTCACCCCTAAAAAAAGGCGATATCCTTTTATCGGTTAGAAAATATGTCATAAAAAACAAAATCGATCTCCAGCGGGCGATTGCCCAGAAAAAATACTGCCCTTACGAGATCGAAAGGGGGGTGATATTAAAGATCGTGGGCGTTGAAATTTCCACACGCTATACGCCGCTATCTTACTATATCCTGGTGTTTTCCGGGATACTCATGATCCTCCTGAGCCTGAGAATAATAAATATCAGCTTGAAGGAAAAAAAAACCTTTTCCCCGCCCGCCA
This sequence comes from Candidatus Aminicenantota bacterium, assembly GCA_026393835.1. Classification (GTDB taxonomy): domain Bacteria; phylum Acidobacteriota; class Aminicenantia; order UBA2199; family UBA2199; genus JAKAGC01. Next base: position 252,511 of record JAPKZK010000038.1, on the reverse strand, counting down.
ATTTTTATTTATTAGCCCTCACCTTTTCAGGTTTTTTGATCTTTTCCCCCACCGGCGCATATAATACCACGGATTTTGCCTATCTCTTCCTGGACACGGCTTGTTTTCTCTTTTTCCCTGCGCTGCTTTTACATTATTCCCTTTACTATCCCATCAGATCGTTAATACTGAGAAAACTCAATCCCAAATTCCTGAAATCGATTATTTACGCAGTCCCGTCAGCCATCCTGGCGCTGAATATCTTTTTTTTAATCGGCAGCATGACCCGCCTGGACTCGGATAATCTGCTCCGCTCCATTAACCATTTCAGGCAAATCTCCCTGCGCTATTTTGCCCTGTATCTCTATATCTCGTTAATATTTTTCCTCATTTCCAATTTGACCCTTATCTTCTATAAAAAAGAAAAACGTTTCCTATTACCCCTAACCGGCATTACCGTCAGTATGGCTTCCCTATTGATCTTCAATTTCATATTGAACGTTCCGGGCCTCTATTTAAATTTAAGTTTATTGCTGGTGGTATTCATGCCCTTAACCCTGACCTATTACCTGGGGCACCGGAGATTCACCGATATCGAAGATGTCATCAAAAAAACCATTGCCGTCACCTTTATTTTCCCCTTTATCTTCGGCGTCTATTTTTTCCTGGGCAGCACCATCGAGCAGAATAAATTACTGGGAATTTTCTGGTCCATCACCGCTATCTTAACCGCCGGCCTGCTTTACAAACCCATTGAAAAAACAGCCCATTTGTATTTTGAAAAACTATTTTTCCGGGGCGCCTTTAATTTTAAAAGAAAACTAAAAGAATTGATCGAATCCCTGCCCACCGAACGCGACCTATATTCCCTTTCCACCAGTTTTATCAGCACCATCAACCGTGGGTTTCAACTGGAATCCAGCGCCTTTATACTCCACCAGCGGAAAAACGTTTTCTATTCCCTGCCCCGGAAGGATAAAATCCTTTTATCCCGGGGTTTCCGTCACGACCTGTTCAATAACACCCACCTGGCGTTTTACTCCACCGCCGAATTCAAGCGGAGATACCCCAAAGATTACGAAGTGATGAAAGATATGCACTATTCCCAGTTCCTGCCCTTAAAGACGCCGGACCGGCTGATCGGCCTGGTGGCTTTCGGTTTCAAAGAGGACGGCACTTATCTTTCAGTGGAAGATTGGGAATTGCTGTTGAATCTATCGTCGTCCCTGAGCCTTTCCGTGGAGAACGCCTCCCTCTATTCCGAGCTCAAGAACCAATTTGAAGAAATCCGTTTATTGAAAGAGTTCAACGAAAATATTATCGAGAATATCAACCTGGGCATCGTGGTGTTGACCGGTCTTAATATGATCAAGACCTGGAATACCATCATGGAGTTGAAGTTCAAGATACCGGCGGAAGCGGCCATTAACAAAAAGGCCCATATCATTTTCGGCATCGATGTATGGAAAAAAATTTACCGGCAAAAAGAAGAGATATCGACCCTCGACAATGTCGCCATTGAAATCCAGGGCGAGGAATTCATATTCGATATCTACATCTCGCCCCTCAAAGACAACATGGGACGCCGCATGGGCACGATCCTGGTGTTTGAAGACATGACGGAAAAAATATTCATCCAGGACCAGTTGGCCACCTCGGAGAAAATGGCGTCGTTGGGGTTATTGTCCGCCGGCATTGCGCACGAAGTCAATACGCCGTTAACCGGCATCTCTTCCTATTGCCAATTCATACTGGATAATCCCCAGGACCCCGAGAATATCGAATTAATTGCCAGGATACAGGAACAGGTGCTGCGGGCCAACAAAATCATACGGTCGCTGCTGGATTTCTCGCGGCAAAAAGGGGAACGGCCCATGGAGGTCGATCTGAACCTGGTGATCAATGAGAGTATCGCGTTGGTGGAACATAAACTCAAAGAGAGAAATATCCAGTTAAAAAAAGATTACCATTTTAAATACCGGTTATACGGATTTTCCTCCCGGCTGCAGCAGATGTTCATCAATTTATTATTGAACGCCATCGACGCCATTACGCACAGCGACGGGATAATTTCCATTTCCGGCCTGGAGACCGACAGCGAAGTCGTGGTCCGCATCAAGGATAACGGGAAAGGCATCGATACCCAATACCTGGACAAAATATTCGACCCGTTTTTTACCACCAAAGAAGAAGGTAAAGGAACCGGGCTAGGATTGTCCATCGTTTACGCCATCGTGGAAGAGCATTATGGTGAAATAAAGGCCTCCAGCAAACTCGGACGGGGCTCCACTTTTACCATTACCTTTCCCATGGCAAATCCCCTAAGGAGCATAAAACCATGAGTGCGAAAATAATCCACCTGGTGGATGACGAAAATATTATTCATGACATTTTCAAACGTATTTTCAGGGAGCCTGAATACCAATTGATCATTTCCGAAAATAAAAGCCAGGCCAAAGCCAACCATCATCCCGAGGTCGATGTGGTCATCATGGACCTGATGATTCCCGGTACGTCCGGGATCGAGATTTTTTCCATGTTAAAAAAAGACGACCCGGATATCCGGTGCATTTTTTTAACCGCTTACGGCACCATCGAGTCGGCCATAGAAGCCATCAAGCTGGGGGCCGTGGATTACCTGCAAAAACCCTTTAATAATGTCGAAATCAAACATAAGATCGAGCGGATTCTCAAAGAAAGGAACATGAATAGAGAGAACATCCAGTTAAAAAAGATGCTGGATCAGCGGTTTTCCTTCAAGAATATAATCGGGAAGAGCCGGGCGTTGGAGCGTGTACTTTCCAATGTGGAGAGCGTGTCCAATACCAGTTCCACCGTGTTGATCAGCGGCGACAGCGGAACCGGCAAAGAATTGATCGCCAAAGCCATATACCGCAATTCAAACCGCAGGGACAAACCCTTTTTCTCTTTCAATTCCAGCAATATCCCGCCCACCCTGTTCGAGAGCATCCTGTTCGGATACAAGAAAGGCGCTTTTACCGGGGCCTACGCCGACAAAAAAGGAATTTTCGAGGAAGCCCATACCGGCACCCTGTTCCTGGATGAAATAGCCAACCTGGACAACGACACCCAGACCAAAATATTGCGGGTGCTCCAGGAGAAAGAAATCCAACCCCTGGGCGGCAATAAGACCGTTAAAGTCGATGTCCGCATCATCGTGGCCACAAATGTGGACCTCAAGGAAAAGGTAGACAAGAATGAATTCAGGGAAGACCTGTACTACCGGTTGAATATCATCAACATCCATCTCCCGCCTTTGAAGGAGAGAAAAGAGGATATTCCCCTGTTGGCCGAGCATTTCCTGCAAAAATACGCTTTGGAGAATAATAAAACCATTGTCGGCATGGACAATAAATTTATGAAATACCTGATGGATTACAATTGGCCCGGCAACATCAGGGAGTTGGAGAATGCCGTTATCCGCTCCGTATTACTGGCGCCTTCGGACATGTTAAGCGCGGATTTATTGCCCCAGGAAATCCTGGGCGCCGCCAGGAGAGAAGTTAAGAAAGGAAATTTTTACGAGAGGCTCGACGAGTTAAAACGGGAGTTAATCCTGGAGGCCCTCCGGGACAACGACGGCATCCAGAAAAACGCGGCCCGGGAATTGGGTTTAAAAGCCACCACCCTGTCCGAGTTAATGAAGCGTTTGAACATAAAATAAAAAAAGAGAGTAAAAAATGAACCTTATGAAATTACAAAAAGCGCTGCAAGGAGCGGGATTGGATAACCGCAGGAACATTCGCAAAGGAATTGTCGACGGTGAGTTCAAGGTCAATAATACGGTTATTCAAGACCCCAATTTCATGGTAGATATCTCCAAAGATGTGATCCGGCGACTGGACAGGAAGATAAAGCTCCATGTGGAGAAAAAGTCATATTATATTTTCAATAAACCCGATGGCGTTATGACAACCCTCGATGACCCCGAAGGCAGGCCCACGGTGAAAGATTTCATCGCCGGCATCAAAGAGCGCGTTTACCCGGTGGGGCGGTTGGATTACCATTCCGAAGGATTGATATTATTAACCAATGACGGCGAACTGGCCAATTTCATCATTTCGCCCCGGAATAAAGTCCCCAAGGTCTATAACATAAAAATAAAAGGCGCCCTCACTGAGGAAGAGAGGAAAAAGTTACTCAGTAAAGGCATCCACATCGAAGGGTCCCGAGTGAAACCGTTGAGCATCGAATTTATCAGGAAAACCGCCCGAAACAATTCCTGGATCCAGGTGGTCATCGTGGAAGGCAAAAAGCATATACTAAGAAAGGTCTTTAAATATACCGGTCACCCGGTGGAGAAACTGAAACGGATGGCTGTCGGCGACATTAAATTAAAAAAACTGCCCGTGGGTTATTGGCGAGAGTTGACCAAAGAGGAAGTGGACGCCTTCAAACAAAAGCACGGTTTTGAAAAGTAAGAAAAAAAGCCCACGAATTACACGAATTTTCACGAAAAAAAATGTGCCACAAGCGTCGCGACGAACACGGACGGTTCACGGACTCTTCTGCTTTTTCCGCTCTTCCTTTTTTTCTTCATCATTCATCATTCTCTACTTTTATAGTTCCAAATCCCACCAGGAAAGTTTAACCAAAGCCCTGGAAAGATTTATTGAAGCTCCGGCAAGTTTTATCACGGCCCTGGAAAGTTTCCCCAGGAATCAAGGGAATCCCGACATAGGTCCGGGTAGTGGTGCCGGGGTAAAATGAGCTTTTTCTTTTTCTTCGCGTCCCTTCGCGTTCTTAGCGGCTAATAAAATTAGGCGGCGGATCCAGGTTTCCGGGCACTTGCAAATCCATCGATTAATTTGTATACTCGGCAGATATGGTAGAAAAGAAGAGAATGCCTGACAAATTAGGAGGTTTCCATGCGGCTTACAGCATTGACTGATTTAGCATGAAAGTATCGTGAAATTAAGACGATATGGGTTGCCAAAACGTTATTTTGATATTATAATAGAGCCATGAGAACCAAAGAACTTTCGAAGATACTTGAGTTAAGTGTTGCCCAGCGACTAATGATAATGAGCCAGATATGGGAGAGCATTGCGGAAAGTCCGGAGTCGATTCCTTTAACCACTGCTCAACAGCAGGAACTCGAAACTCGGCTTAATTCCTATTACGAAAATCCAAGAGCAGGTCAGCCCTGGGAAAAAATTAAGGAGAAGCTTCTGTCAACCCCGTGAGCTACAAAATAATCATTCGACCCGAAGCAGAGGCCGATCTAACCGAATCATTTCGGTGGTATCAAGATCAAGTTCCCGGTTTAGGATTAGAGTTTCTGAGTTGTGTTGATGATGCTTTTGATCTAATAATCAAAGATCCGAGAATATATCAAAAAATTTATAAAAATGTACGCAGGTCCATAACCCACCGTTTCCCCTACGAGATATTTTACATCATTGATAGGGATAATATAATAGTTCTTGCAGTTCTTCACGCCAAAAGAGACCCGGCAATTCTAAAAAAACGCAGACCTAAATAAAATTGGGTTTGCAAGCAAGGCTTTTTTCATTCGAGTTAATTCGTTTCATTCGTGTTAATTCGGGTAATTCGTGGGCATCTTCTCTTCGCGTCCCTTCGCGTCCCTTCGCGATCTTCGCGGCTAATAAAATTAGGCGGCGGATTCAGGGCACAGAAAACCATTGACATTTCAGTTTTTTTTTAATATGATAATCCCGCAGCACCGCAGCAGCGAAGACGTTGAACGTTGAATAATAAATCGAATGAGGTGTATATGCAGGTAACATTTAAGAATACCGGGATGATAGAAGATGCCGGGATCGAGTTAAACGGTCTCACCGTAATTGCCGGCGAGAATGACACGGGTAAAAGCACCGTTGGAAAACTTTTGTTTGCCTTCATACCTTTACTAAGAGCATCTTTCTCGAATGGCTTGAGAAAAATAAACTTTTCGTAAAGCTCCCCGATGGCTATAAGAAGGGAAAGGCACGGTAATGGCAGCATTTAAAGTCTTACAAGGTATCCTGGCGCTGGTGGATATTGTGAATTTCACAAATCAGTCCATTAAAATGGGGGATACCGTTACGGCCGATTATATATCCTATTTCCAGGACAAAATAAAACACATCGTTGAAAAACACGGATTTCGTATCGTAAACTCCCAGGGCGATGCCGTCCTGTTTTTCGGCGCAGAAGGCATCAAAGTATTTCGTTTGGAAAGATATGCCCTTTCCTGGGAATTGGTAGTAACACATCCGTTGTATCTTGGTATCAAGCATCTTCTAACCGGGGAAAGTATCGAGGCCAATCGTTTGGAGTTGAATGAACCCCTCACGGGGTTTGACAATGAGGCGTGGTTTCCACCCTTTTATCGATTAAGGATTGTAAGTGGGGATGCCGGCGTTTCCAACCTGCTTGAGCAGCGGATGGAAGAGTTAAGAAGAGATGTCGCCTATATACCGGTATTCGGGAATATTTATCCCCCCGTTCCCATGGAGAAAAATTTTATCAATCTTTCCCTGGCATACGATGAAGACTTTTTCCAGGCAGAATCGAGCGAATCCCTACCGGGACAAAAAGGGAATACAAAAAAAAATGTACCCCGTCAAGGAAAGGAAATCGATGTAACCTTATTTTATGAGAAGCACCGGAAGGGGGCGGTTATTTTTGGCCTTCCCGGCGCCGGGAAAATCACCATCCTCCGCTGCCTGGCTTTCCGGGAATTCAAGGGCAATGAATCCAAACTTCCCGGCGAAACCCAAACCGTTCTCTTTGTTTCGTGTTACAACGCTCCTTTTTACGACACATGGTTTAAGCAAAGGTACGCTTCGGAACCGGGGTCGCCGTCGTATGAAGAAGCCCTTTCGTATATGACCTGGGTGTTCTTGTTCGGGAAAAAACAGGTAAATGAATTAACGCCGGATGAATTAGTAGAGTTCCGGAATGCGGAATTAAAGGTTGTCCAATCGTTTAAAGAAAAAAGGTTGACCCTGTTGGTAGATGCATTGGACGAAGCCCAGGACCTTGAGACGCGGGAAAGAATTAGACAACTCTTTTTTGTACTACATTCGGAAAACCGCCTGGTTCTGACATCAATATCCTCGGAGAAAATTTACCTGGCGCAAGGCATCAGGCAATATAAGATACAGGTTTTTGAAGCATTATCGCTTAACATGGAACAGGTGCGTTCTTTAGCCCGGCATATTCTCGATGAAGATTCTACCACGTATAAAAATTTTGATGCGGCTGTATGGCAAGAGGAAGTAGTGGTGAAGATGACCGTCACTCCTATCATAGCCTTGCTGATTGCAGCTTATTACCAGGCCTATGAAAAATTTGACCTCCGTTTTCAAATGTACGAAATGTTGATGAAATTTATTCTTTTAAAGGCCTGGGATAATATTAAAATTAATGCGTTTCCATTTAAAAACCTGGAACTTTTTTTCATGGAAGTCAAAAAATCGGACTTTTTTGAAAAGCACAGGGAAATAAAGGTTTTATATGATGCATTGGCCTATCTTTGCTTTCATCTTTTCTATAACAGCGTCGATGGAAAGGCTCATTTCACAGTCGATGAAGAGACATTGATCGGGCTTTTCATCGGTTTTATCAAGAAAAATTGGCCCGGAGCCGAGGAGAAGACCGCGCCCAAAAGGTCGGAACAATGGTTTGAGCAGCTTCATAAAGATCACCTGTTAATCCAAACCTTCAATAGGGAGTATGTTTTTTCCCACTCCACTATAATGGAATACATTGCCGCGTGTTACCTGGTAGAGCATCGCAGGCGGCAGGATGAAACGTTTGTTCCGCTATTACAAAAGTGCCTGGGCAACGAAGATTACCTGGAGCTTGAGACGGTCCCCATTGCCTGCGGCAGCGATATGCTGACCGGGTTTAAAATATTAGGGATACTGCGTGATCTAAAGCCATCTTATCCGCGGCTGCGTCTTTTGGCTTTCGGCGTCAAATGCCTGGTTGAATTGGAAAGGTTGACGGAAAAAACCTTACAAGGTATCCGCATCGAAAGTTTAAAAGAGCCTATCCTGGAAATGACCCGTCAAAACAAGGACGCCATGGATTGGCTGTATGAGTATAAAGAGAAACGGTTGAAAGTTGGTTGAACCACCAAAGGCAAAGGGCTATTAGAAGAAACCAATATAGAAGGAGGTGATATGATGTTAACCTTAGCCGATAGATTAAGAAAAGAAGGAAAGAAAGAGACTACCAGGGAAATTATAAAAAACGCCTTTGATCTGGGCTTACCAATTAATATAATTGAGAAACTTACAGGCATCTCTGCAGAAAAAATAAATCGCATGAAAGAAAAAATGGCCCAAAGTTAATGGTATCCTGTTTAATTTAAATTCTCCCGAAGGGAGGCCGTTTAGCACTTGCAAATCAACCAATTAATTTGTATAATCGGGAGATAGGTTATAAGTCAAGAAAATAAAGAAACAGGAGCCAGGAATGCCCCAACAAATGACCGTTACCAATCCTTTCAAGGAAAGAGCAATGATTCCCATCGAGTCGGATATGTTTTTCGGACGGGAGAAAGAGATGCAGAGGATCGCGGAGATGCTTTCCGGCGATAGGCCGCAATGCGTATCCATCGTGGGTGAAAGACGAATCGGGAAATCGTCCCTGGCCAACCGGGTGTTTCATAAAATCAAAAACGAAGGAAACACCCGCGCCGTTTACATCGATTGTGATGGGATCGATGGCGATTGCCAGACAAAGGAACGGTTTTTTCAATTGTTGAACCAGGCGTTTTGTGACGCGGCAAAGGAAAAGCAGGGAGGAAATCTTTTTGACAATTATTCATCTTTTAAGGCGTTTGTAAAAAAAGAAGGGGGGAACGGGGTCAAAACCATCATCTTCATCGATGAGTTTGAACATCTGCCTGAACATTCATTTGCGGATGATACATTCTTTTCCAATTTAAGGGCTTTGGCCAATAACCCGGACAACCGGTTGGCCTTTGTTTCGGTATCAAAGACGGCGCTTAAAGAGTTGACGCATCAAGCCGTTAAATCTTCCGGGTTCTGGAATATTTTTGAGCATGTTTATCTTGGCCTGATGGAGCATGAAAGCATCGTGAAATTAAGACGATATGGATTTGAAAAGACCGGGTTCGCGTTAACAAAGGAAGCGGAAGAAAAAATTCAATATTATGCCGGGGCTTATCCTTATTTCAACCAGGTGGCGTGCGGTTTTGCCTGGGATGCCGGGAGGAATAATGCCACGGTGGATTGGAAGAGGTTGGAAGTACAATTACGCCCGCATTATAAGGAAATATGGGACAATAGAAAGGTAGAGGAACAGAAACTGTTAAAGGATTTAAAAGGCATAAATGCCAAAGAAGAATTTATCCTGAATGATTTATTAGTTCGTGGACTGGCGATTCAGGTAGAAAAGACATATTCCCCTTTTTCAGGATATTTTGCGGAGTTGATCGATAAGTTATTTGAAGTAAAGAAAAAGAAGCTATCTGAGAAAAAAATTATTCAACATATAAAGGATGGATTGGATATTTTACTAAAAGGAAAAGAGGTCGTTAAGGGTGATAAATCATGATTAAGATCATCATCGAAGCATTAAAACTGGCGCCCCGTTTTTTATGGCAGTTGTATATCCAGCCATCTAAAGTGTATGCTTTTGTAAAAGCGGATAGAAAAAATATATACACGTCCACCTGGGCGTTCTTTTTCTCAGGGTTATTGGTGGGAACAGCCCTGGCTATTCCCCATTATTTTTTTTATCAGGACCCCTATCAAAGCATTAGATCCGCATTTCTGGTCGCATTCGCATTCACATTCGCATTTGCAGGTGCATACGCATTCGCACATTCATACATGCGCACATTCACATTCCCTGGCACATTCTCAGTCACAATCTCATTCGTAAACCCAGCAGGCGCAATCGTATTCATAGGGGTATTCTTAATCGCAGCCCCAGTCTCATTCGTAGACTCAGGCTCAATAGCATTAATAGGTGCATTCGTAGGCGCAGTCGCAGTATTATTCGCCGTAGGCGCAGTCGCAATGGCAATCGTTGGCGCAATCATATTATCAATCGCAGGCGCAGGTTCCATCTTATTAGTTTCCTCAGACGTAGTACGGGATTCTGTAATAAAATCTATTTTTAAGATTATTTTTCATCCCTACGGAAAAATGGTCTGGACTCTATTATTTATGATATGCATTGCTTTTTTTTACCTCAGTTTTAAAGGAAAAAAGAAAACACATGACAAAATTGCTCCCCATATTTTTACAGCCGCATCGGCCTTCATGCTTTTAGTGATTGCCCAGTCTCAGTACGTATTGCCGAAATCTTACGAATGCATCCTATTTCCTGTCTATTTTCTGATCGTCTACCTGTTTCATTTTTTCATTTTCGATGAAATAACAAAGATAGGAAAAAATGATGATGTAAAAAAAAGCATTATATTTCGTCAAAGGTATGTAAAAATTCAAAAATCAAGCCTTTTATGGGGACCCTTCGCTTGCATTATGGTTTATCTTCTTCCGTATTGGAATGAGAAGATAAAATACGGTACTCCCTTTCATATCGTGGCCCTCGGGTTTTTAGTTATACCTCTCTTTATTTCCCATATCCCGGATTATTTAATTTGCCTTCCCCTGTGGGCCAGACAACGCAGGCAAATCCTGGGAAATATTGAAAACAAAAAATTGGCGTCGATTTCTTATGAAAACTCAATTTTATTCAAACATGAACGGTTGTTCTTCCAATTGCCGGGTTTGGATAAAATAATGCTCCATTTCGCCGGTAACAAAGAATGGGGACTCAAAGAGGCCGCAAAACGTATAATGCATCTCTATAGTTCTACCTTCCAGCAAAAGCAAGCGGAAAAAGCGGTCCTGGAATTGGCAAAAAATAAGGAAATGGCCCATCACCTATTCCTATCCATATTGGAATCCAACGGTATCGCATTAATAGAAAAAATTTTTTCGACCAACCCATTGGCAAGCTGTTACTATGCATTAACCAACATTGAATTTAATAAGAGATTGACTGCATCCATGAGAAATAATTTCTTCAGCTCTTCATCCATCAAGAAGCCGGAAGACAACAATTTATCATGGCTGCAAAGAAAAGATATTTTCAAGTCCGCGGGAGAAGAAAAACGTGAATTTATACTGAAGCCACTGGAAGAGCGGATAGAAATCGTATGTCGGTTGATGTCTGAAGAAAAAGAATATCGCTTTAACGAAGAAATAATAAAAATACTGCAAGCCTGCCTCCAATTATTGAAATCTGAAAATCTGAAAGACATTTCCATGGTGATTGGGACGCTGCAGGAAATAGACAAATTCCCCGTGGGAATAAATTTTTTCTCCTTCATTGATTCGATCATGCCCCGCTTAAATAAAGTAAAAGAGTCTCTCCTTAAAATCGATGCCATCGAGCGTATGGGAACACGCCGGTCTGTACTTTTCGATCAAAAACAGGATATGGAAACCATCTTGAGGCAGGTGAAACAAGACTTTTTCGAACCATTTAGACATATCTGGGTAATAGGGCTTATCCGGTGTATAGAGATTTTAGATAAGGAAACAAAAATACTGCAAGGTTCCGCCGTGCTGACCATCCAATTGAAAAATAACGAAATTCCGGCTTCTGATGAGGAACGCAAGCTCTATTTTGAAATAACCAACAAGGGGCAGGAACTGGCTTCACATGTAACGATTTCAATCCGAACCGACAGCCCGGATATTGTTTTTCCCGGCGGCATGGAGAAGGAAATCGATATCATCGAAACCTGGGAAGTAAAAGAAATTTATTTTCCCATCAAGGCCGGCAAACCCATCGAAACCATTGTCCAGGGAACCCTCCGTTTTACCGATAGGGTCAGTACCAATAAACAATCATCCTTTTCATTTCCAGTTTACGTACGACAAACGAGCGCCGAATTTAAAAAAATTAAAAATCCTTACATTGCCGGCCAACCATTGAAAGGCGAAACACCCCTCTTCTACGGCAGGGAAGATGCCCACGATTTTATCGATGAAAATATCCTGGCCTCCGGCGATCACCACACCTTTGTGTGCCACGGCTTGCGCAGGAGCGGTAAAACCTCCCTGCTCTACCGCATCGAAACCCACGGTTTTACCGATAAGCGACTCTCGCCCGTTTATGTCGATATGCAGGGCATCGATGATGAAAAAGATTTCTATACCACCTTCGCCACTACCATCACGGAGAAATTAGCGCTGCATGCCGATACCGGGGTTGAAAATTTCAGCGGCTTCAAACAGTTCCTCAAAGAGATAGGACCGGAACTGGGCAATAGAATTATCGTTTTGATGGTGGACGAATTTGAAGAACTGCAAATGCGCGTGGAAGACGGACGGATTTCCAGGACCATTTTCAGCAACATCCGCCACTTAATGCAGCATGAAGAAAAACTCATATTCCTTTTTTGCGGCACCCATAAAATAGAAGAAATGGCCGCCGATTACTGGTCCATATTCTTCAACACCGCCGTATATTACCGGCTCAGCCGCTTGAAACCCCAAGACGCCATCCGCTTAATCAAAGAACCGGTAAAAGATCAACTGACCTATGACAGCCTGGCAGTAGAACAAATCCTCAAAATGACCGGCGCCCAGCCTTATCTCATTCAATTGGTCTGCAGAACCCTGGTGAATGCCTTGAACGATAAGAAAAAAAGAAACGACGCCCTGATCGACGATGTAGATGATGCCGTGGATGCCATCATTTCAGGGGGAACCGAAAATTTTTCCCAGCACATCTGGGACGATGCCACGACCATAGAACGACTGGTCTTAAGCGCCCTGGCCGAGGAACTCACCCATACCCAGGCGGACCATATGGGCGTGGATGGTATTTATAATAAAATCCAGATCGCCTCTTCCTCTTTCACCCGCAAGCAAATGATGGAGACACTGGAAAAACTGGTTTCCCGGGAGATACTATCGGAAAAAGGGATGGTTTACAGTTTCCCGGTCCATTTACTGCGCAAGTGGATCGCGGCCCGGTATCCCTTACGGAAAGTAAGAGAAGAGATTTGAGGAGTGACATTCTTGACTAAATGAAAATAGCCACCAAGGCACCAAGGCACCAAGGAACACCAAGAGGTTTATTATAAAAAAATCCCTGGTGACCTGGCGACCTGGTGGTAAAAAACCTAATAACTCCGGGACAGGCAAGAAAAAACGCATCTGCCTTTTCAAGCTGGAAGTTTAGGCAACTCGTGCGGGTATCTTGAACATTTACAGTTCATCTTCTTCACCATTTTCTTGGAGGCACTTTCTTGAAGAAAGACGTTCGCGTGCCTCAATCATTACCTGGTGTAAAAGACGTTCCAATTCCGCCCTGGGTGGCAATTCGGTCCAATACTCGGCAACAACAATACCGTCTTTGTGCATCTCCAGAAGTTCGATTTGTTCGCGGCTACTTTCTGCGCATAAAATAAGTCCTACGGGCGCATCTTCTCCAGGTTGACGCTCATACCGATCAAGCCATTTAAGATAGAGTTCCATTTGACCTTTGTGAGCAGCCTTAAAACGGCCAAGTTTTAATTCCACCGCCACCAAACGACGCAAGCGACGATGATAAAACAGCAAGTCAATATAAAAATCCTCATTATCAATAATAATGCGTTTTTGTCTCTCTATGAAGGCAAAACCGTATCCTAATTCAAGAATGAATGATTCTAACTCACGAAGGATGGCGGCTTCAAGCTCTTTTTCATTATAGCTATCGTGCAAGTTTAAAAAATCCAAAAAATATGGGTCCTTGAAAATCAAACTGGGGCTCATCATTCCGTCGTTTTTTAAATCTACCAGTGCCTGGGATAATCCTATACCCTGGTTACCGGCAATGACAACTCGCTCGTAAGTTTTTGCCTGGATACGCTGACGAAGTTCCCGCACCCCCCATCCTTGGTTTGCAGCAGTCAACGCATAATACTCCCGTGCTTCATGGTTTTTAATTGGAAGAATGGCGACCACATGACTCCAGCTCAATTGTCGTGACAGTGTCACGACAATTTTAATATCCGGAAAAGTCTCGGCAAACTGTATCATGCGACGTAAATTTTTGGATTCAAAACCACGACCAAATTCACCCACAAGTTTTTCACCAAGAGTCGCCACAATTTTCGCCCCATATTGGGCTCGTTGGCCACCCAAAACTTCTTCGCCCAAACGTCTGCCCACGGCCCAATAAAGCTGTGTTAATTCGGCATTAACAACTGTTGTAACGCGATTCCGGCACTGGACAATCATCGATTTCAATTCATCGTGTAGAGTCTTTGTTATATCAACTGGTGTCAATTCATTCATCGTAATAACCGTCAGATTACCCCTCTCGCTCTGCAACTATTCCATGGTTTTGCGCTAATATCGGTACAAATCGGAAAATCATTTATATTCATATATAGATTATAGGCAGTTTCAAAAAAAAGTCAAGCAAGTTGGGCCGCCGTATCTGCCGCCTTTACCCGCAAGCAAATGATGGAAACACTGGGAAAACTGGTTTCCAGGGAGATACTAACGGAAAAAGGAATGGTTTACAGTTTCCCGGTTAAATTAATGCGCAAGTGGATCGCGGCCCGGTATCCCCTACGGAAAGTAAGAGAAGAGATTTGAAGAGTGACATTCTTGACTACCATGAAAATAGCCGCGAAGAACGCGAAGGACCGCGAAGTAGGGGCGAACCGCCTTGTTTCCATGTTCGCCCGTTTATTGGCCGGGGCCTCTGGCCCTCCCTGCTTTTTTCTTCTCTTCTTCACTTCCTATCTTCTTCGCTTCTATCTTTTCCCCCAGGCACCCTGGTGCGCCGTCTCCTGGAATAACTACGGGACAGGCAAAGGCCTGATCGTTTCCTGGAAAAAGTTCTCCCGCGCAACGATAATGACCTCCCGCACAGCGATAATGTTTTCCCGCGCACGGCAGTAGTTTTCCCGCGCACGGAAATAGTTTCCCCGCGCACAGATAAAGTTTCCCCGCGCACGGAAGTAGTTTTCCCGCGCACAGAGAACGTTCCCCCGCGCACAAAAATAGTTTTCCCGCGCACAGATAAAGTTCTCCCGCGCACAAAAATAGTTTCCCCGCGCACAGATAAAGTTCCCCCGCGCACAAAAGTAGTTTCCCCGCGCACAGAAGTGGTCTCCATACGCACAGAAGTAGTTTTCCCACGCAACGTATTTATCTTAATTTGCCATGAAAATGACTTCCCAAAGGCTCTTTATTACTTACTTTGCAGGATTTGCGCTCTCCCTTGCCGGGTTTTGCTTTTCCCCCGGCAAATAAACGTTTTCCTTTTTATCGATATTCACATACCTGGGGATGATTTAGTCCTAAATCTATCATCAACTATTGCCTTTATGAAAATTTTGCCACCAGGAGACGGCGCACCAGGACACCAAGAATTTTTTACCAATGCTTTTCTCTTATCTTCTTATCTTCTTCGCTTCTTCTCTTCTATCTTTTCCCTTCGGTCCTTCGCGTTCTTCGCGGCTATTTTCATATCAGGTCCGGAAAGTCATTTATACCCCTTTCGGGATTATTTGATAATCTCGTTTGACCACAAACGCTCCAGGAAATCCTGCCAGGGAAGAATCAATATGCCATCGGAGGTCTTCCGCGGGGCCGGATCACGGGAAACAAGAATACAATTACATTTATGTTCTTCTTTAAACGCCCTTAAACCCCGCAGATGCTTATCCGCTGCCCTATCGGTGGATTTGATCTCAATTGCCGCCGCGTCATCCAGTACCAGGTCTACCTCCAATTGAGAAGCCGTTCGCCAGTAAGCCACCGGGTAATTGAGTTCGGAATACGAAGAATGAGCAAATACTTCAAGAGTGATAAAATGCTCGAAAGCCCTTCCGAAAAGCTCTGAACCTTCTTTCACTTCTCCACGCCTCGTCAAGTGGGCCACGATTCCCATATCGAAAAAAATAAACCGGGGGGCCTGTATCAAACGCCGCTTTGCTCTTTTGCGGAAGGCCGGGACAAACCTGCCGATAAGCGTATCTTCCAGGATTTGAAAATACCCTTTGATTGTAGGCGCACTGACCCCACAATCTCCGGCAATATTATTGAAATTAATCATCTCCCCATTGCACAGGGCCGCCACCTCGAAAAACCGGTTAAAGGCAGGAATATTCCTGGTTACGGCTTCCGCCGCGATTTCCTCTTTCAAATAATTCACCAAATAGGCTTCCAGTAATTTGGCAGGGGATTTCCCCAGGTAGTGCCTGGGCAACAAACCACTGTTCAATGCTTTGAGCAAAGAGAAACCGGGAACCTCCGGGTAGACCAACGGAAAAAGTTCGTACCTGACGCCCCGTCCGCCGAGTAAATTGGCGTGGCTTCTTTTTACTTTGCGGGGACTGGACCCACAAAGAATGAACCGCAGCCCCCGGTTCTCGATCAACCAGTGGATTTCATCCAGCAGTTCGGGGACTTTCTGAACTTCATCGATAACGATGGGGTCCTTTTGATTGGCGCGGTTCAACCCACGCGCTTCGCACTCCTGCCGTAAAATAGATGGGTCTGCGACAAACCGCCGGTATTGATCGGATAATAAAAGATCATAAATAATTGCCTTCGGAAACCTGGTTTTCAACAGGGTGCTTTTGCCCGTCTGCCGAGGCCCCCATAGGAAACAGGTTTCCTCTGAACTTAAGCTCAAATCCAATCTGCGTTCAAACATGATAATTCAAACCTCTGTTTTCGTTTATCATGATAATCTAAAACATAGTTTTAGATTATCATGTAAATCGAAAGAAGTGTACCCCTTTTTTATTTTTTTGTCAACCAATTCTTCCGGCGGTTAAGGACCGACAGCATATAAAAGATTTTCCCGGAGGCAAACCCTACTTTACTTTCAATATGATGAGGGTGAAATCGTCCCTGAAACTCTTGCCTTCACTGAAAACCAACATTTCATTGAGCAGCCCTTCCGTAAGCTGCGCGGCTGAAAGATGGCTATTTTTCTTAATAAAATCCACCATGGCCTCTTCGCCGTAATCCTGGTCTTCCCGGTTCGCCACTTCGGGCACGCCGTCGGTAAAGACAGCGATAATATCGCCCGGATCAAGGTTTACGGTCTCTTTTTCGTATTCCGCCTCCCCGATGAAACCCGTCAGGCAGCCGCCGGTAGTCAGCCGGGTAACTGAATTCTTGCTTTTGGAAACGACTATAGGCGGCACATGGCCGGCATTGACATAGGTGATGGATTTTTTCTCATCTTCCACCAGCATCCAGCATAAGGTAATAAAACGCTGCCCTTTGGTAAAATCATAGATCAGGGAATTGGCTTTGGAGATAAATTTCCCCGGTTCGAAAAAATAAAGTTCGTTAAGGGAGTGCAGGATGGCCTGGGAGGAAGCGGCCAACAAAGCCGCGGACAACCCTTTTCCTTCCACATCCGCAATAAGTATCGGCAGGGCGCCTTTATGTTCCTTTAAAATATCGTAATAGTCGCCCCCCACATCGCTGATGGGGCGATAAATCACACCCAGTTCAAAATTCTTCAACTGGGGCGCCGACTGGGGCAGCAGGGACAACTGGATATCCCTGGCAATTTGCATCTCACGTTCTACCCGTTTACTTTCGATCAGGTTGTTGATCAATATAGCATTTTCCATGGCGCTCAGGGCAAACTTTGACACAAAAAAAGCATATTCTAAATTTTCCCGGGTCAGTTCTTTTTGGTTCAATTTCAGCCCCAGGCCCAGGATGCCCACTTTTTTCTCCGTCTGGGAAACATTGACCAGGTAGTAGATTTTTTCCTTCGCTAAAAACTCTTGTACCTTTTTGGCGGCGGGTTTTAAATCTTCGGCCTTCAGGTACAACCAATTGTTGCCCAGTTTCTTCAAGCTTTTGTAAAAGGCTTCGATTTCCGGCTCCGAAGATTTGAAGCCCCTTTTCCTGAATAGCTTATTGCCGGAATCAAAGATAAACGCCCGGGAAACGCCCAACTGTCCCATTAAGGTAGAAAAAAAGATGCGTACGACGCTGTCCAGGTTGAAAGCGGAGTAGATCGATTCGGAGAATTCGAAAATCGAATTAAACTGGAATTCTTTCAGTTTTAATTCTTTTTTCAGGCTGGTAATTTTTGCAGTTTCTTCAATTTGATCATTTCGCATGTATTGATATTTCCCACGGTTTTATATTGAACCGAATCCATGATGCGCCTGATCAGTTCGACGCCCAGGCCGCCTTTTTTCTTTTCTTTGATAAATTTATCCAGGTCGACGCCCGGTTGGCCGAGGACCGGGGGAACACCCGTAAAGACGATTTTTATTTTCAGGCCGTCCGGGGAGGTATAGAACTCCAGTTTGATGTCTTCGGTCATTTTACCTTTGTAGGAATGTTTGATCACATTGGTGATTGCTTCATCGATGGCCAGGGCGATTTTTTGGGCTTCCAGGGGAGAAAATTGATTGATGGTGGCAATATGGCGCGACAGTTCCACCACCATTTTCAACAATTCGGTAGTTGACGGGATAGCAATCGATAATTCGGGTTTTTCAGGGAACATTTTTAAACTTTAAACTTAGTAACCGCGGTTTCTTCGGAATCCAGAAAATCATAAATTTCAGTAAAGCCGACAAGGTCGAATATCTCATAAACTCTTTCGTCCACACAGCAAAGCTTAATATCGCCTCCTTTTTCTCTGATTTCATCCAGGTACCCCATAATAATGCCCATCCCGGCGGAGCTGATGTAATTCAGTTCTTTGCAATTGATAATGATATTGACGACCTTGCTTGCGATCAGTTTTACCATTTCCTTTTCGAAGCGATCGACATTATGTGCATCCAGGTGCCCTTTGGGATAAAGCACTGCTGTGTCTTCTTGCAGTTTAGACCTTATATAAAACGATTTCATGCTTTACTCCTGGTAACTTTATACATTTCTCAGACTTACCAAACAGTTTGAGGGATATATTGTATTACATTCCGAAGTTTTTTTCAAATAAAAAATTGAAAAAGCAAGGGCAGGCCCCATCGGACTGACTTCGTACCCGGCGCTTCACCGTGCGGGTTGCCGCTTTTCAGCCCAATGGACATCCCGGTAAACGTAAAAATCCACCAGGGGATCTTTTTGACACGGCAATTTTAAGCGGAATTCCCTGCATTTCAGTTGAATAATTCCCTATTTTCATTTATAATATTTCCCCATCCAAAAGGATTTAAGCAGTGTATAATCATGAGTGAAAGCAAATTGAATTTGACTTGTAAACCATTAACAACCGCCCACGAAAGCGCCGGGTTTAAAATCGCCGCCCAAAGTTCCAAAGCGAAATTTATCGTACGTTACGAATTCCGCCGGGACTCAACGAAATTCGGAAATGACTGAAAAAAATTACTACGCCCGACTATTGGCGCTCCAGGTGTTACTGCTGCCGGTCATATTGACGTCTATTTCGACCTTGCTTTTCTTCTTAACCATTCCCATTACCGGCGCTCATTTTTTAGCGTCGCTGGCAGCCGCCGTGGGTATATCTTTCCTGCTCTTTAAGAAACATCGGTATTTCAAAAGCCCGGGATATTTTAAAACCAGCGATTATTGGAAAGTAACGGCGGTGTTTTTTATTCTTCTTCTTGTTAGCCTGCTCATCAGCATGTCTGTTTACGATTTTTCCCAGGACGGGCAAGCCTATCATCAACCCGCGGTTATCGCCCTGGCAAAAGGTTGGAATCCCTTCCATGAACCCTATATAGAGAAGTATGAGCCATTTTATAAACAGGCCATGGCCGGGAATGAAATGTACGTCGATCATTATACCAAAGCCCCCTGGATAACCGCCGCCGCTGTTTATCGGCTGACCGGTTCCGTCGAATCCGGGAAACTGTTTAACTTCCTGTACATGGCGGCAGCATTTTTAATTACCTGGAATTTTCTATTTCATTTCGGGCGTATCCCTGGGCAAGCGAAATTGGTCATTGCGGCAGTGACCGCATTGAACCCGGTGGTTCTTTATCAAGTGTTTAGTTATTATAATGACTGTCAATTGGCTTCGCTGCTTTCCATAACCCTTATCCTGGCTTTCGAGTACATTTTGTTTAGAGAGGAAAAAGCCCTGTTTTTTTTATTTATAACCCTGCCGGTATTAAGCAATATTAAATTCACCGGGTTGATTTACGGGGCTGTCATTATATGCCTGGCCTGGCTGGTAGTATTTATTTTGGATAGGGATGTGCAGCGCCGGTTCATTTTCACCATGGGGGCGGCTTTTTTGGCGGCAGTTTTTATTATCGGATTCCAACCTTATATAACAAACCTGGCGTCCAAAGGGAATCCGTTCTATCCTGCCCTGCGCCCAGGCGGAACCGGGAAAACTCTTGTTGAAACCGTTATCGGCCGCCAGGCGCCAGCGGATTTTATGACAAAAGACCGTTTCCGGAAATTATTTTATTCCCTGTTTTCCAGGTCTGACAGCAATTTAACCCATATGCCGCGGTTAAAAATTCCTTTTACTATTCATGAGAATGAACTGGCAGCGTTCGATGTGGCTGACGCCAGGTACGGTGGGTTTGGGCCTTTATTCGGTTCTATTTTACTGTTGGTCATCCCGGGCGCATTGGTTGTTTTAGTTAAAGCAAAACGGTTGGTGAAATGGTTCTGTTTTATTACTGTCGGTTTGACAGCGGTTTTGACATTAATCAATCCTGAAGCATGGTGGGCCAGGTTATCTCCCCAATTATGGCTCCTGCCGATAACTTTTATCGTTTCCTTATATTATTTACCCGGGAAGCGTTGGAAATATGGCAGGGGTTTGGTGTTGTCGCTGCTGCTGTTAAACTGTATGATGGTGATGATCGAGCATACGGGGTATACCCTCGGCGTGAACCGGCAATTTAAGCGGCAGATGGCGGCATTATCGGAAGAGACCCGGCAGACCCAAAAGATTTTAGCGGTGGTCCCGGATGTTTTTTATTTAACTGTGCATGAGCGGCTGCATTATTTTAAGATCCGGCACCGGATGGCAACGGATGCCGGAACGGATATTCATGCAACCGGTGGTTTTCCCGGGACGCCCAATACGAAGATTTGGATTGAGAATGTCCCGCTATTATGAGAAAAGGAGACAAAAAATGAATTTTCTAACTCATCTTGAATGCGGCATGTGCGGCGAAATATTGGCTGCGCAAAAGGTCTGGAACCTATGTCCCAAATGCGGCAAACCCTTACTGGCCCGGTATGACCTGGAAGCGGTAAAGGGGGCGGTTAACCCCGGTATCATCAGCCGGAGAGAGCCCAATATGTGGCGTTATCAAGAATTGCTGCCGGTCAGCGACCCGGCCAATATCCTGACCCTGGGGGAAGGGTTTACCCCCTTGCACCACGCCCGGCGATTTGGAAAAGAATTAGGATTTGCAAATCTTTATATAAAAGATGAAGGTTTAAATCCCACCGGTTCTTTTAAAGCACGGGGATTGAGTGCGGCCATATCGCGGGCAAAGGAACTGGGCATAACCTCTGTTTCCATACCCACCGCCGGCAATGCGGGCGGCGCATTGAGTGCGTATGCCGCCCTGGGCGGGATGGAAGCCCACGTGTTTATGCCCAGGGATGTACCCAAACCTTTTATTAACGAATGCCGCGTCCTGGGCGCTTCGGTAACCCTCATCGAAGGTCTTATCACCGACTGCGGAAAAGCCGCGGCCGAAGGGGTGAAAAAATACGGTCGATTCGATGTTTCAACCCTTAAAGAACCTTACCGTATCGAAGGCAAAAAAACCATGGGCTTAGAACTGGCCGAGCAAATGAACTGGACATTGCCGGATGTAATAATCTATCCCACCGGCGGCGGCACGGGCCTGGTGGGGATGTGGAAAGCGTTTGAGGAAATGGAAAAACTGGGCTGGATCGACTCCAAACGGCCCCGTATGGTCACTGTCCAGGCCGCGGGCTGTGCGCCGATGGTCAGGGCGTTCCGGGAGGGCAAGGATTTCGCTGAAATGTGGCAAAACGCCCGCACCATCGCGGACGGGTTAAGGGTCCCGGCGGCAGTGGGAGATTTCTTGATCTTACGCGCCCTGCGTGAAAGTAACGGCGCGGCAGTGGCGGTCCCGGATGAGGAAATCATGGAAACTTCTTACTTATTGGGTCGCACCGAGGGAATCTTTGCGGCGCCCGAAGGGGCGGCGGCGTTAACCGGTTTTATACACCTGTTCCGGCAGGGCTGGATCACGGCCGGCGAA
Source organism: Candidatus Aminicenantota bacterium (assembly GCA_026393835.1). Lineage (GTDB taxonomy): Bacteria > Acidobacteriota > Aminicenantia > UBA2199 > UBA2199 > JAKAGC01. The sequence goes on along the minus strand of JAPKZK010000038.1, from coordinate 230,340 downwards.
ACGGTTGTCCTCTTTAATACCGGCAGCGGCCATAAATATTCCCACTTGTGGGATTGAAGGAACCGTAACGTCTTTTTGCCCCCCCACGGTCCATGGTTATGCCTTGACTCCATCCACATTTTATCCCTGCTGCCCGCTTAAAAAATAGGGGGTTACGGGATCAGGCTCATGCCCAATTCGATGGCTTGTTCATCCAATTGCAGCAAATCATGGTGCCTGGCGGGAATCGTTTCTTTCAATTCCGCTATTACTGTCTCTATTTGCACCAGGGGATAGATTTTAAGCAATGCCCCTAACATAATCATATTCATCACTTTTGCATTTTTTAGATCCACCGTGGCCTTTTGATAAGCAGGTAAAGCATATATCCGAATATCATCCCGGGTTACCGCTTCCCTGGTATTGGTGCATTCCCATACCAGGATGCCGCCCGCTTTTACCAACTGCTCATAATGTTTCAGGGCAGGCCCATTTAGGACTATCGCCGCGTCATATCGATTTGAAATAGGGGACGTAATGGGTCCGTCGCATATGCTGATAATACAGTTGGAAATCCCACCCCTCATCTGCCCCCTAAAGGCGGGCCTCCACATGACTTCTTTTCCTTCTTTGTTGGCGGCATTGGCCAGGAGTTTTCCTATGGATTGGGCCCCCTGGCCTCCGATGCCTGAAAATATCAACTCTTGCAGCATCTTAATTCACTACCGGGGATTCGAATTTCGATCCGCGGACCCCGCATGTATTGTTTTACTCTATTCATTTCATTCCTCTACACTATTTTAAATTGTTAATTCTTGAACATAGTTGAATTCTTTTTCAGCGTCGGCCACCAGGTCGTGGATAATTTGTTTGACGCTTTTAATTTCGTTTACCAGGCCCACGCTTTGACCGGCCATTAAGGAACCGTATTCGATATCGCCATCCTGGACCGCGCGCCTTAGGGCGCCGGACCAGTATTCTTCCACTTTATATTGCGCGTCCACCCGTGAGATTTCGTTTTTGCCCAATTTTTCCAGCAGGGTAAGCTGGAGTTTGCCGAATTCGTCGGTGCCTTTATTTTTCAATGCGCGCACCGCCACTACCGGCAGTGTTGAGTCGTATTGAGGGGTAGCGAAAGCTTCCCTGGCGCGGGCTTTTTTAAACCGTTCTTTGAAATTGGGGTGGGCCGGGCTCTCTTCGGCCATGGCAAAAATAGTGCCCATCTGGACCCCGGCGGCGCCCATAAGGAAGAGGTGGGCGATCATCTTGCCGGTGGCAATGCCGCCGGCCACGAATATGGGGATACCCGGGAAAGCAAACAATACCTGTTGAATCAGCACCATGGTGGATACATGGCCGATATGGCCGCCGGCCTCGCTGCCTTCCAGCACCAGTGCATCGGCGCCGTAATCGATCATGCGGCCGGCAATGGAGTCGGTGGAGGCGAAACAAATGGCCCTGGCCCCGCTGTCTTTGGCGGCTTTTACTTCCTCTTTGCGCGGGAAACTGCCGGCAAAGAAAACCATGGGGACTTCCAGGCGGCTGACGACTTTTAAATGTTCCCGGTAATTGGGGGCGATGGTGATTAGGTTAACGGCGTAGTTGATTTTTTGGTCCTTTAGAGTTTTTATTTCTTGCGCAAGGAATTCCCCGGGCATATTGCCCCCGGCCAGGACGCCCAATCCACCGGCATCGCTTACGGCTTTAACCAGCTTCGAATCGCTGATCCAGGTCATGGCCCCGCAGATAATGGGATATTCGACGCCGAGAAATTCCCGACCCCTAATCCAATATTTAAATTCTTTAAGAGATTTCATCAGATCATTTTAACAGAAAACTGCGTGAATGTAAAATCCGACTCCCTGGAAAAATGTAACGGGGAAAATAAACAGGCGAATGATCCGGTGCTTTCCTGGCAATAAATTTGCTCATGAATCAAAGGAAACCGAATATGAATATCATGTTGATCGACGACGACCTGGAATGCCTGGATAGTTTGAATGCCGCTTTACGCCTCAACGGGTTTAATGTCCGGGTTTTTTCAGCGCCGGAACAGGCCCTCCGCGACTATGATCCCTCCAATACCGATGTGGTGATTACCGATTACCATTTCCGGGCCATGAAGGGCGACGATGTGATTAAAAAAATCCACGGTAATAAAAATAATACCCCGGTTATCGTCGTCACCGGGGATCCCACCGACGATATCGAAACCAGCTCCCGCAACGCCGGGGCTTATGCCTTCTTCCGGAAACCCCTAAATATCGTGGAAATAATCGCCGCACTCCTGGAATTAGCTAAAAACTCCCACAACTCTTAATGCTTTCCTGCGCGATTTTGCCCCCCGTTCAATTTCATGCGCACTGTTCCGAACGGTTGTTCAAAATTGAACACACCTTTTTTTGTCCAGGGTATTCAAAATCTTACTATGTTTAAGTTCCTGTAATGATATAATGGGGGGTAGGCCAATTGCCCCCGGCGGCAAGAAACCCTTTCGAGAAAGGGTTTCTTGACTTCCTAAAGCTTTTAATGATTTTTTACCCCTAAAGTCCCCGGTTTTTAAACGATTACTGGCACAGGTTTTGCTATTAAAGCAGATGAAGTATATTATATATTTTAAAACAAGGAGGTACCACTTGGCAACGAAAAAAAGAAGCGAAAAGTTGCCCATACCCCGCTATTTGGGGCTATTGGGAATAGTTGTTTTTGTTTTTGGTTTTACAGGACTTATAACCGGTATTACAGCGGCAGAGAATGAGAAAAACACCGCCGGCATCGAAGTTTGCAGCGAATGCCACGAAGACGTGGCAACGGCGTTTAAAACCGGTCCGCATTTCGCAGGCAAAGCGGTTTGCACCGATTGCCACGGCGACGCCGCCAAACATATCGATACCGGAGGGGAAAAAGGCTCGATCCTGGCGCTCAAAGATAAAAATACCGCTCTCCAGGGCGCAAAAAAGTGTTTAACCTGCCACCAGGACACCTGTGTGCAGTATATGTCCGGCCCCCACGGCAAAGCGTCCATGGCCTGCACGGACTGCCACGGCATCCATAAGACCGGCCACAACCGGGCGCTGCTGCAAGCCCCCGCCGGTAAACTTTGCGCCGGGTGCCACCCGGATGTCATGGCCCAGTTCAATTTAAACGAACGACACCGGCTGAAAGAAGGCATTTTAGAATGCACCACCTGCCACGACCCTCATAAACCGGCTGCCCGCGAACGACTGGGCGGTTTTAAACAGCAGGAATGCCTCAAATGCCACACCGATAAGGGCGGCCCGTTTATCTTCCAGCATGAAGCATCAGCCATCGAAGGATGCTCCATTTGCCACGAAGTCCATGGTTCCCCCAACCGCCACATGCTAAAATTCCAGTCCGTCGGCCAATTGTGCTTTAGCTGCCATGCCGGCGCTCCTTCATGGCACCAGGGTTTGAAATCCGCCGACGCCAATTGCGCCGCATGCCATTCCGCCGTCCATGGGTCCAACCTGGACCCATTGTTTCTAAAATAGCAGCAACACAAGGAGACGAACCATGAGAGTAAACAAATTAGCTTTATTAATAACCATGTTCATGTTTTTCTATGGATTAGCCGGTTCCCTATGGAGCGAAGAGAAAAAACCCGAAAATACAAACGGTGAGTTCTACGGCAGCTTCATGGTGGGCTACCGGATGGTAGATGTCAACGGTATCCATGATAAGTATAAGGAAGACATCAACCTGGACAAAGGCGCCAGGCTATTTAACTTTAACCTGCACTTTGCGCCGGAGGGAAAGTTGAAATCCTTCTTCGACCGCCTGGACCTTAGCATATATAATCTCGGCGGCGATCCTTTCGAAACTTTTGCCCTCGACGTCGAGAAGTATGGCAAATACCAATTCCGATTCGATCGAAGAAAGTCCGCTTTTTACTACAACGATATGCTGAAAGCCGGGGATTATCACACCTTCGATTTTGACCGCATCGACGACTCCGGGCGATTGAAAGTCTGGCTGGGCAGCAAGGCCCATGCTTACGTGGATTTTAACCGCTATACCAAAAAAGGCAAAAGCACTACCACCTACGATATCGGCCGGGTAGAATTCGAATTCGATAAACCCGTGGATGAGAAATCTTCCGACTTCACATTCGGGGTGGATTTTTCCAGTAAGAATTTTTCCATTGCCGCGGAAGATAGGATCCAGGATTACAAAAATGCCAACAGTCTTTTCTTGCCCGGGTATGCCGACGGCGGCGAGTTTGCCGGTTATCCCAGCGCGTTGTACTATTTCACCCTCAGCCAGCCCTATGATATGAAAGGCAGCATCTACAGCGCCCGGTTCAGCGCCGCCCCCATGAAAAACTTACAAATCCGGGGCAGTTTCCAGGTCACCAGCCAGGATACTAAAATTTCCTACAGCGAAGAAGCCGCGGGCGTCGATTACCTGGGCGATTCGTTCATGTATTCGCACGACGGCCAGGGTCAATTTACCCGCAACATCCACGTCTATGATTTGGACCTTACCTACATTTTAACCGATCGCCTGGCTTTTGTCGGGGCCGCCCGTTACAATGATTTTAAACAAGATGGTTCCCTGACCATCGACCAGGAAACCACTATCATGGATTTGAATTACGAAATCGGGGGACTTGAAGGCGGTATCCAGTGGCAACCGTACCCCTCCCTCAATTTAACCGCCGGCGCCCGGTTCGAACGCAGGAATATTATCGGTCAAACCGATATCCAGGAGGAAAACGGTATCACCAAAAGAACCGGTTTCTTCGGCAACCTGAAGTGGAACCCGTTCAAATCATTCCGTTTCACCGCCGACTACCAGTTAGGGACTTACAAGAATCCCTTTACCTTGATGTCGCCTTCGGATTTCCAGCGGCTGCGTTTGACCGTCAAGTACCAGGTTAAAAAATTCTATGCCATGGGTTCTTATCTTCGCAGCGTCGCCGCCAATGAAAATGATGAAACCAATGTAACGCTGTTTAAAGCCACTTCCGATCAGTTGAATCTGCGGTTGGGCGTGCATGGCAAAATGATAAAAGGCGGTCTGGGTTATTCCCTCATCGATGTTACCAGGGAAGCGGACCGTACCATATTCTATCCGCCCTCATGGGGCGGCGCCGCCGGCTCTTTCCTTTGGGAAATTCTTTATGAAGGAAAATCCAGCCTGATCGACGCCTCGCTCTACTTCGAACCCGGCAGCGCCTGGAGTTTCGGCGGATACTTTAATTATTACCGGAACAAAGGTTCCTGGGAACTTTCCCGCGCTTCCTTAAAAGCTTTCCTCAGATATACCTACTGCGGTGGTTTAACAGGAGAACTGGCATACCGGTTGGTGGATTTCAAAGAGAAAAAGTTTGGCTTGAATGATTATAAGGCCAATATATTTGAAATCTCCTTTGGCTATAAATGGTAATAAATAAGGAGGCCAAGATGAAATTAAGAAAATTAACTATATTTAGTATATTGTTCGGAATATCCATCTGTCTACTATTCTGGCAGGGTTGTAAAGTAGTCAAGGCGGTATATGAGACCGCCCAGGAGGCGAATTTTGCCGCGTCCGGCCATGCCGACAGGGGCGCGGAAGCGTTTACCCATTGGGACGGGGATACTCCGCCGTTAGTGGCCGCCGGGTGCGCCAGGTGTCACAGTGTAGACGGTTTTCTGGATTATATTGAAGACGGCGTGGTCAGCGCCGCCGCCGCCCCGGGTGCGTTTACCTGCCGGCTCTGCCATACGGACGAGAAAAATGGGGTCACCCGGGTGATCGATACCGTTACCTTTCCTTCCGGCGCCGTTATCGGCGATCTGGGAAAAGAGGCCATATGTATGCAGTGCCACCAGGGGCGGGCCTCCACTACCACCGTGAATGATAAAGTAGTCGGTATGGCGGAAGATACACCCAATTCAAAGTTAACTTTTGCCAATATCCATTATTTTGCGGCCGCCGCCACCATGTACGGCACACTGGTTAAAGGCGGTTACCAGTATGCGGACAAAACCTATGACGCCAAATTTGCCCACATCGAAGGTTACGGCGCCTGTATCGATTGTCATGAACCCCATTCATTGGAGATCAGGACCGAACGGTGCGATACCTGTCATACCAATGTAAGGGGTAGGGCAGACCTGAGGAATATCCGTTTCCTGGGCTCTTTGACCGACTATGACGGCGATGGCAACATGTCCGAAGGGATCTATTACGAAGTGCAAGGGGTGTTGGACAAACTGTACGCCGGTATCCAGGCTTACGCCGCCCAGGTAGTGGGCGCGCCTATCGGTTACGACGCCAATACCAATCCCTATTTCTTTAAAGATACCAATGGAGACGGCGTGATCGATGCGTCGGAGGCTGTTTCCGGGAACCGCTACGCCAGTTTTACCCCCCGCTTGTTGAAGGCCTGTTACAACTACCAGGTGGTCAACAAAGACCCGGGCGGTTTTGCCCACGGCGGGAAATATCTCATCGAATTGATGTTCGATTCCCTTGAGGGTTTGAATAGTCAGATCGGCGGCGCCGTAAGCATGGCCGGTATGCACCGGGGCGACGAAGGTCATTTCGACGGTTCCGGTATGCCCTGGCGGGATTGGGACGCCGAAGGTGAAGTCCCGTCCAGTTGCGCCAGGTGTCACAGCGCGAAGGGACTTCCTTACTTCCTGGCCAATAACGGGCAAAGTATTGCCCAACCGATTGCCAATGGGCTGTTGTGCACCACCTGTCACACCTCGCCGCCCAATGTCCGGCAGGTCGACAGCGTCACTTTCCCCTCCGGCTTATCGGCCAACCTGGGAGACAGCAGCAACCTCTGTATGATCTGTCACCAGGGGCGCGCAGCCAAAGCCACGGTTGATAAAGCCATTGCAGCGTCGGCAGGGCCGTATTCATTTTCCAACATCCACTACTTCCCCGCGGCGGCCGTATTCCTGGGCGCCGAAGTCAAGGGCGGTTATGAGTTTACCGGCAAAATTTATGCCGGGAAAAATCCCTTTCCCAATCATATGGGACAATTCAATACCTGTGTGCAGTGTCACATGGGCAGGGAAGCCATCAAGGGGCATAACGTAGCGGAACCCAACCCGGCCAATTGCGTCAATTGTCACGGCCAGGATATTGCCCAGCCCAACCCCGGAGGAGACCCGGCGTTATTTGTCTTTGAAGGAATTCGTCCCGCCTCCATCCCGGATTTCGATGCCGACGGCAATATTGCCGAATCCATCAAGGAAGAAATCGAAGGGGTTCAAGTTGCCCTTTACGCCAATATGCAGGCTTATGGTTTGGCCATCGGCAAACCCATTCTCTACGATCCCAACAGTTATCCCTACTTCTTTAAAGACACCAACGGCAACGGCGTGGTAGACCCGGGTGAGGCCACTTCGGCCAACGGTTACAAGTTTGACGCCGCCATGTTGAAGGCCGCTTTCAATTTGCAAATGAGCTATAAAGAACCCCACGGGTACATTCACAATCCGACCTATATAGCCCAATTGTTGGTGGATTCGATCCAGAATGTGGGAGGGAATATCGCGCCTTATACCTGGCGATAAACCGCGGATGGTTTAAAGTAAACTTTAATATAGATTAAGGGCGGCGTCTTCGGGCGCCGCCTTTTTTTTGTTGAACGATTGGCCTGCCGCCAAATAATCTATTTAGCCGCAGCCCAATTTATCCCCTCATTTTTCATGGCAGGTGTTCGTCAGTGTCCGTCCGTGTTCGTCCGCGGCTAGAGGAAGCATGCCCATTTTTTTAAGATTTTGAGTCCGCACTATTGATTTTTGTAGGCTAGTGTGATACTTTAAAGGCTATTTAATTTCATATTTAACGGAGACTTCATATGAAAAAAACAAAGCCTAACAAGGCGCACCATATCTTAAATGGAAAAATGATCGAGTTCGTCGGGTGGGAATTACCCGTTCAATATGCGGATTCGGGCCTGAACGAAGAACATATCGCCGTGCGAACCGCCGGCGGCCTCTTCGATGTCTCCCACATGGGAGAAGTTTTCTTCCGCGGCCCGCAAGCGCTGGACGCCGTCCAATACCTCACCTCAAACAATGCGGCCAAATTAGTCCCGGGCAAAATCCAGTATTCCGGCCTGATGACGGAAAAAGGCTGCTTTGTCGATGACCTGCTGGTCCACATGATCAACGAAAAGGAATACTTACTGGTGGTCAATGCCGCCAATACCGACAAGGATTTCAAACATATGTTGGAAAAAGCCGGCCACTTCGATGTGAAAATCGAAAATGAAAGCGATGATTATAGCCAGATCGCCATCCAGGGTCCCAAAGCCGAACAACTACTTTCCCAATTCACCGATACCGACCTCGCCGCCATCAAATACTACCATTTCACCTTCGGCAAAGTAAAGAAATTGGATTGCCTCATCTCCCGCACCGGGTACACCGGCGAAGACGGGTTCGAAATCTATTTCAAAGCCGATGAAAAAAACGCCTCCAACCTACTACTGGAACTGGCGGAAAAAGGAAAACCGCTGGGCATCATCCCGGCCGGCCTGGGCGCCCGGGATACCCTGAGACTGGAAGCCGGCATGCCCCTGTACGGCAACGATATCGACGACAGCCATACCGTTTTGGAAGCCGACCTGGAATGGATACTGAAACTGAAAAAAGGCGAATTTCTCGGAAAAGAGGCGCTGGAAAAACAAAAAGAACAAGGTATTACCCGGAAACGGGTAGGATTCCAGGTGACCGGCAAAGGAATCGCCCGCCACGAGTACCCGGTTTATGTTGACGGCAAACAATACGGCGCCGTTACCAGCGGCACCTTTGCCCCCTACTTAAAAAAATCCGTCGGAATGACTTATTTGCCCCTGGCTAAATGCCAACCCGGGACCGAATTCGAGATCGGCATCCGCGACCGGATGGTTTCCGCCAGGGTCGTAGAAATGCCCTTTTATAAAAGAGAAAAATAAATAGGAGGAAATTATGAGTGCAAATGTAAAGGATTTAAAATTTACCAAAGAACATGAATGGGTGAAAACAGAAGGAGAAATCGCCATTATCGGCGTCTCCGATTACGCACAAAAAGAGCTGGGCGATGTGGTGTACGTCGAACTACCGGCCGTGGGCGACGCCGTCGAAAAAGGAGACGCCTGCGCCAATATCGAATCCGTCAAAGCAGTCAGCGATATATATTCCCCTGTTACCGGCGAAATCGTCGAAGCCAACGAACTCCTGGGAGACAAACCGGAAACCGTTAATAAAGACCCTTACGGCGACGGTTGGGTTTTCAAAATCAAGATGGACGATTCCGGCCAATTGGCTGATCTCATGAACGCCGCCGCATACGAAGAATACCTGAAAGGAATTTTAGAGGAGAAATAAATGAGATATTTTCCACTCACCGATTCCGACCGGGACGAGATGCGAAAATGCCTCGGTATACAAGACACCCGGGAGTTATTTTCAGATATCCCGAGGGATAAAGCCTATTACGCGCTGGATCATATCCCCCCCGCTGTACCGGAAGACCGTTTACTGGAAACCTTCAAAGAAATCGCCGGGAAAAATAAATTCTCCGCTTATTTAAGCTTTTTAGGCGGCGGCGCTTATCATCATTTTATCCCCGAAGTCGTGAAACATATGAGCGGCAAAGGAGAATTCGTCACCCCCTACACCCCGTACCAACCCGAAGTGAGCCAGGGCAGTTTGCAGGGCATGTTCGAATACCAGACCATGATGGCCATGTTGACCGGCATGGACGTATCCAACGCCTCCCTTTACGACGGCGGCACCGCCGCCGCCGAAGGGGCGCTCCTGGTGGCCCGCAAAGCCCGCAAAAAAAATACCATCCTCATCGCCCGCAACCTCCACCCGGAATACATCGAAATCATCGAAACCTACCTCCGCGACCTGGTCGAATTAAAAATTCAATATGTGGATTTTGATCGAAACACGGGAACCGTCAACCTGGAAGACTTAAATAAAAAAGTGTGCGACGACTGCGCCGGTTTTCTTTTCCAATCTCCCAATTTCTTCGGTGTAGTGGAAGACAGCCCAAAGATTTCCGATATCCTGCACGGCAAAGACGCCCTGGCCGTCCAGGCGGTAACCGAAGCCATGTCGCTGCCGTTCCTAAAACCCGCCGGGCAATGCGGCGTGGATATCGTGGTGGGCGAAGCCCAGGCTTTCGGCCTGCCCCTTGGTTACGGCGGCCCTTACCTGGGCTTCATGACCGTTAAAAAAGATTTTGTCCGCCAGATGCCCGGCCGCATCGTGGGCGAAACCCTTGACGTCGAAGGAAAACGCGGCTACGTGCTGACCCTCTCCACCCGCGAACAACACATCAAACGCGAAAAAGCCACGTCCAATATCTGCTCCAACGAAGCTTGGTGCGCCCTGAGGGCCGGCATGTACCTGGCCACCATGGGCAAAACCGGGCTGCTGAAAATCGCCAAAACCAACCACCTCAACACCGCCTACTTTGTCAAAGAAATCCAAAAATTCCCCCATGTGGCCGTCAAGTACCCCCGGAACTTTTTCAATGAAATCGTACTGGAAATCAAGAATATGACCGTGGACGACTTTACCGCTAAACTCGAATCCAAAGGCATCCTGGCGGGTATCCCGTTGAAATGGTTTCATAAAGATTATGAAACAGCGGTCCTGGTCAATTTCACCGAAATGCATAAGAAAAAAGATATCGACCGGTTAATAAACGCCATTGGAGAGTTACAATGAACAAGCTGCCCGAATTGATATTTAATAAAAGCAAAGAAGGAAAAATAGGCTATTCCTTTTCCGAGACCGAGCTCCCCGGCGACTTGATCGCCATGGATGACCAATACCGCCGGCATGATGAAGACCTCGCCGATTTCCCCCAACTGTCCGAAGTCGAAATCGTCAGGCATTATACCAACCTATCCCAGTTGAACCATTCCGTGGATTCCGGGTTTTACCCCCTCGGCTCCTGCACCATGAAATACAATCCCAAGATCAACGAAGCCATAGCCGGTTGGGAAGAATTTTCCGCCCATCCTTATGCGCCCATGAAACTGGTGCAGGGCAACCTGGAGATCATGAAGACCCTGGAAAAGTGGTTGATGGACGTCACCGGCATGGCGGGATTTACCCTGGCGCCGGCCGCCGGCGCCCACGGCGAATTCACGGGGATAAAGATCATCCGTGCGCACCTGGCCGCCAGGGGCAACCCCCGGAAAATCATATTGATCCCGGATTCCGCCCACGGCACCAATCCCGCTTCCGCCCATTTTTCCGGCTACGAAGTCAAAGAAATACCCTCCAATGAAAACGGCATCCTGGATGTGGCCACCCTGGAAGCCCATTTGAATCAAGACGTGGCCGCTTTGATGATGACCAACCCCAATACCCTGGGCGTATTCGAGCGGAACATCGTCGAGATTTCCCGGGTTCTTCATAAGAACGGTTCGCTGCTCTACATGGACGGCGCCAATATGAACGCCTTTATGGGCATTGTCAAGCCCGGGGACCTGGGCGTGGACGTGCTGCATTTAAACCTGCACAAGACCTTTGCCACCCCCCACGGCGGCGGCGGACCCGGGTCCGGCCCGGTGGGCGTCGCCGCGGAACTGCTGCCGCACTTACCCGTACCCGTGCTTTCCAAACAAGGCGACCTTTATCACGCCGCCTATTTCAATCAAGGCATCGGCCGGGTCAAAAACTATTACGGCAATTTTCTCATCATGGTCCGGGCGCTGGTTTACCTCATGGCCATAGGCAAGGAAAACCTCAGGAAAATCGCCGAAGATTCCGTATTAAACGCCAATTACATCCGCAAAAACCTGGAAGGCTTCCTGGATTTACCCTACAAATCCAAAAGCCTTCATGAAGTGGTTTTCTCCGATAAAGGCTTAAACGTCAAAACCCTGGACATTGCCAAACGGCTGCTGGATTTCGGCATCCATCCCTTTACCATCTATTTCCCCTTGATCGTGCACGGCGCCATGATGATCGAGCCCACCGAAACCGAAAGCAAAGAGACGCTGGATACATTTATCCGGACCATGAAAACCATATTGAAAGAAGCCGAGGAAGACCCGGACAAGTTACGAAACGCCCCTTACGGTACACCCGTCCGGCGGTTGGATGAAGTACTGGCCGCCCGGCAATTAGTGCTTAAATGGGAAAAAAAGGTAGAATAAACTAAAGAGATAAAAAATAAAAAGATGAGCGTACAACACATAATATTAAAGCTGCAGGAATTCTGGGCGGCCACGGGCTGCTATATCGCTTCCGGTTACGACAATGAAGTGGGGGCCGGCACCATGACGCCCGACACTTTCTTCCGGGTGCTGGGGAAGAAACCCTGGAAGGTTGCCTATTGGCAGCCGGCCAGGAGACCCGACGACGGCCGTTACGCCCAGAACCCCAACCGTGTCCAGAAGCACAACCAGTTCCAGGTCATTTTCAAGCCCATTCCCAAAAATGGCCAGGTTTTATATCTCCAGAGCCTCCAGTACCTGGGCATCGATATCCGCAACCACGACATCAAATTCGATGAAGACAACTGGGCGTCCCCTTCCCTTGGGGCCTGGGGCGTCGGCTGGCAGGTCATGTGCGACGGCCTGGAGATCAGCCAGTTTACCTATTTCCAGCAGGCCGGCGGCGTCGATTTAAACCCCAATTCCATGGAAATCACCTATGGCATCGAGCGCCTGGCCGCTTTCCAGGACGGCAAGGATTCCATTTACAGGCTCGAATGGGGCAACCAGGTGGGTTACGCCGAATTGCGCACCGAAGAAGAACGCCAGTTTTCCATTTATAATTTCGAATTTGCCGACATCACGATGCTGCGGGGTTTCTACACCCAATACGAGAGCGAAGCCAGGCGCCTTATCGAAGCCGACCTTTACCTGCCCGCTTTCGATTACGTGTTAAAGTGTTCGCATACCTTTAATATCCTGGACGCCAGGAAAGCCGTATCCGTCGCCGAAAGAAATGCCTTCATGGCCAACATGCGGGACCTTTCGGCGAAAATCGCGCAAGCATATATAAGACTAACAGAGGGCGAGGACCTGGTAAAAGCGCCTAAACCGTAAAACGAGGACCATCATGAGTGATTTTCTTTTTGAACTGGGAGTCGAGGAAGTACCCGTTTCCGAGATACCCAACATTCTCGAACAATTGAATAAGAAATTGCAGGACCGGTTGACCAAAGAATCGGTGGAATTCAAATACGTCGAAGCCGCGGCCACCAACCGCCGGTTCATGATCTACATCAACCAGATCAACCCCAAGGCCGAAGACACCGAAGAGCAGCTCAAAGGACCGGCCAAACGCATCGCCTTCGACGAGCAGGGAAACCCCACCATTGCCTTAACCAAATTCATGGAATTTAACAACGTGGAGTTGGCCGATTTAAAAGAGGTGAATTCACCCAAAGGTCCTTATATGGTGATCGAGAGGAGGGCCGAGGGCCGTCCCACCCTGGAAATCTTAAAAGGCATATTGCCCCAGGTGTTGGGGGAGTTGACCTTTGCCAAAACCATGGTGTGGAATGCCTCGCGGGTCCCTTTTGTTCGCCCCGTCAAAAATATCCTGGCCTTGCTGGACAACCAGGTGGTGGAATGCGAATTCGCCGGGGTGCGTTCCTCCAATAAAACCTTCGGTCACATTCTCCTGTCCGAAGATTTTTTCACGGTTAAGTCCTTTAAAGATTACTGCGAGCTGTTGGCCAAAAATTTTGTCATTGTCAGGGAAGATGAACGGCGCAAAAAAATCGTCGATGAGATTACCGATATCGAGGAAGAGTATAATGCCAACATCAAGCCCGACACCGCCATGCTGGATGACTATGTTTACAACAACGAATACCCCGTGATATTCCACGGCGAATTCGACCGGAAATACCTGGAATTGCCTTCCGAGATCATTTCCACCTTTATGATAAAAGAGAAAAAACTACTGCCGGTTTACGATAAAAAGAACATTCTTATGAATATTTTCATCGGCGTATCCAATATCCCGGATGAGAATAAATTCGTAGCGCGAGGGAATGAGCGGGTCATTCGCGCCACTTTCGAGGACGCCCGGTTTTTCTGGGATAAGGACCGCAAGGATGATTTCATCGCCTTACGGGAAAGCCTAAAGAATGTTATGTTTCACAAAGGTTTGGGAACTTTCTTTGAAAAAACCGACCGCTTGTTTAGCCTGGTGAATTACCTGGTCAAGCAAACCAAAGAAGAGCGCCTGGCGGAGCCCCTGCAAAAAGCGGCCCTGTATTGCAAGAACGACCTGGTCACCCGTATGGTGAGGGAGTTCCCTTCGCTGCAGGGCATCATGGGCGGGCTTTATTTAAAAGAAACCGGGGCCGAGGAAACTATATGGAAAGCCGTTTACGGTCATTATGAGCCTAAAGGGTACGTGAAAGTAAGGTTGGAAGACCTGGGGGCCGGGTTGTTGTCCATAGCCGACAAGATCGATAATATCACCGGTTTTATTTCGCAGGACATCAAAATATCCAGTTCCAAGGACCCCTATGGCATTCGTCGCGACGCCAATGCCATTATCAAGGTCATTACCGAGTTTAAGTTAGGTTTCGATCTCAAAGCATTCATTCACCTGGCGGCCGGGCATTTCGTTTCCGGCGGCGAGGCGCATGAGGCGTTGGTTAAAACCGCCGTCGATTTGTTTTTAAGCCGGGTGGAGAATATTTTCAAAGATATCCTCAAGTACCGGTATGACGTTGTGAATGCCATTCTTAACATCCCCAGCGAGCGCCTGAACGTTTACCGGCTCTTTGTCCGGTGTTACGGCGTATCCAAAGTAGCCAACAGCGACGCCATTCTCCACCTGGTATCGCTGCACAAGCGCCTCAAAAACATCGTTAAGAACGCCCAACGCTGCGTCGTTTCCGAAGACCGTTTAATTGAGAAGGAAGAAAAAATCTTGTTCGATATTTTTAAAGAGACCAAAACTAAGATCGAAGCTTCCATTGTTATGGGCGAATACGTGGAAGCCTGTTCCCAGTTCCTGGAAATGAAGCCCGTGGTGGATAATTTCTTTGAAAAAGTTCTTGTAAATGCGGAGGATGAGGGGTTAAAGCAGAACCGGGTCGGCCTGGTGCAGCGCATGGATGAATTATTATCGCAGATCGCCGATTTCTCATTAATCGTCGAAACCAATAAAATTTAGCCACGGACGAACACGGACGGACACGGACAAAAAGAAAAAAATGGGCAGCGATATTTTGTATAAAGATTTGACGGATAGCGTTATAAGATGTTTTTATAATGTTTATGATGAATTGGGTGGGGGGTTTTTAGAATCTGTATATGAAAAATCATTAATGATCGAGTTAGGCGATATGGGATTATGTGCTGAAAGCCAGAAGGTTTTAAATGTATATTATAAGAATCACTTAGTTGGAGATTTTCGGGCAGATATTATGGTAGAAGGGAAGGTATTGATTGAAGTCAAAGCGGTTAGCTGTTTATTATCCATACATGAGGCCCAGTTATTGAATTATCTTAAGGTAACCGGGACTAAAATCGGGCTATTAGTAAACTTTGGAGACAAGCTTGAATTTAAAAGAAAAATATTCTAAATTTTTTATTGTCCGTGTTTGTCCGTGTTCGTCCGTGGCTAAAAATCTATGAAAGCTAAAGCCTTATTTGAATGTGTGGAGTGTGGGTATCAGAGTCCCAAGTTTTACGGCAAATGTCCCCAGTGCAATGCCTGGAATTCCATGATCGAGGTGAAACCCGAAAAGGATGAAAGCGGACATACAATCGGGACCAAACAGGTCAAGCCTATCGTATTGAATGAAATCGATAACATTGAAGTGCAGCGGGAGATTACCGGGTTAGAGGAGTTCGATCGCGTATTGGGCGGGGGAATCGTGCCCGGTTCCGTCATATTGATCGGCGGCGAACCCGGCGTAGGAAAATCCACGTTGGTGTTGGAAGTTTCCGGCATCCTGTCGAAAAAAGGGAAAAAGATACTCTACTATTCCGGGGAAGAGTCGGCTGTGCAGATAAAGTTAAGGGCCAACCGGTTGGGGGTGGATTCGGAGAGCATCTACTTGTTGACCATGGGTACGTTGGAAGATTTAAAAAGTTCTATCGAGGAGTTGCGGCCCGATTTTTTGATTATCGATTCCATCCAGACCATTACTTCGCAGAAAGCGTCGCTCATTTCCGGTTCTATTTCTTCCATGCGTTATGTCACGGCGGAGATCATCGATACCGCCAAGAGCAATAACATATCCGTATTCATTATCGGGCATATCACCAAGGAGGGGCAGATCGCCGGGCCCAAAATGTTGGAGCACATGGTGGATGTGGTTTTTTATTTCCAGGGGGAGATCAAGACCGATTTGCGAATCTTGCGGGCCGAGAAGAACCGGTTTGGGGCCATCGATGAAGTCGGTATATTCCGGATGACGGCTAAAGGGCTTACTTCCATTAGCGATCCCTCGTTGTTATTTCTCCAGCACCGGCAAACGGCCGAGTCCGGCATTTCCATTTTCCCGGCATTGAATGGCATGCGTGCCATATTGATCGAGATACAGGCGTTGGTCACTGACAGTCCGTTTGCCGGGAATCCGCGGCGGATTACCGTTGGGTGTGATCCTTACCGCATGGCCATGTTGATCTCCATTATCGAGAAAAAATTAAAATTGCCTTTTTACAAATCCGATGTATTTTTAAATGTTACCGGGGGCATGGCTATTCGTGAGACCGCCGCGGACCTTTCCGTTATCTCGGCGTTGTTGACCAGTTATAAGAACATTGCCGCGCCCAAGGATTTAATAGTAATTGGGGAAGTGGGACTTACCGGGGAAATCCGGCCGGTCACATTCATTGAGGGCCGGATCAAGGAAGCGGTGCGGCAGGGTTTTACGAAATTCATATTACCGGCGACCCAGGCGGATATCAGGATTAATAACAATGTTTCCCTCGTGCCGGTGGAGAACCTGTATGATTTTTACAGTAAGATAAAAGGATAACCCCGCGGCGCGGGGAGCCTATTAGAAGTTTTAGGAGGTGTCGGAACCCTTTTTCAAAAGGGTTCTGACCCGCCGGAGGCAAAAGTAAAGTTGATAAGGGGCTTAAGGTTTACGGAACGGTCTATAAGTTTAAAAGCTCTTTAAATCCATTGATATCAAGAACTTCTACAGAGGGAAAATCCACTGTCTCCAATGGCTTGAAATCCTTATCCTGCGTTACAATATAATCCGCATTAGCCGACACCGCACAATCGACAAATTTGTTGTCGTCAGCGTCGGCCACCAGTAACGCCCATCTATAATAAACATCACTTTTAATGACATTGGAAAGTAAAAGCAATGTGCGAATAACATCATCAGCCACTTCATCGGAATATTTCTTCGAAATTACTTCTTCGTATTCAAGTAAAATTTCATTTGAAACTACAAGTTCAAATTCTTCTTGAAGTAATTTTTGGAAGATCCAATGCATTTCCGATTTGCTTGAAATAGAAACAAGCAAAACATTTGTATCTAAAACAATTTTCGGTTTTTCATTCATTGAGCCACTTCTTCATATCCGCATTTGACAAACCTTTTTCTTCCCAGATTTTATCCGCTCCGTTAATCGCTTTTTGGGCAAAATACCTGGCTAATATTTTTTTTAAGTTCAGTAAATCATCCTGGCTCAAATTCGTCGAATATAATTTAAGAAGTTCTATCTGCACATTGGTAAGCGGCTGAGCGTTCATTTTTGGGCCTCCTTGTTTTCACTCATTGTCTTTTTCCTTTTTTGGGTCCATTCTTTTCCCTATTATAATATTAATTCATTTTTTTATCAACTGTGAAATTTTCTGACTGGATACTAATCTGTTCCCTCCAGTAATAAAAATTCGCCTGTCCCGTATCCTTACCAGGGAACGTGAAGTCCGGGCTTTAAAAAAAGGCATGATGCACTTTGGCCTAAAAAAAGGGATCATTTTAGCGGCTAACCGGGAAGAATCGATAAAAGACCGGGACTCTGAAATCGATGTCATTCCATTTCCCAAATGGCTTCTTTCCGATAGTTCTTTTTGAATGAAAGAGACCGGATTAATCAACAAAGCTTTCCTGGAAAACATTTTCAATATTGTATTTGACATTCAATGCGTTCAGTATTATCATATGTTCATGATACATGAACGGTTTGAAAAAATGAACAGAAATGAAGCCGCCGCTATTATTGAAAACGGCTTAAAATCATATCTTATAAATGCCAGGCTTGAGTTTAAAAAGGAACATTCTTCCTCAGCCGCAAACGAAATCGAATTCGATATAAAAGTTGGCGATGAACATACATCCCAGGTTACAGCCTTAGTTAGAAGGAATTTGAGACCATCAACGCTGTCATTGCTTGAATCCCGGTTTACTACAGTGAACTCTCAATTTAAAATGCTGTTGTCCGACTATATATCGCCGCCTATCGCAGATACTTTGCGAATGAAGAAAATATGGTTTATCGATGAAGCCGGTAATATTTACATCGAAGTCCCGGGAAAAATTTTTATATTCAATACAAATAACAAGAAGATCGAAATTGAAAAACGGCATCCATTGGTTTCTCAGACCAATGGGAAGTTATTTTTTTACCTGTTAAAAAATGGGCCGCAATTGAAGAGTGGGTACAGGGAGATCGCCGCAAAATCAATGGTATCCCTGGGTAAAGTTTCTCAAACAATGGCGGAACTAAAACGACGGAAAATCATAAAAATCATGGCTGATGGCGTTTGTATTTTAGAATCGCTGAAGCTGCTGGAACTCTGGGTCCAGATTTACCTGGAAAAGATTAAACCGCAATTATTTAAGGGAAAATACAAATGGCCTTATGGCCCGGATTTTTCAAACATCGACAGGGTTTCGGCTCAACTAAAGACAGCGATAGGTATTGGCGGTGAACGGGCAGGGGAGTTGTACACCGGATATTTAAAACCGGCGTTCATGGATTTGTGGGCGCCGGAAAATTATATGGCGGAATTCAAAAAGCAGGTTAAATTGTTGGAATCCCCGGAGGGAACAATTCGACTTTATACGCTTTTTTCAGATGATCTCCTCAATACTGATGAACCAGGGGAAGGAATTCAAATAAAAAAACTGCATCCATTGGCGATGTATGCCGATTTACTGGAAACATCGGATCAGCGGTGTATTGAAACAGCTCATATGATTAAGGAAAAATACCTGGGATGGATTGGATAATGCTTGATGAAGAACAGACAGATATGGTTAAATCAATCATTTCGGAAATCGAAATTAAATTCTTTCTTGAAGATGATGAGATGGAACTTTTTCAATTTTTCAAGCAAGGATTGGGTTAAAAAGGTCGATAGCGGAGTTTTTTCTTCGCAATATGGGCAAAAAAGGTTAACACATAGGCCCTGAAGTATTCAGGTGATTAATTATTTTAAGGCTCTGATCAAGAGTCAAGCCCTCCTCGAACTGCGTTTGGAAGAAATGCTCTTCCAGGCCTTCCATTTGTTCAAAGTCAACATCGTCAATAATGGCAAATTTTTCAACTCCAGGATGTTGATCCAACCAGGCTTGTATTTCTTCATTTCGCCCGGGATCATGCCTTATCTGCCCCTCATCACGCCTGAGATCCGGCGTAATATCCAAAATCCGCCCGGGACTGATCCCTGCTTGATGGAAAAATTTCTTTATCTCGGAAAGTGTATGATGGTAGCGCCAGGAACTGGTTATAACTACAAAGGTATCCGCCGCGGTGTCCATGATCAGCTTGAAATTTTCAAGGGCTTTTTGTCCGAATCTTCCGCTTGAATCCCTTTCCGATCTCCATGGATTAACAACACCGTCGATGTCTAAAAAGATTATTTTCATATTTGTTCCGCCGTATTAAAAAGCGACTCATCGTTATTCGACTTGAGGAATTAAATTATAAACCAAAAGCATTGAAAAGAAAAAGTAAAATTTATCCCAGTGTCCGCCCGTTTATTGTTTTTTGCCCAGGGACCCCGGCTCTACCGATAATCCGGAAAATATGAGCCACGGACGGACACAAGCGTCGCGACAAACACGGACAAAACGGCAACAGGGGCGTTTAAGTGGCGGCATGCATCTCGCTCCATATATCAAGATATTCACTCCTGAAAAAGTCAACAACCCCGGGAAACTGGTCAAAATGATCGAGAACATAAAGCAATTCCTCCCTGTTTTCAATTGAACGAAAATTATTAATTATCTCGGTTCTTGTATCGGCTAAATAGGCATGGTTTAGGTTTAAAAGGTCAATCGTATAGTTCGCTTTCCCCTGCTCCTTACCACTCAAACCCTCCCGGGAAATAACGTTCCCGGTGGTTATATCATAAGTAAAGAAATCCTTGGGGTAATCCAGGACAGGATTTATAAATTTGGCTTCATCAAATCGATTCTCCTTATAATGCCCACATGTTTTCAAATTTCTTTTTAGACCTTTTACTTTGACCTTATCCTTATCCTCCTGGCAGGAGACCGTGAGATTTTGATAGTTAAAGGTATCGGCTTTATATACGGATTTCGGTTTGATATGCTCGATATGGGAACGTTCCAGGCTAATTTTGCGCTCGCAATAGACGCAGCAGTAACTGCTATTTATTTTTTGCTCATGTTCAAGAAGGTAGTCCCTTAATCTCTTTTTTAAACCGGGGACATTGTCAATCTCATCCCATTGTTTCGGGTGTGTTTTTTTGAAATCAACGAATTCCTGGGGCTCTTCCGCTTTATCTATTTTCAGCATCTCTAGCTTTCTTCTCCTTTCTCAACATTTCCATTTTGATTCGAATCAATTCTTCGTCGGTCGTTCCCAGGATTTCTTCAAGTTCATTAAAAGAGGTTTCAAATTTGGCCGGATTGTAATCATCCCGTTTTAAATCACTCTTCAAACCATCGATTCGCGACTGAATCTCCGGGTCTCTATCCGATTTCAAGAGCATGATATCTTTTAATACCCTTTTAATGGCGACCCCATATGAATTCCTTATGTCCCTGTGGTCCAGTACCTGTATGCCGGGGGGATCAACCAATAATATTCTTAGATTTTCATTCGGAACGGAAGATACCACATGCGGGGAATGTGTGGCCGCGATAACCTGGTTGTTCTTACCGATATTCTCGTAAACCTTTATGATCCTCTGCTGCCACGAAGGATGCAAGGAAATTTCCGGTTCGTCCACCAAAATGATGGAGTTATTGATTTGCATCATTCTTAAACTCATGATTCTAAGGAAAAGCTGCATCTCGCCTGATGATAATCCCGTGATATCAAATTCTTTCCCTATTTTGTTCCGGAAAATAGGCATCCGTGAGCCATCCTTCTTCAAACCGGTTATCCATGATTCCATCTCAAGTTCTTTGAAAATGGAATTTATCTCGTCACAAACCTTCTTAATCGATTCAGCCGCCGGTTTTTGGTCGCTACTGTAAACACCCCGGTCGATATCGGTTGCAAAATAGTTCGGGACATCCTGGGCGACATTTTCGTCGACAATATTAAGGAATTTGTATTTATAGACATAAGGATTAATCTTTGGCACTATCTTGCTAAAATTTATCTCCGTGGGCATATACACGATTCGCGGTTTTTCACTGTCTTCCAGTTGTTTGAATTTGTCGATCAAATTCCTGCTTTCATCTTTCTTACCGGCATTAAATTTAATAATTTCACGACGCCTTTTATTCTCATCGCCGTCATTCCACCCCAATACCGAGGATAAATCGTAGTATTCCCAATGTAAAAGTTTTTTTTCGTAAAGTTCCGTCAGTTCTATTTCGAGATAGGATTTTTCCAGGGGATTAGCCGCATCGGTCATCATATCGACGATGGCATCCAGGAGTGTGGTCTTCCCCGAACCGTTAATCCCGGCAATGACTACAGTATTTAATGGACGACTGCCGTCGGAACCGGAAAAATCGATATCCATGGTCCCGAAAAACGGGTGGTCTTCAAAGTGTACTTTATTTATCTTCATCAGCAACTCCTCCCTGTATTTTATAGCAAACCATTAAGGATTTCAAGCGAATGCCCTAATATTATTATGTAGGGGCGAACCGCCTTGTTTCCGTGTTCGCCCGTTTGTTGTTTTTTGCCCAGGGCCCCCGGCCCTACCGATAATCCGGAAAATATGAGCCACGGACGGACACAAGCGTTGCGACGCTCACAGACAGAAAACCTGGCTCTTTGAAGAGATAATTCTTAATGGTCAATTGTTAATTATTAATTGTTAACGGGCATAAGCGGATATATTGCTTTTGTAGGGGCGAACCCCCGTGTTCGCCCGCTTATTGTTCATAGTTTTTTGCGCAGGGCTCCCGGCCCTACCAATAAACCAGAGCCCACCTTTTTACGCGCCCTGGTCAGGGGATTGATGCTTCATGGCCGTTTCAGAGTATTCCTTATACTTCTCCCGGGTGGAGTTTATGAGGGCCTTATGCTCCTGCTTCATTTCCATAAAATCTTTCAGGATACTGTAACGAATCAAAGGAACCTCCCGCATAACCTGAAAGAGTTCCGTCACCGTATCCTGGTCCGCTCCGAAATCAGATGGGGCTCGAACCCCCGGCGGCGGTACATTTGAATCGTCATCAAAGAACCACTCCATGGATACACCATAAAATTTCGCCAACCGATACAGATGCATTGCACTGGGTATCATTTCACCCTTTTCAAGTCTCATATAATGCATCCGGGATATTAGCAGGGTCCCTGCCACTCGAAACTGGGTCAGGCCTTTACTATTCCTCAGGCTTTTGAGTTTGTTCCCAATTTTTAGCCTTATTTCTTCGTATATATCCGGCAAAGATTTCACACTCATACAGTCATTATATCCCAATTCCCTATACTTTGCAAGAGGTTAGTGATTCGGATGTAACACATATGCATAAATATAACAGATATGTTTCAAAATAAAAATAATACTTGACATCAAAAATAATCCGTGATATAAAGCATTTGATGGTAAAAACAGAACGGATCTCTAATTATTTTGTGTGGCAGAATGTAACAGATATGCATTACATCCAAATGATGATGTTACATTTTCTGGTGCCACCTCAAATGGGGCGTGATATTTCCCGGTTGTTTCCAATGAAAAAACAAGTGGGGGAAAGCCTTTCCGAGTTAGGGGAGATTATCCTTCAGATTGGGGAATTGTCCCCCGAACTTAATAACTCTTTAAAAAAGTTGGGGGAAACGTTCCCCCACCTGGGGGAAGGTTTCCCCTACTTAGGGCAAAGGTTCCCCTACATGGGGGAAGAGTTCCCCTACATGGGGGAAAATCTCCCCTACATGGGGGAAGGCATCCCCTACATCGGGGAAAGTCTCCCCTACATGGGGGAAGAGGTCCCCTACATGGGGGAAGGTTTCCCCTACATGGGGGAAGGGTTCCCCTACGTTGGGGAAGGTAAAAACAAGGTAGAAAATGGCGGTTGTCGCCATGAAAATAGAATATAAAAAGGAGGGCAAAAATGCCTAAAACATCTTATGCAGAAAAAATTAGCGATGCCGAAGTCATGGTATCGGGACTTACGAAAAACCTGTCCAGGTTAACTCGCCGGGGAGTCGATGAACCGTTTATCCAATCGATTTCAACCTTGAAACTGGAATCTGTCATCTTAAATAATGACCAGGAAAGTCTCAAAGCCCAGTTGAAAAAGAAAACCGAAGAGTTAGACGCGAAATTGGACGAGATGATGGCTAAAATGATTGAAGCCAGGAAGTTGGTTAAATTGGAAATCGATTTTGCGCTCTGGAAAGAATGCGGAATTACAGACAAAAAATAGTAAGTCTTTGAGTTCGCAGCGGAGCATTGTCGCGTTGTTCAGGGGTGCGGTTCGCTTTTTTCGCGGCACCCCTGAACGACGCGACTTCGCGACTTCGCATACAGCACGGATTTTCACAGTGCCCCCCCTTTTAAAGAAATAATTGCTAATGGTCACTTGTTAATTATGGGACGAAGGGGACAGTCCGGAAGCGCCACTAAATGTGGGGGAGGCCACCTTTCAAAAGATAGAGGTAGAAGATATATCGCGGCATCGCATGGGGCGGGAATATATTACCATAACGCGGCAGGACCGGGAACGCATCCGGCGGTTGAAGGAAACGAAACATCTTATTGCCGTGGGTACGACGTCGGTTCGTTCGTTGGAAACGTATGCCCTGCAAGAGCCCGAGGAAGAGACGTTTTATTCCGAGATATTTATTTCACCAGGGTTCCGGTTCCGGATGGCGGACAAATTAATTACCAATTTTCATTTGCCTGAGTCGAGTTTGTTCATATTGACTGCCGCGTTTGGTGGGCTCGAATTGATGAAAGAAGCGTACCGGGTCGCTGTAGAGAGTGGTTATCGCTTTTTCTCTTACGGCGATGCCATGTTTATTATTTAAATATAATTAAATCAAATCTTTCAATTCCTCAATTTGTTTCCCGGTAAAAGTTTTACTCAAAGGCAGACCTCCAGTTCTCTCAAAAGAACTCCTGGCCTGGCTTTAATTTGATTTAACTTCTCGAGCCCCTCGAGATAGCAGGAGATCGCTTCCTGGGCATTTTTAAGAGCTTCTTCCTCTGTATCACCCTGGGTAAAACACCCATCCAGCGCTGGGACAGTTACATTGTACCCACCTTCTTCCGCTGGTTCCATTATTATGTTAAATCGCATCTTTAATTACCTCCAGTGAATACAATAGAAGAAAATGCCTTAAATGTCAATAATTTGATAGAATATTCCTTTTTCGATTTTTTTTGTTGAGGGTTAATTTTTGCCTGACCCCCAATTTCATTTCGACGCCGATGACCTGGAATGCAAAGAAGTTATACAAGAATATTTCAGGACCCTGGTGCAGCGGGACCTGGCGGAGCGCTTCAACATAAGGGAAGAAGCTTTATTATCCGCCACTGTCAGGTTAATTTTGAATTCGTTGATGATTTCGATATCTAAACTCGCCAATACGTTACAAAGCATGGGGTTCCGGTGCAGTAAAAATACCATTTCGAATTATATTTCTTACATGGAAAAATCCCTCTTTCTATACCAGGCATTGTTTTATTCCACCAATGTAAAAGACCAGATGCAGTATCCGAGAAAAATCTATTTTGTCGATACCGGTTTTTTAAAATACCTCTCTTTAAACCCGGATAAAAGCAGGTCGCTTGAAAACCTGGCGGCTATCGAATTGGTAAGAAGAGGATATGATCTTTATTATTGGAGAAATGATAAAGGTGAAGAGGTCGATTTTGTAGTGCTTGAGAATCAGAAAGTAAGCCGTTTAATCCAGGTGAGTTACGATATGTCTATGGAAAACACCAGGGAACGTGAACTCCGGGCTTTAAAAAAAGGCATTCGGGTTTTTATTTCACACTGCTATTTAATAACACGTGAAATCCTGACATTTTCTGGCAAAAATAAATAAATAGCCACAGAGGACACGGAGGACACAGAGTTAAAAAAAATTTTTCTCTCTGTGCTCTCTGTGCACTCTGTGGCTATTTTCATGGTAGACGGAAGGCGCCCATAAAAGGGTTCCCAATCAATTATAACTGTCTACTGTTTATTACTAATTAATTTTTTAGCGATGGCCGCCACATGTTTTCCCTGGAATCGGGCGGCCGCCAATTCGTTTTCGCTGGGCATGCGTTCACCCTTTCCGCCGGCAATGGTAGATGCGCCGTAAGGGGAGCCGCCGGTGATTTCATCGATGCGCATCTGGCCCTTGAAAGTATAAGGCAGCCCCACAATAATCATACCATGGTGGAGCAGCGTCGTGTGGAAACTAAGGATAGTGGACTCCTGGCCGCCGTGCTGGGTAGCGGAACTGGCGAATACACTCCCTACTTTCCCGACCAGCGCGCCTTCCCCCCACAACTTGCCCGTTGCATCCAGGAACTGGCGCATTTGCCCAATCATATTGCCGAACCGGGTTGGGGTTCCGAATATTAGGGCGTCCGCCTCTCTCAGCTCCTCCACCTGGCAAATTGGGATATGCCGCATCATTTTTTGCGGCTCCAACGCCCCCATCATTCCCAGTATCTCGCTTGAAAGGGTTTCGGGAACCCTTCGTAAAAAAGCTTCCGCGCCGGCTACTTCTTTTACGCCTTCGGCGACGGCAGCCGCCATACTGTGGATATGACCATACATTGAATAATATACGATGTAAACTTTCATCTTTTCCTCCATTCGTAGGTCTTCACTTTTTTCTTTTTTTTCTTTTTTTCAATGAAACGGCTATATGATATGGTAAATATATTTTTTTTTCAAGAAAAAAAATGCTATAATCAAAGTCCAAATAACCGTAAGAAGGAGTAACCGATGTCAATGGAAGCCATTAACCCCACAACCGGAGAAGTGATAAAAACTTACCCCACTATGTCGGGCGAAGAAGTCGAACACGTAATCCAATCATGCCACAGCGCATTTCACCACTGGCGCAATAGGTCTTTTGCCGACCGTTCCGGGCCGCTGAAAAAAGCGGCGCGGATTCTGCGGGACAACGTGAACGAATATGCCACACTCATGGCCCTGGAAATGGGCAAACCTCTAAACGAGGGCCGCGCCGAAGTGAATAAATGCGCCGCGGCCTGCGATTTCTACGCTGAAACCGCGGAAAAATACCTGCAACCGGAACCGGTTCCAACAGACGCCTCCCGGAGCTTTGTCTCTTTCCAACCGCTGGGTGCGGTGCTGGCAGTGATGCCCTGGAATTTCCCTTTCTGGCAGGTCTTCCGTTTTGCCGCTCCGGCCCTGATGGCGGGAAATACATGTCTCCTGAAACACGCTTCCAATGTCCCGGGCTGTGCCCTGGCAATCGCAGAGGTGTTTAAAAAAGCGGGGTTCCCGGACAATGTATTTCGCTTGTTAATGATCGGCAGCAGCCAGGTATCGGCAGTAATCGAAAACCCCCTGGTCATGGCGGTTACGTTAACGGGCAGTACGCCCGCCGGTAAAGCGGTGGCCGCTAAAGCCGGGCAGATGCTGAAAAAAACCGTTCTGGAACTGGGGGGCAGCGATCCTTATATTGTCCTGGAAGACGCGGACCTGGAGGAAACCGTAAACACGTGCGTGTTGAGTCGCTTAATGAACGCCGGTCAGAGTTGCATTGCCGCCAAACGGTTTATCGTGGTGGAGAAGGTGAGAAAGAGATTCGAAGAACTTTTTGTGGAAAAGATGAAAACGTATAAAATGGGCGATCCGTTGGACGAGACGGTGAAAGTCGGCCCCCAGGCGCGGCATGATCTGCGGGACGACCTGCATCGCCAGGTGAAAGAAAGCATTGCCAAAGGCGCTGGGTGTTTGCTGGGCGGCGAGATTCCCGCCGGGAAGGGCGCGTTCTACCCCCCGACGGTTTTAACCGATGTCAAAAAAGGCATGCCCGCCTACGACGAGGAATTGTTCGGTCCGGCGGCGGCCATTATCCCGGTAAAAGACGAAGCGGAAGCCGTACGCACCGCCAATGATTCCAATTTCGGGTTGGGCGCGGCCATTTTTACCCGGGACATCGCGAAAGGAACCCGCCTGGCTGAACAAGAAATCCAATCCGGGAATTGTTTTGTTAATACCTTTGTCCGTTCCGATCCGCGGTTGCCTTTCGGCGGCATCAAAGAAAGCGGTTACGGCCGGGAATTGTCGCATTACGGCATCAAGGAGTTTGTCAATATCAAAACGGTTTATGTGAAATAGAGAGCGCAATGGGTTGAAAAAATAGGGCCCACGAATTACACGAATTTTCCTCTTTTAAGATCAAATAGCGGCGAGACGGGACTGGTGAAAAGGGCAGTGGAAAAGGAATCCTCTACCTGAACAGCAGGAGATAAATATGATGACAAACCAGGACAAAGACAATTGAAACCGACAAGAAAAATCGCAATAACGGTAGATGCTAAAGGGATATTGACAAATATCCATTTCACATCGCGTTGAGCGTCGTAAAAACCAGATGTTCCAGGGCCACTTTAACGACGACTATCAGCACATAGAAAAGGCCCCATATTGGAAAAAATTGGCCTGTCCCGAATATCATCTTAAGGGAAATAAGTGCTCATCCATACGGCGCTGGACAATATGATGTTGTGGTCGGGATACCAGGTGGACCGGCAGCAAGCAATGGGGGAGGAACGGGACAGTCGGGATATATCCCCGGATATTTATGGCATCTCTTCCTCAGCCATTAGGACATCAAGTTTATACACTTATACCTACTGTCCCCGGTGACGAGACGCGGGCACCCTATTAAGAGTTTAAAAGCAAATCACAAATTCCAAACCTCAAACCACAAACAAATAACAAAGGGGCAATGAACAAAACTGTGAATCAGGAGCAAGAAAAAGGAAGCAATGTTTATTTAAATGGCGGGAGTTGATAAAAAAATCCGTACATGCTATAATCTCATCATGAAAGAAAAGAATGAACCTTACCGCCAGGATGTCGCATTCATCGATAGGGATAAAGAATTATCCGATTTAAGGCTTTTCGTCAATAGGCGACCTTCGGAAATCCTTTTTATTCACGGCCCCAAATCTTCGGGTAAAACCACCCTGCTCTACAAATTCCTGGAACAAATCCAGCAGGAACAAAAAGTGGATGTCAAATTCATGGACCTCCGCGAAACCTTCACCAATGTATATGATGATTTCCTTAAAACTTTTTTTAACATTGAGACCCACGGGGAAAAAAAGGAATCCCGGGCATCCAATATCAATATCGGTTTTTTTAAAATCGATGCTTCGGTGGAAAAGAAAATTCTTGAAAAACGGGCCGATCCCTTTAAAGTGATGAAAGCCGAATTCCTGGAACTTACCCGGAAAGGTATTAAACCCGTTTTGATTATCGATGAACTCCAGGCCCTGGATAAAATTTATCTCGATAATGACAAAGACCGCCAATTAATCACGGCGTTGTTCAATTTCTTTGTGGCCATGACCAAACAGGCCCACCTGGCGCATATCATCATCGCTTCCTCGGATGGATATTTTTTGAATACAGTGTATAACGATTCCAAACTCAAAAAGTGCTCGGAGTTTTATAAAGTGGATTATCTCAAAAAAGAAGATGTAATGGAATGGCTGCTGAACCTGGAGAAATACTCGAAAATAAAGGATTATACCTTAACTGAAGCCGACGCGGGAAAAATCTGGGATACCGTTGGCGGCAGTATGTGGGAAATCCAGAATATACTTTCGCATCTTTTCGAAGAGCCCATCGATGAAGTTCTCCACCTGTATAAAAAGAAAATTAAAGGAATGATCGAATACTATATCGGCGCCGATATACAAAAAGAAAAAGTACTGCGCGTGTTTCTAAAACAAGAAACCGCACGCCTGAGAGACTTTATTGCCGGGGGAATCACCCCGGTTGAAATCGATCATTTATTACAAAATTTGGTTCGCAACAATATCCTCTACTTTGACCCCACCGAAGCCTTATATTACCCCCAGGGGAAAAGCTATCAGTGGGGAATAAAATTATATTTTGAAAGTATAGAAAAATAAAAGCAGCCCACGAATGACGCGAATTAGCTCTTATGGCGGATAACCTGGACATGAAAAAGAAAACCCCGGTTTTTTTCAAGATCGATGCCGCAGTGAAGAGGAAACTCCTGGAAAAAATTTACTTTGCTAATGACAAAAACCGCTTATTCATCACTGCATTGTTTAATTTTTTCGTGGCCCTGACCAAACAGGCTCACCTGGTTCATATTATCGTCGCTTCCTCGGATGGATGCTTCTTGAATACGGTTTACAACGATTCGAGACTCAAAAAGTGCGCGGCGTTTTATGAGGTGGATTATCTCAAGAAAAAAAATGTAATGGAATGGCTGCTGAACCTGGAAAAATATTCCAGGATAAAGGATTACACGCTCAACCGGGGAGATGCTGAAAAAATCCGGGATGCCGTCGGCGGCAGCATGTGGGAAATCCAGTATATCCTTTCGCAACTCTTCAAAAATCCCATCGATAAAGTATTGACCGATTACAAACAACGAATCCTGGGGATGATCACCTACTACATCACTCAAAAAGGAAAGGAAAAATCGGGAAGAAATATTAAGACGTTTTATTGCTAATGATCAACTCCGGGTAAAAGTGTCTGCCCTATTAAGGAAGATTTCTTGTATATCCCCTTTTCCACGAAAGTGTTTACCTCCAACCTGAACGGCGCGGCGACCATGTTCGAGTTTGAAGAATTGAAGTGAAAACGTGAAAATGTTAAATGTTGCACAAAAAGAATTTTAATATTATAATCTATACCATGAAGATAAAAAATAGATTCCCGGTTAATGCGAGGCGCTGAATGAGGTCGGTAAAAACTATAAATGATAAATATCTCTTATCTGTTTTGGCAGATGTGAAGGAAGAAACAAGGAAAGTATTCGGAGATGGATTGAAACAATTGATTTTGTTTGGTTCCTACGCCAGGGAAGACCAGGATACCGAATCCGACATCGATATCATGATTTTGGTGGATGAAACAGAGGAGAGGTTAAGGAAATTTAGTGATGTCGTGGCGGATATTATGGGCGAGTTGTCTATGAAGCATGAGAAATTGATTTCCTTAATAGAGGTTCCCTATACCCGCTATAAAAAATACCAGGAAGTTTTACCTTTCTATAGAAATGTTTATGATGAAGGGGTTGAAATCTATGGAAGAGACGCGGCTTGATTTATCAAAATACAGATTGGAAAAGGCAAAGGATGACCTTGGGGTATCTAAATTAAACCTGGAAAATAAAAAATTTTCCCAATCTATCAACAGGTCTTATTATTCAATTATGATGATTTCTACATTGCGTGTTATGATGATGCTAAGAAGCAATTTGAAAATGCAGAAAAATTCATAAATAGGATTGAAGCCTATATTAAAGATATTTTCGAGAATGATGAGGCGCCCAGTTAGAATGCCTTAAGCCCTGCCGCTTCCCTGGATACCCGAATATATTGCCATATCTCCCACGCGGCCCACGAAAGTGTTTACCGCCTATGAAAATGGAACCTTATACACTCTCCCTTTCTCAATCCCCCCGGTGGTTTTGTCGTTCCCCTCGGGGGTTTTGCCATTTCCCTGTAGGGGCAGACCCCCGTGTCTGCCCTATTAAGATAAAAAAGAAGATTTCTCGTGTAGCCCTTCTTTTCTTGCCCTGATTTTTTTCAGCTCTTCTTTTATCCTGTACTCCCAAAATTTTTGGTCAGCGCGTCTTCCTTCGTTGAAGGAATCGATCGATGGGGATGGAAAATATGATAACCAGGAAACAACCCACTACATTATACCAGAGATACGAGATTTGGGTAAATAAGAAACATAAAACAACCCCAACCTCGGCAACAATCGCCGCATAAAACGCCGCCGCCCCACGTATGGATTTTAAATAAAACGCTGTCAGGAAAATTCCCAGGATGGTCCCGTAAAACAACGAACCTAATATATTCACGGCCTCTATCAACGTTCCCAACCGGTTGGCATACTGGGCAAACATAATGGCAAAAATTCCCCACCCGACGGTCATGGCTTTCGATACCACCAGGTAATGCCTATCGCTGCCGTCTTTCTTCAACATCCGCTTGTATATATCCACCATTGTGGTGGAAGCCAGGGCGTTAAGTTCCGAAGACGTGGAAGACATGGACGCGGCAAATATCGCGGCAATAATCAACCCTAAAAGCCCCACGGGTATATACTTTAATACGAAGAAAAGGAATATGTAATTGGTGTCGCCGGTGTCTTTATTGGCGGTATGCCGCCGAATTAACGCTGCGCCCTGCGCCTTGAGACCGGAAACTTTTTGTTCCGCCAAATCAAGTTGCCGCCCCGCAACAGACAGGGCTATGTCATCATTGTTATGCCGGGCTTGCACCAATTGTTTTATCAACCCGCTTTTTTCTTGACAGGCGGTTTCGTATTGCTGCTCCACCTGTCTGTATTGTTCCCCCAATCGACCGGCCCTGACATTCCGGCTCTCCACTGAATTAAAGAATAATGGCGGCGCAGTGAACTGGTAAAAAACAAACACAAACACCCCCAAAAGGAGTATGAAAACTTGCATGGGAACTTTTACCACGCCATTGGCCAGCAACCCCAACCGGCTGTGAGTAATGGATTTCCCGGTGAGGTAACGCTGCACCTGGGATTGGTCTGTCCCGAAATAAGAAAGGGCCAGGAAAAATCCGCCGATGACGCCGGACCAGATATTGTAACGGTTATTCAAATCAAAAGAAAAATCGATGGCGTTTAATTTTCCCATTTTCCCGGCCACGAAAAGGGCATCGGTAACCGATACGTCCTGGGGCAGGAGGTGGAGGATCATGAAAACAGCGCCGGCCATGGCGAAGAAAATAATAATCATTTGCTGGGTCTGGGTCCAGCTTACGGCTTTGCTGCCGCCGGAAGCGGTGTATATGATGACCAGGCCGCCGAGGATAAGGTTGGTTATATATATATTCAATCCCAGGAGCGTGGATAAGATAATGGCCGGGGCATAGATGGTCAACCCGGAAGCCAATCCCCGTTGAATTAAAAACAAACCGGCGGCCAGGCCGCGGGTTTTTAGATCGAAACGGTTTTCGAGGTATTCGTAAGCGGTAAAAACCTTGAGTTTATGGAAAAGGGGAATCGCCGTGATAGAAAGCACGATCATGGCCAGGGGGAGTCCTAAATAGAATTGTATAAACCGCATGCCGTCGCTGTAGGCCTGGCCGGGCGTGGAGATAAACGTAATGGCGCTGGCCTGGGTGGCCATGACGGAAAGGGTGACGATATACCACCGGATATTGCGGTCGGCCATTAAATAACCGGTGATGTCTTTGCTGCCCCTTCCTTTGTACACGCCGTATATGACGATAAAAACAAGGGAAAGGATTAATACGGACCAGTCGATGGCGCTCATTTGAATATCCGTGTGAAGAAAGCGAGGAAGGTTATCCAGGCGATGAGGTGGGCCAGGACGACGAGGTAGAGGTTTCGCCAGGATTTGAGAATGGGCGGGGCTTCTTCTTTATCTGTGTCTTCCATAGTTATCATTTTCCTCCTAAACAAAAGTTTTTGGTGGTCCAGGGAAAAAAATGATGAATGATGAATGATGAATGATGAAGAATGAAGAAGAATTTTAAAAGAAATGATTTTAATCCGCTTAAAATATATTTTTTATATTTCATCATTCATCATTCATTATTCATCATTCATAATTCTATTTAACCGAAATCATATTAACAAACAGTTTCAATGCGCCCGGGACGCCGGCCGGTAACTGGCGGAAGAAGGAATAGCCGCTGTAGATAAACACGCCTTTTCCGTACCGGGTAAACAGCAGGCCGCCGTTTTGCGGTTCTTCGCCTTCGTCGCGGCAGGACAGCAGGGCGGTATACTTCTCATCCCATTTGTCCGCAAAATAGAGGCCCCGTTCCTGCACCCAGCCGTCAAAATCCGTAGGTAGGATTTCATTGGGAAAATGAAACAAGGGATGTGTGGGGTCTAACAGGGTAACGACGGCGTCTTCTTCAGACACGCGCTGCTGGGATAATTGAATCGGGTAGGGGCCCACCGGTTCGATTTTCAAACCGCGGGCCACGTTATATTGAAGGATCAAGCGGCCGCCGTTGGCGGCATATTCCAGCAAACGACCCTGTACGAATTTCAGGATATCGCGGGTATTATAAGCCCGGACGCCGGTAATAATCGCATCATACTGCGCCAGGTCGCGGTTAAACAAATCTTCGTCGGAGAGCAAGTCTACGCGGTAGCCCACCTGGTTGAGGTAGCCCGGGATATCATCGCCGGAACCCATAATATAACCGATGCGTTGGCCGGTTCTTTTTAAATCCATTGGCGCCAACCGGGCTTCCGCCTGGGGGTGTAGGGTCAGCAGCGGCACGTGAGAATAGCGAATGGTAACCCGGCTGCGATCGTAAACGCGGTCGCCCACGGTAATTTCGGCCGTGGCCGCGCACACGGCACTATCTTTGGCAGGGGGCGTGACCGTGAAAGATACCTTTTTCTCGGAAAAGGGCTCATCGATCTTAAACGAAAGCATTGCCGGATCCACTTTCCAGGAAGCAGGGAGGATGAGTTTTAAACTGCCGGTTGCCGGCGCCGGGCCGCTGCGCAGGACCAGCGCAATGGTTTGCGGCTCTTTGCCGGGGAAGTAGAACACCTCTTCCGTGAAGTTCACGGTTGCCGGGGGAGTGACCACCAGGTCCCGGATTTTTTCTCCCTCTACCGGGTCGCGTTGGCGGTAGATCACCGGGGTTTCCAGGGAGACTTCGCGGCCATCGGCCTCCAGCACCACTTGTAAATTAAACGGGTACGGCGCGACCGCCAATCCCCTGAACTCATGATTCGCCGTAATATTGATGCCCTTTTGGGGTTTTTCTCTCAGCCAGTAAGGATGCGTAAATTCCGTTTCCGAAATTTTCATCATAAAATCGCGGGTCAGCGGCTGGTTGATGGGCAGCGGTTGATTGACTTCAATCTCTTTATTTTCCCCCGGGACTATGATTTTTTTAATGGAAAAAGGAAAATCCGAGCGGTTGATTGCCATGACATTCACTTTAATTTCCTGGCCCGGGGTTACTTCCGGGGTTTCAGCCGCGGCATCCAACCAGAGGCCGGCGCAGGAGCGGATTACTTCTTCCAGTTCCCTTGTTTTTATTATTATCCAGTGGGATGGGGGCAGGGCCTTAAGCAGGGAGAGGGCTTCCATAAGAAGCGGTAGAATCTTTTGCGGGTGCTCGAATTGAAAGGACTTATCGGCTTTTTCCAGCAGTTGGCGGACCTTTTCCGAGCCGGGAACGGCGACGCGGAGCCGGTTCCAGGAAATATCGACGCCTTCGAACAGGTCATTCTTCGTTGGTTCGCCGTCCAGCACTTGAAAGTACTCCAGTCGCATATTGCGCCGGGGTATGGCGCCGAAACCCTGGCTTTTATGCATACTGCGGCTCAGGGCCGCGATTTCATCGTAGGATTGCCCCAACAGCGGGTTATAGACGCCCGCATCCACTGTAATAAATTTCACCAGGTCTTCCGGTTTAAAATCTTTCATATAAGGTTGCCAGGTATTCCAGAGAATCCGTTTGGGCTGCCAGGTAGAAACGTATTCCAGTTGTTCAGGGAATCGCGACGCATCGCCGGCGGCTTTAAACGCTTCCAGGAGCAAAATACCCGAAGCCGTATGATGGCCGTGGCCGCCGCCCATTGCGGGATCGACGGGGAAACGGCTGAACAGCACATCCGGTTGGAATTTGCGGATCACAAACACCATGTCTTCCAGGATATTTTTTTCTCCCCAGAAAGCCAGGGATTCCTTTGCTGTTTTGGAGTAACCGAAATCCACGGCCCGGGTAAAAAATTGTTCCGCGCCGTCCAATTGCCGGGCCTGGAGCAGTTCGTAAGTACGGAGCACGCCCATCAGGGGGCCTTTTTCCGCGCCCAGCAGGTTCTGCCCACCCTCGCCCCGCGTCACCGAGAGATACGCCGCCCGCACCTTTTTCTCGCGGGAAAGCCATGCCAGCAGCGCCGTGTTTTCATCATCCGGGTGGGCGCCGATGTACAGGGCGCTGCCCAGCACCTGCAGCTTCTCCAGCGCGATTTTTAACTTTGCGCTGTTCATAATCTCCGGCTGCTGGGAGAATACCGGGAGGGAAAGCGAGAGCGCATTAAATATAGATAATAACAGCGTTAAAAAAAAGATTTTCTTTACCTGTTTCATATTCTTTCATCCTTTTGTTTTTTTTAAACTGAAAGTTTTTTAGAAAGAATAATAACAGAAAAGTTGACTTCTGTATATCCCCTGTAGTATAAAGAAATATTAAAGGAGGTAATAAATGAAAAAAGCAACGTTTATTTTAGTAGTAATGGTATTTGTAAGCCTGATGGCCGGTGGCCTTTGGGCGCAGGAGATTAAATTCCCGACTGTCAGTCAGAAGGCGTCTGTAACTCAGGTTGTCGGTTTGACCGACATAACCGTCAACTATTTCCGTCCCGGCGTGAAAGGGCGGGTGATTTGGGGCGGGCTGGTGCCTTATGACAAAACATGGCGGACCGGGGCCAATAACGCTACCACCATCGAGTTCAGTAATGACGTGATGATAGAGGGCAATAAACTGGCCGCCGGGAAATATGGTCTTTTTACCATCCCCGGCGTGGAAGAGTGGGTAGTCATTTTCAGCAAACAGGGCGACATCTGGGGCGATTATGAATATAAAGAGAGCGAGGATGTGCTGCGAATTAAAGTAAAGCCCATGCCTGCCCCTTTCTGTGAATGGATGATGTTTGCTTTCACCGACCTGGCAGAGGATTCCGCCAAAGTCGTCCTGCACTGGGAAAAATTAATGATCGGTTTTACCGTTAAGGTAGACACCAAGGGAATGATCTTCGCTAATATTGAGAAGACCATGGGCCGGTATTGGGTACCGCCGTATCAGTCTGCAAGATTTGCCTTTGAAAACGGGATGGTTGACAAAGCCAAAGAGTTGATCGATTTATCCGTAAATCTTAAAGCCGGTTATGGCAATATGTTGTTAAAGGCCAAGATTTACCAGAAGCTGGCAAAGAACAAGAAAGATGAGGCAGAGGTCGTCAAAATGTTGGAAAAAGCCGCCCAGTTTGGGAAAGCGCTTCCTCAAGAACAGCAGGAGTACGCGAAGGAAGCCCAAAAATTGCTGGATGAATTGAAAACGAAGAAAAAATAATTGAAATCCCAGGTTGAGGAAAAGGTTGAGGGGAAGTTAAATCCGTTTTCCCCTCAACCTTACTTTTGCCTTTTTAGAATGTAAGAACACAAGGAGAAACAAAGATGAAAAGAGGGACGATTAGGGGATACTCAAATAATCCCCCTCGTGTCTGCCCTATTATGCAAGCGGAAAAGGGATAATTGTCAATTATTAATGTTTAATTGTTAATGAAAAAGAAAACCGGTGAAGAGGAAAATTGGAAAAAGAACCCCAAATCGTGGCGGCTGTCATTTTTTCAGTCTAAAAGATCGGCAAAAAGCGGCGGCAGGGATTTTTTTCG
Organism: Candidatus Aminicenantota bacterium; assembly: GCA_026393835.1. Taxonomy (GTDB): domain Bacteria; phylum Acidobacteriota; class Aminicenantia; order UBA2199; family UBA2199; genus JAKAGC01. Next base: position 193,419 of record JAPKZK010000038.1, on the reverse strand, counting down.
GTTAAATACTCCATAAAAAGCGGCCGCAGGGATTTTTTTGGGGAAAAAACTCCATCCGACGTGGAATATTCCATTTTTCATCACCTGAGATCGCTTCCGACGACGCTGTAGGTATCATTCGCGCCAAATAAATAGCAGCCGCCTGGTGGGGCGCAATTTTTTGTCAAATTGCGTGTAAGCGACCAGAATTGCCCGAATGTTTTGTAGAATTTTCCCCGGCAATCCGCTTTTTTTGGAACTTTCCCGGCAAATCGGAACAGGAAAACCGGAATATCCCCGGGTTTACCCGCGAAAGAAAAGAATTCGACTGTAATTGCGTGCCCTGGTGGCTATTACAACAATCGGGCTTGTTCCTCTTTTGCTTGTCTCAATTCATTCTCCAGGTCGTCAAACTTAGCTGCATCGAAATTATATTCCCGATAAGAATTCTCCCGCGTCATCTCCAGGTTTCTATTATATATAGAGGTGAGGCTGAAACTGTTTCCTTTGATCATCAGGTAACCCAGGTTGCAGGCAAACAGCAATAGCCCGGCAATATAGGTATAAGGCTCGATATCGCCCCATGTCAATTCCTTATTAAATAAAAGAATGCAAAGAACTGCAATAAGCAGGATATCGATCCCCAATAGGATGGCATAACGCAGGCGCACACGTTTCCGGGCCCGGGCGTCCAGGTTGTCTTTTATCTTCCTTGCTTCCGCTGTTTGTTTTTCCAGGGCGGCGATCCGTGGAACCAGTTCCTTGAGTCTCCTGTACCTACCGGCGTCTTCTTCCTGGCGTTCCCGCGGGACCGGCGCGGGTTTCATTATTGGGGCCCCTGTTCCCGGCCTATCGAAATCATCCATCGACCGGTGGAAACGTCCTTTAGGGCCATCGATATCGAAACCTTCCCGTTTTCGTTCTTCCGGCAGTGCGACGGAATCCAGTAATTGCGCCACCCGGTACCGCTGCCCGGTTTCGCCGTCGAAATATTCACCGATGCCTTCCCGCTCATAACCCAAAAGAAATGAGTAAGATACGGTCCGCGCATATTTGCCGGCGCCTTTGTGTTTCTCCCTGGTGTCGTCCGGGAGAGCGGCGGGTAGAGGTAACGGTAACGGAATGAGTTCTTCGATTTTCATTTGTTGGAAACTTTTATTGATTTCCCGCAGGGCGCTTCGGACCACGCTGAGGTGTTCGCGTTTCTGGCCGCCGCGGATGTGGATGCCGATGGTTTTTTCCACTTCATCGGCCCGGATCAACGCGCGGGTGTGAAAGAGATCGCTTTCCAAAACCATGCCGGTGCGCCAACTTTGACCGGGTGCGAGGTCTTTGTGCAATTTGACCAGCAACCGGGATATCACGGATTTGGGCAGGAAATCATAAGTCAATATAAAATCCAGGCTGTGGCCCGGTTCCTCCGGCATCGGCAGCGGCGGTTCTTTGGTGTCCAGCAAAGCGGGAACCAGGATGATCTCCTCATCCAGTACGTAGCACAGTTCGAATTTTTGCATTAACTTCACGATGTAATTTTGTTCCCCCGGGGTATAGGGCCGGTTTTCCAGTTCCTGCATATACACGCAGGTTTTTGTTTTCTCTTCGTTGATGATATGGCTAAGCTCGTTTTTTTTCAACAGCCCGTGTTGCGCCGCCAGGGAGGGGGAATTGATGATGCGGTAAACGCCTTCGGTGACCCACCTGGGGTTCAGTACGTGGTATTCTTGCAGTTCGAAATCTTTGAAATGGAGTACGATCCCCAGTTCGTTTAAGAATTGGACCAGGGTTTCCCGGGTGGTATCCGTGGGGATGGCGGCGCTGCCGCAGATATCGTGGAATTCGTTGTGGGAAATATAGCATTTGTCCCTGGTGACGTTTTCCAGGGTGGATTTGACTTTCATCCATGAGGCGGCCACCGGGGTTTTGATTAACTCCGTTTGGGGGATGGCGGATTTAATGGCGTCCCGGAGTTGGGGCAGGCCGGCGCGGGTTTGGCAGGAGATGCGGTAAAAGTCCAGGATATTGGGGTATTTTCGTCTGAGGATATTACGGTCCAGGTCGAAGTGGGGGTTTTGGTCGATTTTATTAATCACCACCAGCACCGGGGAGCCGCCGCCGAAAGTTTCGATGTGTTTGAGCCAGTATTCCGCGGTTTGTTCTTCGCGGGAGTCCACGACTAAAATGTACAGGGAGCGTTTGGAAAGGAAGAATTGGTGGGAAGCGTGCATAATTTCCTGGCCGCCGAAATCCCAGAAATGGGCGTGGATCAGGGTGGATTGTGAACCGGCGCCAGCGGGATTGTTTATTTCCATATCGATGGTATGGATGCCGATGCCGTGGGTTTTGTCTTCATTGAGATCGAAGTCAAGGTTGCCGAGGCGTTTAAGCAGGGAAGTTTTGCCTGCGCCACCGCTGCCCACCAGGAGAATTTTTACTTCGTTTAAGCGGCATAATTCTTTTTCTTTTAATGAGCGGAAGTAATCCCGGATGGCGGCCAGGCCCTGGTCAACGATTTCCGGCGGCGGATTTTCAACCGGGTTATCAATGATGTAGAGATCGGTCAGATGGTCCAGGTCTGCGACGAAAGAAATATCCTTTAATTGATTATTCCGCAAACCCAACGACGTTAATCCCTTCAACTCACGGAGGAAGGAGACATCGGTTAAGTTATTATCCCACAAATACACCGACGTTAACCCCTTCAACTCACGGAGGAAGGAGACATCGGTTAAGTTATTAAAGCTCAAATTCACCGACGTTAATCCCTTCAACTCACGGAGGAAGGAAAAATCTTTTATGCCGGGATTCGCGCCCAGATTCAAATAGGTTAAATCGCACCGTCCGCGGAGAAAACCAATATCGCCCTGTTCCAATTTGCAACCCCATAGGTTTAATCGGGTCGCCCGGCGAAGCCGGTCAACATACTTCAAAACCGGCTTTATAGCAAGAGAGTACAAATTTAACCCGGTGACCGCCCCCATTTCGTCCAGGGAGTACCCGAGTTTGCCGCTCCTACTGATATCGCCGGATTTGAGAGGCAATAGCAGCACCTTTAGTATCTTCTCCATTTCCTTGATGATTTCAATATCTGCCATAAAAACCTCCGTGGGCCTTCATTATAAAATATAAAGATCGGGAAAACAAGAGATGAAAAACAGCCCACGAATGACACGAATTGGCACGAATTAAAAAAACATTCGTCCACAGATTACACGGATTAACACAGATTTTTCTCTGCTCTTCCATGAATACTGCGACAATGTAGGGGTTTGATTTCATCAAACCCCAAAGATGAACGCCGGTGAAGGGCTTGATAAATCAAGCCCCTACCGATAAATCAAGCCCCTCCAGTCATGTTTTTTCTTACCTTCTCACCTTCCCACCTTCTTTTTTTTCCCCGTTTATGGATTAAGGGACACTCAAATAATCACCCCTTGGTGAACCTTTGTGCCTTGGTGGCTATTTTCATTCCAGGCCGCGTTTCCAGGGTTCTTCCTAAAACGTGGGGAATCCCACAAATCTCGTTCCAAAAACGTGGAAATTCTCACCTTTTCGGAACGAGTACTTGACTTTACAATCCATTCAGCTTATATTACCCTCCATGAAAAGAGATATTTACCAACAACTGATCGAATGGAAACATTCGGAACTAAGGAAACCGCTTATTTTACGCGGCGCCCGCCAGGTTGGAAAAACCTATATCCTCCTTGAATTCGCAAAAAAAGAATATGAAAACTATATTTATCTTAATTTCGAGGATGACCCAACCCTTGATGCCCTTTTCAGCCAACGGTTCGATAAGGAGAAAATAATAACGGGTCTATCCATTTATGGGGGCGGCGTAAAAGTCCTACCCGGGTCAACCTTGATTATTTTCGATGAAATCCAGGCATCGAATAATGCGTTGAATTCTCTCAAGTATTTCAATGAAAGAGCCAAAGAGTACCATATTGCCGCCGCCGGATCGCTGCTGGGTATCAAGTTGGGAAGACAAAGATCTTTTCCTGTCGGACAGGTGACTTTCTTAGACCTTTACCCCGCGACTTTCCTCGAATTTCTCAACGCCGTAGGGAAACCGGAACTACGGGGATTAATCGAGAGTGCGAATAAAGATTTCGAGTCGTTCCCCGAACCTTTCCATGTCGAATTGATCGAGCAATTAAAGTATTATTATTTTACCGGGGGAATGCCGGAAGCCGTATCGGTTTACTGCAAAACCAGGAGTTTTGACGCCGCCAGGAAAATCCAGAAAGATATTATGGATACCTATCTACTTGATTTTACAAAGCATGCGGACAGCCCCGAAGTCATGAAAATCACATCGGTTTGGCAATCCATCCCGGTGCACCTGTCAAAAGAAAACAAGAAATTTATATTCTCAGTAGTCCGGAAGGATGCCAGGGCCAGGGAATACGAGGTAGCATTGCAATGGTTATGCGACGCCGGTTTGATTTATAAATGTTACAATATTTCCAGGCCGGGAATACCGCTTATGGGCTATGCCAATGAAAATATTTTTAAAGTATATTTATTGGACATCGGGTTGTTGGGGGCGATGGTGAATATTTCGCCGGCGACGCTTATCAATGGAAACGCAGTTTTTACACATTTTTACGGCGCTTTCGTGGAGAATTATGCGGCGCAGCAGTTAAGGAGTAAGCTACCTGGGAATCTTTTTTACTGGAGCAGCCAGGGCAAGGCAGAGGTAGATTTCGTGTATTCAGTGGATGACCGGGTATATCCGCTTGAAACGAAAGCCGGCTTAAACCTATTAAGTAAGAGTCTTAAGGTTTACAATGAGAAGTACGATCCCGTGGTGGTATCGCGGAGCAATTTGTTGAATTTACGGAAGGATGGCAGAACCTATAATTACCCGCTTTACGCGATTTCACTTTTCCCGCTTTGTTCTTGAAATAGAGCTGAAAAAATTTGCCTGGCGCCTAAAACTCTTGTTTATTTGCAAATCGCGGGGACATGGTTTATAATACCGCATTGGATGTTTTTAAACGCTGGATAAAGAGAAAAGGATTTTTCTGAAGTTTTGAAACTCATTCAGACAGGGCGTTCTCACGCCTATAGTGCAATTAATGTAGCTTTGATAGATACTTATTGGGCTGTCGGTTCATATCTATCCAGCAAGGTAGCCCATGCCGGATGGGGAAAAGGTGTTGTAAATGAGCTGGCGCAATGGTTAGCCTGGAAAGCGCCCGATATAAAGGGTTTTTCCGCCCAGAATCTATGGCGAATGAAGCAATTTTTTGAACTCTATAATGGAAATGAAAAACTCTCGGCACTGCTGAGAGAATTATCGTGGACCAACAATTGCATTATCATGGCTCAATGTAAATCCCTGGAAGAAAAGATGTTTTATTTACAAAATGCTGCCTGGGCGCACTGGTCGAAACGCGAACTTGAAGGCCAAATTAAAAGTGGGGCATTTGAGCGCACCATGCTTGCCGAACAAAAACTCTCACCAGTGGTGAGAGAATTACCACAGGACGTCGGCGGTATTTTCAAAGATAGTTATATGCTGGATTTCATCGATTTACCCTCTCCATACCATGAAAAAGATTTACGGGAGGCGCTGGTTAAAAATCTCTGCCGGTTCCTTCTTGAGTTAGGAGACGGTTTTACGTTTGTGGGTGAAAAGGTTCGTTTGCAGGTGGGGAATACGGACTTTGAATTGGACTTACTTTTTTATCACCGCGACTTACAATGCCTGGTGGCTTTTGAGTTAAAAACAGGCAAATTTGAGCCGGCTCATATAGGGCAGCTTTCTTTTTATCTTGAAGCGCTTGATAGGGACCGCAAACGGCCGCACGAGAACCCTAGTATCGGGGTTTTGTTATGTCGCAACAAAGATGATGAAGTGGTTGAATACGCCTTAAGCCGTACACTTTCGCCCGCCCTTGTGGCCGAATATGAGCATAAACTAATTTCCAGGGCCTTATTAAAACAAAAAATGCATGAATGGGCGACGATGTTAGATGCACGAAATGCGGAAACGGAGGCCACCGATGAAATATAACCCCTATCCGCACTATAAATCCAGCGGCGTAGAATGGTTGGGTGATGTGCCGGAACATTTGGAGGGGTAAAAAAATTTGCCTGGTGGCTAAAACACTTGTTTATTTGCAAATCGCGGGGACATGGTTTATAATACCGCATTGGATGTTTTTAAACGCTGGATAAGGAGAACTACCCAATGTCCGTTCAATCTCACAGCCAGATGGCAAACTTTATCCGGAGCATCTGCAACCTGCTCCGCGGCCTGGAGAAAATCAAGGCTTACATTGCGGAATTGGAAGCGGAGACCGTGGAACTCCTTGTGGAAATGGCGGGAAAAATCGATGTGAGGAAAACAATATGAATCTATCAAAAGAACAATTATTGCCTATCTTAAATGATCTTCGTGATCAACCAGCGGAAAACGAAGTATTTGAGTTTAAGGAGGCAAATCGAGGATATGATTTCACAAAAATCGGCCGCTATTTTTCCGCGCTGTCCAACGAAGCAAACCTCAAAGGGCAACCCTTCGCATGGCTTGTTTTCGGCGTAAAAGATAACGGACGAACCATCATTGGCAGCTCCTTCCGAACCAGTCGGGCCGACCTGGACAGCCTCAAAAGCGAAATTGCCAATAAAATCACAAACCGCATTACCTTTATGGAAATCTACGAACTCAATCTGGCCGAAGGTCGCGTTGTTATGTTCCAGGTCCCTGCCGCGCCGCAAGGCATCCCCATTGCTTTCGACGGCCATTACTACGGACGCGACGGCCAAGAACTATCGCCGCTAAACCTGGAAGAAATTGAAAGAATCCGGTCCCAGGCAACCAGGGAAGACTGGAGCGCCATGATAATACCGGATGCGGAACTTGAAGACCTTGACCCAAAAGCAATCCTAAAGGCCAGGGAAAACTTCAAAGGGAAATTCCCGGAACTGGCCCTTGAAACAGATACATGGGATGACCTCACCTTCCTCAATAAAGCCAAACTTACAATTAAAGGGAAAATCACCCGAACCGCTATTCTTCTCCTGGGGCGCGAAGAATCGGAACATTTTGTTACCCCCTCGGACGCCAAAATCCGCTGGATTCTCAAAGACCAAAATAACATAGAAAAAGATTATGAGATCGTAAACATTCCCTTTTTACTCGCCGTGGACAAAGTCTTTTCAAAAATCAGGAACCTGACATATCGCTACTTAAAAGAGGGAACCCTTTTCCCGGACGAAGTACTCACCTACGAGCCCTTTATTATCCGGGAAGCGCTCAACAACTGCATTGCCCATCAAGATTACACCAAATGCGGCCGCATCAATGCCGTCGAATTCGAAAATGGACGCCTTGTTTTCTCCAATTACGGCGACTTCATCCCCGGCTCGGTAGAAAAAGTCATCAAAGAAGATGCCCCCCAACAGCATTACCGGAATCCTTTTCTTGCTATAGCCATGTTTAACCTTAGAATGGTAGACACCATCGGCGGGGGAATCAAAAAAATGTTCATTTTTCAGAGTCAACGATATTTCCCTATGCCCGAATATGATTTATCCGACAACAATGTCAAAGTGACGATTACCGGCAAAGTACTGGACCTCGATTTTGCGCGTATCCTCGCCAGGAACCCCGACTTGACTCTCAACGAAATTATCTGCCTCGATAAAGTACAGAAAAGGAAACCGGTTCAAGATAAGGAAATTATTACCCTGAAAAAGAAAGGCATGATCTCCGGGCGGAAACCGAACTATTTCCTTTCGGATATCGTCCTGGGTAAAACAGGAGATGATAGACTTAAAGCCCAGTACATCAAACATCGTGGATTTGATGATGAATATTATAAGAACATGATCCTGGAATACCTTAGAAAATATAAAGAAGCTACCCGCAAAGACTTAGAAACTCTACTCATTGCAAAACTCCCGGAGATACTGAATGAACAGCAAAAACAAATCAAACTTTCAAACCTCCTGGCTTCGCTTCGCAAAAGAGGAAAAATCCAGAACATAGGCACGGTATACAAGTCGAGGTATGCTCTTGTTTAAGGACCTCGAAATTAATTTGAATTAATTTGAATTATTTAATTTAATTTGAATTTGTCTGATTGTATAATATTGATATGAATGGTTTTTATGGTTTTTGAATTAATTTGAATTAATTTGAATTTATGAGAACTTATGAGAACACAAGGAATAAATGAAGGAAGATAAGGGGGCATTCAAATAATTTCCCTAAACTCTTGCCGCTGCCAGGTAAATCCAGTTTATAAAGAAGAGGATCATTACGCCCCATCTCAATAAGCGGCTTTCTTTTTCGCTTAAAACAACCTGTACCTTTTTCCCGGAAAATAACATGTAGAATCCATAAAACACCCAGGCGATAAATACAACACCCGCCAGGAAAAGCAGCGGGTTCCGGAGAAAAGCGGATAGGATATCGAACTGGAATAGAGACCTTATAACCCTTGTGGCGCCGCAGGTTGGGCAGGGATATCCCGTAAGTGCTTTAAAAATACAGGGGATACGGGGAATTTGTATCGCAAGGTAAAGGACATAGACCATCAGGGTACAGGTCCCCGTCACCATGAAATAAACCAGGGGGAGATTCAACTCCCCCTTTGTTCGAACGGTACTTTTTAATTTCACCGGAGGGATTTATTAAGCACTGCCATAAACCCGGTCGCCCCGATCATCATGAAAATCATTAAAATACAAAAACAGCACAACACAACAGGGGCGAGAACGGCAAAGGCCGCTTTCCCACTGTCTGTTTTGTGGGCCCCGGCTAAGCCGATAATGGCTAAAACCAGACCATAAATCCATGCGATCAAACTGCCGCAAAAGGGAATGAATTCCGCAAGACGGGTTACCATGCCGTAGGCCGCCACGTTAAATGTCGTTTCGAAATTCTTGTTGGCGCCTTTTGCTATCATCAAAAACAAGTGATAAACGCCGGCAATAATAAATAACCCGAACACGATAAAAATGGGCGCAAGGATCAGTGTAAATGCAAAATCCATCGAACTCCCACCGGATGCAAGTCGCTCCCAATCGACCCCCTCCAGGTCGGGCATACGCTCTTGTAAGTAGCTAAATATCGATTTGTTGACAACGGTTCCCCACATGGCGCTGATAGTTGCCGCGGTCCACCCGATCATAACCGCAAACAGGAGGGGCCTTGCTATGGAACCGTCCAGTTTGTAATCCCTGAAAAAACGGGTAGGTTCAAATAAAACCAACTTCATTGTCTCAAAAAGACCGGTGAAAAACTCTTTGGTAGGGTCCTCAAAAGGAACAATTAATTTTGGGGGTTCGGGAATACTGCCGGTCTCCTCCGGGGGCGACGGTAACTGCTCGGTATGATCATCCTGGTTCATTATTTCCTCCTTTACACGGGTTCTTCTTCTGATTTTTATGCATAGTCGGATTGTATCAGAATCAAAAGAGGATTTCAACATCGCCCTGAGAAAATAGGCGAAAAGACGCGAAGGCGAAAAGAATATATTTCAATGATTATTGCTGATTTTTTTTTTTGAAGAAAATGGTATATAATATAAGCCCTGATATACGAATAAAATTGCCCTGGAGGCAGGAGGCGAGAATGAATAATATTAAAAAGGCCGTCGTAGTCGACGATGACAAGAAAATCATTATCGTTGTGGGAGAAACTTTAGCCCGGTTGGGATACCAGGTTTACAGCGCGGAAGAGGGGAAAAAAGCCCTGGAATTGGTGAGAAAAGAGAAACCCGAACTTCTCATCTGCGACCTGCTGCTGCCCGGCATCCACGGCATCGAATTGTGTACTACGATTAAAAATGACCCCACGCTGGAAAATGTAAAAATCATCGCCATAAGCGCCGTTTACAAGGAATCCAACTATAAACTGGCGCTGGATTGCAGGGCCGATGCTTTTATAGAAAAACCCTTCAATATCGATGACTTTGAAATCCTGGTGAAAAAAGTCAGCGAAGCGGAACCGACTTTAGAAATGTAACCTTCGATGAAGAAAAAAACAGGCGAAGAGGCGGAATTAAATTCAACGGCCGAATCCCATACTTATGAACGCGAATATCAAGTACTAAAAAACGCCCAGGATCTCGAAAAAAACGAAACCCTTTCCCCGGCTGAACTCCGGGATTTGTATAGCGACCTGACCGGGGAATATAAAAAAATACTCCGCACCACGGATAAAATAACCCGCATCAGCGACAGTAACCAGGGTATCATCCTTGACGCTTACGATAAAATCGAAATGCAGAATAAAGAATTGGAACGGGCGCGGGAAGAAGCCGAAAGGGCAAACAATGCCAAAAGCGAATTCCTGGCGCGAATGAGCCATGAAATCCGCACCCCGATGAACGCCATCCTGGGCATGACCGAACTCACCCTCTTAACCGACCTGGACGAAGAACAACTGGATTTCCTGGAAACCGTTAAAGAGGCCGGTCAAAGTCTCCTGCATGTGATCAACGATATCCTGGATTTCTCCAAAATCGAAGCCGGACGGTTGGTCCTTGAACAGATCGATTTCGACCTGGAGGAAGTCATCCGTTCCATCGTTAAAATGCTCAGGGTTTCCGCTGAAGAAAAAGGCCTGGTCTTCGACTATAAAATACATAAAAATGTCCCCCTGTTTTTAAAGGGAGATTTTGTACGCTTAAAGCAGGTGCTGATCAACCTGGCAGCCAATGCCGTAAAATTCTCGGACCGGGGGGAGATAAGAATCGAAGTCCGGGAAGTAGAAATGGGCGACAATGCGCCGAAAATAGGGGAAAAGATTATGTTGATGTTCACTGTCCGGGACTTTGGCATCGGCATCCCCGAAGATCAACAAAAAGCGATCTTTGAAAGTTTCAACCAGGCGGACAGTTCCTTCACCCGGAAATACGGCGGCACCGGCCTGGGGCTGGCCATATGTAAGCAGTTGGTGGAATTGATGGGCGGCGCCATCCGGGCGGACAGCAAGAAGGGAGAAGGGAGTACATTTACTTTTACCGCCGTTTTCGACCCCGGCGATCCCGATGCCGCGGCGGTGCAGATGGCCAAGCCGGTGCTATACCAACCGGAAGGGATGCCATTAAAGATACTCCTGGCGGAAGACAACCTCATGAATGCAAAAATGGCCGTCATTCTCCTGCAAAAATTAAACCATAAAGTCGTGCACGTGATGAACGGGGTTAAAGTGTTGGAGCGTCTAAAAAAAGAACCTTTCGATCTTATCCTGATGGATGTGGAAATGCCGGAAATGGACGGTTGTGAAGCTGCCCGCCGCATCCGGGGCAATAAATCCGGCGCTTTCGATCCCAATATCCCTATCTTTGCCATGACGGCCCATACGACGCTGCCCCATAGGGAAAAAGCCTTTCAATACTTGATGACCGACATTATTACGAAACCGGTGGACCTTTACAAATTTACTCAACTCATTTCAAAAGTTCGCTCCAGGGAAAACCCGCCATCTCCGCCCCCAGGAGCCCCAGCCGCAGCCGCATCTGCCTCTGCTGGGGAAAGTAAAAAAAGAAAAGAGAACGGGAAAAATGAAAAAGAAGCTGTAACCCTGGACCAGGAGACCGCCCTCGGCAGGCTGAAGGGGAACAAGGAGCAATACGGACGATTTTGCCGGATGTTCCTGGATGAAATCCCGGATATTGCGGCGAAACTGGATAGGGCATTATCGAAAAAAGATTTCGAAGAATTAAGAAAGCGCGCCCATTATTTAAGGGGTTCGGCGGCCATGATCGGGGCTGACCGGGTCGCCCAATACGCCGCCCGTTTGGAGAAAGTTTCAGGAGAAGTCGGGAGTTTCCGTGAAGCCAGGCGTCTGCTGTATCAATTGAAAATAGAACTATCAAAATTAAAAGAACCGCTTTTCAAAGTCATTTTCTAGCGCGCCGGCCATTGATTCCGGGTCGAATATGCGGTAAAATAGAACATGATTTAAAAAATATTCGGGAAAGAATAAAGAAAAATGAACGAAGAAAAAGAAACAAATCAGCACGAAGAAAAGAAAAAACAGGGCGTCACGGTATTCAGGGAATATATCGAATTGATTGCCGAAGTGGTTATCTTTGTTTTTTTCATCAATGCTTTTTTACTGCAAACCTATGTCATCCCTTCTTCCTCCATGGAAGACACCATGCTGGTGGGCGACCATTTGTTCGTGGACAAGGTGTCGTATTCCCAATCCCTTGGGGCGCTGGACCGGTTGGTTTTGCCCCAGCATGTGATTGAAAGAGGCATGATCGTGACCTTTAGCGGTCCCAGTGAAATCAATAAAGGTATGGAACCTAAAAACCTGGTAAAGCGGGTAATTGCGTTGCCGGGAGACACTATCCGGGTCGATAGGGACCTGGTGTATATAAATGGTAAGTTGATACAAGAGCCTTACCGGGTGTTTAAAGATAGGCCGCCCATGGATGTCTTCCCGCCGGATAATCCTTTCCGTTGGCATTCCGAGTTTCCCCGTCAGTTCAGGGATTCTTTAATGGGTACTCCCAACGGTAAAGCATTCGTGGTGCCGCCGGGGCATTATTTTTGCATGGGGGATAACCGCAATCACAGTTTCGATTCCCGGTCCTGGGGGCCGGTTCCCGCGCAATATATCATCGGGAAACCCTGGCGGGTGTATTGGTCGTACGAATCCACCTCTTACGAGTACATGACCACCGGTTTCATATATAAGGTCAAAGATTTCTTTAAAACCATTGCCAATTTCTTCACCAAGACCCGTTGGAACCGGACATTTAAGAAATATTGAAATAAATAAAAGTTTTAGGAAGTCCAGAAACCCTTTTTCAAAAGGGTTTTTGGCCGCCGGAGGCAGCATGCCTTGAAGGCGCCGAGCCGGATGAAGTGACAAATGTTAACCTCCCATAAGAGTTCTACAATAGGGCGCGCGCGCCGCGTGCTTGATATAAAGCTGCCTACGGATTTTACCGCGGAAGAGTTGAAGAGAAAAATCGCTAAGAAGCTGGGGATAAAAGAGTTTTCCTATACCATAGAGAAACAAAGCCTGGACGCCCGGGAAAAAGGAAATATATATTGGAATATCCGTGTAGGGGTCTCCTCCGCTGCCCTTCCCGGCCCGGGAGCGCTGCCCCACGAAACATTTTCCATCCCCTATAAGAAACGGGATCAAAAAGTAGTAGTGGTGGGCAGTGGACCTGCCGGGTTCTTTGCCGCTTATACCCTACTGCTGGCGGGCTTTGAAGTTACCTTGTTGGAGCAGGGGCCGGATGTGGATACGCGGGTAAAAGATATCGCATCTTTCGAGAGAACCGGGGAACTGGTAGAAAACAGCAATTATGCATTTGGCGAGGGTGGGGCCGGGACTTTTTCCGACGGCAAACTCACTTCCCGCACCAAATCCATTTCCAGGGAACGCGAGTTCATTTTCGATATCTATATCAAAGGGGGCGCCCCTGAGGAAATCGCCTACCTGGCGCATCCCCACCTGGGCAGCGATAACTTGCGAAAAATCGTTAAACGTTTGCGCCAGGATTTCATGGAAAAGGGCGGGCAGTTTTTATTCGACGCCAAAGTGGAAAATATCGACCTGGTCAATGGGAAAATGCGGGCCGTTGAAACCGCCGCCGGGAAAATCGCGGCCCAATATTTTATTTTTGCCGTGGGTCACTCTTCGTATGACACGTACCGGATGTTGATGCGCAAAGGTGTGCCTTTCCGGGTGAAGCCGTTTGCCATCGGCTGCCGCGTGGAGCATGCGCAGGAGTTGATCAACCTTGCCCAGTGGGGTCAAGCTTCGCTTCCGGGTCTTAAGGCTGCGGAATACCGGCTCACCTTTCAGAAACCGAACCTATTGCCGGTATATTCCTTTTGCATGTGTCCGGGTGGGAAAGTGGTTCCCGCCGCTGCTTATAAAGGCGCCAATATTGTCAACGGCATGAGTAATTATTCAAGAAATTCCGTTTTTGGCAATGCGGCCGTTGTGGCGGGGGTTCATATTAATGAACTGTTAAACAAAGAGTCGGAACCGCTGGAAGCGCTGGAATGGCTGCAGCGGTTGGAGGAAAGATTTTTCCAGGTTTCCAATAGTTATGCGGCGCCGGCCTGTAAGATCGGCGATTTTCTTTCCGGGAAAGTTTCGGCTGTTTTTAGTAAATCCAGTTATCCCTTTGCCCTGGCGCCGGCGGATTTTAACGAACTCCTGCCTGTGAAGGTGATCGAATCTTTAAAAGAGGGAATGAAAGATTTTTGCCGGAAGTTGCGGGGGTTTGAGGAGGGGGTGATGTTGGGTCTTGAGAGTAAGACTTCTTCGTTAGTCCAGGCGGTTCGGGACAAGGGCGGTCGTTCGGACGCGGTGCAAAATCTTTATATATCCGGTGAAGGCAGCGGTTATGCGGGGGGGATAGTCAGTTCCGCCGCCGACGGCGTCAAAGCGGCGTTGGATATTATTTCGAAAGGCGGATAGGAGAATTTCCTGCTTTTTCCTGTTCCCTACCGATTGGTGGAGGAACGGAGCCTGATGTTGTTCCCGAATCGTTCCTGCCGTAACGGTTCTACAAATGGGACCCCCAGCATGGGGGGGAAAAAAGAATATCTTCTTGACTTCTTGCAATACTTCTGTTATTAATTAAAAATAAATTAATATCTTGTTTCGATTTTAAGGTGTATTTATGGAAGCGATAAGACAAGTTGTGCGTATCCCTGGAGATCATGAGGTAAAGATAAAAGTCCCCGACTACCTGGAAGAGGATGACCTGGTAGAAATCATTCTCCTGGTGAAGAAGCGGAGGCAGGATTTTGCAAACAAGATAAATCTGATAAGGCGGGCTGCGGCAGACCCAATGTATTTAGAGGATATTAAAGGAATTGAGCGCGATTTTGAAAATTTGGACCTGGAAGAGTGGGGAGAAAAAGGGTAGAAATATCTACCCCAATGAAGTTTTTATTTCTTCGGCGATGTCAGGACTTCAAAAAGATTCGCTTGTTTTATGTCATCAGATACGTACAATAGATAAGAAGAGGCTTATCCGGAAGCTTGGTGAAATCGAAGATGACGAAATAAAAGCAGACATAAATAGCGCTATTTGTTTCCAGTTAGGAATTAGTTAAGCAAGAGTGGAACAGGTAATTCCTGTACCCTATTGATTTGGTTGTGGAAAGGAATTCTTTCACCGGCAGAGAATCTTAATTTCAAAAAAGCACGATGATAGCAACAGCCACGTGGACCAACACCAGGCTCCAGGCCAGGAGAAAAAGCAACACCGGTTTGATGGACCCGCGGTGGCGCCAATGCCCTTCTTCGTCCACTTCCAGCGGTAATTTCAGCGGTAATGCGTCCACCAGCATCGATTGTTGCGGATTGGAGGGAAGATAGAGGATCGGTTCAGCAGCTTCGTCGCCGATTTTTTCCGTAGGCAGGGCTTTGGATGCCCCCGTGTATATGGCCCCCAGGCGATCGCGGAATTCATAGGAATATTTCATAACCGGTACATTGTTGATACTGGTATTGGTAGGACTTGAGGAGATGCTGGTTGCCCCGGTAATTTCCCCGGAACGCAGGAGCTTTATTTTCTTCACCCCGGAAACGATGGGGGGGACGAAAAAAGCAAGCCCCACGGTGGGAAAGATCAATAAAAAAAGAATTATCCAGGGTGAGAACATCGATCTCCGCGAGCCTTCCAGGCGGGCCACTTCGGGATTTTCCGGCAGGTAATGCGCTGCCACGCGGTCGCCGTCTTGCCAGGTTTGCCCGGTGGTATAACATGTTCCATTGACCGGTTCGCCGTCCCCGGGTTGAAAATGAAAGCGGTATTCGTAAACCGGTGTTCTATTTACATTGGCATTGGTAGGCTTTACCGATTCGATTATTGCCGGCGCTTCGGCATAAGACCGGGACAGGCGCCACTCGTCCAGCGGGTGAAGCGCGGCCCCGAATACCCACATAAAAAGCATACCGAAAGAGAAAAAGATGGCGCCGACGAAGCCGATAAGACCTGTCAGGGCAGCGCAGGCCGTTGGCAGCGGCACCCATCGCGGCGGTGCAACCAGGCGGCTGATCCGCTGCGAAAACATTCCCGCTTGGGGAGTAGTTGATAAAGTTTGATCTGTCATAAACATATCATATACAATTTTGAATCGATAGTCAATAGCACCCGCGGAGGGAATTTTTTTGTCTGTCCCGTTTTTCCTCCCCAGCATGGGGGGGGGTTGAAAATTGCGCTTTTTTGTATTACACTAGTTAGCGTAATACCATATAGTGCAATACGGAGGTAAAACATGAACCCGTTTAAGTATGGCCAGGTGGTTTTCGATAAAGATTTTTGCCACAGGCCGGGACTAGAAGAAAAATTAAAAGACCTGGTTGCTTCGGGTCAAAATATCCTGCTGGAAGGCGAAAGAAGGATAGGAAAAACCTCTTTGATCTACGAAATAATTCGCCAATCGAAGAATCTCCACCTCCTCTATATTGATATCATGGAAATCAAAACCGTGGATGATTTCTGCCGGCGCATTATCAAAGCCATCATCTCCATGGAACAAAAAGCCGGGGTGGTGGAAAAAATATTCAAAGCCATGGCCCACTTAAAACCGACGCTTACCATCGACCCCCTCACCGGGACCCCTTCACTGTCGCTTGATGCTTCGGTGAAATTAAAACCCGATTCCATCGAAGGGCTGCTGGATTTCATTAACTCTGAAAGGAAACGGAAAAAATGGGTAGTGGTTTTCGACGAGTTCCAGGATATACTGAACCTGGAAGACGCTTCCGTCATCCTGGCAACACTGAGAAGCAAGATACAATTTCATACGGACATCCCGTATATCTTTGCCGGCAGCGTACGTAACAAAATGGATGAAATTTTCAATCACCCGGACAGTCCTTTTTTTAAATCAGCCATTACTTTTAATTTAGGGGAACTGGACAGGGCCGTATTCGGGGAATTTCTACAAGAGAAATTTCGCCAGGGAAAAAGAACCGTTACGCCGCAATTGCTGGATAAAATATTTGAAATTGCCCAGGATGTATCGGGGGATGTGCAGCAGTTATGTGGGGCCGTATGGGAGGGGACTTCTTATGGGGATAATATAACCGGGGATATTATCCCGGCGGCGTTGGAAGTAATTTACAGCCGGGAATTAAAAGGCTATGAAGCTGCTTTTGCCCAGCTTACCGGTCAGCAACTGCGCTGCCTTGCCGGCCTGGCCCGGGTTGGCGGCAAAAACCTTCTTTCGGCGGAGTTCCTGAAAGTTTCCGGTATCACCCAGCCTTCATCCGTGAAGAAGGCGCTTCAGCGCCTGGAACAATTAAAGATCATTTATGAATATAAAAAGGAATACAAATTTATCAACCCTTTTTTCAGATCATGGCTGATCTATAAAAATTTTTAAAGGTCGTGCGTCCCATGGAAAACAAAAAATTAAATAGCCACCAGGGCACGAAGACACCAAGGAACACCAAGATAAAAAGTTTTTTATAATATACCCTTGGGGGAAAATTCCGCCTGTCCCGTTTTTCCCCTCGGTCATGAGGGGGCCTCATTTTTTTTCATCGAGCAACTTTTTCCATAAATCCGAAAGCTGTAAACGATCAATCCATTTTTCTAAGTATTCCATATCCAGGTTATTCTCCTGTACTTTCAAAACGCCGATAATATCTCTCCATTGCCTTTCAGATACTTCACCTCCCATTTTATACCACTCCAGTTTGCTCAATATGATATCTTCCGGTGAGGAAATAAAATACTCGAACCTACTTCCCTCTATATCCTGGACATCCAATTTTTTCCTTTTAAAAGCCTCCCTGTCAAATTCTCGTTTTTTCAAAACGAAGATATCTATTTTCATCATCGAATCAAAATGGATTATATTAAATGATGCCTGATGTCTTATTGCCTCCCGGATCATGTCTTTATCGATGTAATATCCCGGTTCCAGGAACAAATATAAAGCTTCGACATGTTCCTGTTTTATATCGGCAATTATATCGATATCCATGGTAGTCCTGGGGATCCCATGAATAGAACTTGAAATAGAACCGCCGATATAGTAAAGGATTCCAATCTTATCGAAAGCGGAAACAACCGGGGCTAGTGCCGGGAACAATTCATTGATCCGCATACATGCCCTTTTCTATCATACGTTTTTTTACTTTTTCCGCTGCGCCGGCGCCGTAACAATTCTTTATGAAAAGAATTTTTAGCTCATTATCGCTTAAACCGGGATTAGCTTTTTTCAAAGCCTGTTTGGATAAAGCGATCATCTCTTGCGATAAAGAAAGCGTTATGGAAAATCTTTTACCTGGTCCTGCTTTTCTTAATAGATTTACCTGGACGTTTTCCACTTCCGGGTGAGTGTCACGGTAATATGATAAACCGGCTATCTTTTCTGCTAATGTTTTCATGCCTATAATTATATATGAAAAAGATTCGATTTCAAGAGAAAAACAACAAAAAGAGTAATGAAAATTTTGCCACCAAGGCGCCAGGACGCCAAGAGGGAAAAAATAGAAGAGAAGAAGCGAAGAAGAGAAGAAGAGAAGAAAAACAGGCAGCAGGTCGTCAAGGATTTTTTAATAATAAAACCCTTGGTGTACCTTTGTGCCTTCGTGCCTTGGTGGCAAAAGTTTTCATGGTTTACGGGCGAGGGCGACCCCCGACTCCCGATCCCTGCCCCCTTTTCTTTTTCATCAGTGTTAATCCGTGTAATCGCCCATACGTGGACAAGTCTTTATATAGAATGATGAATGATGAATGATGAATGATGAAGGTAAAACAGGAAGCGAGGAAGCGAAGAAGAGCGGAAGAGCGGAAAAAATATCTGTGAAAATCAGTGTAATCTGTGGACCTTGTTTTTTTCGTGCAAATTCGTGTAATTCGTGGGCCAGAGTCTTTCCTTATTCGATCTTAAACCCTTCGATGCCCGGTTCTTTTTTTTCTGCGGGGGTAAGTTTCGGGATGCGGGCGGTTTTCAGGTAGTCCATGATGGTTTCCTCAACTCTTTCCTGTGTTCAGTGGTTTTTTTTAAGCTGACTTTTTGATATATTTAGGAGGTAAGGTGACAAATTTGTGTTTACTCTTTTTTTCTTGCTTTTTTAAGTCCTCGTAGATCGCATGCATGTCATAATTGAATTTGGATGCATGGTTATCCCTTTCTCTCCTTACTTCCTCTACAATGATATCTTTTATCATTATTAATCCTCCAATAACTCTTCAGGGGTACAAATAATAATGGGTTCATAGCCACAAGATAGGCAAACTTGTTCTATCTTGCTGCGCATTTTAGCGTTGGCAATATGCTTACAATTCCAGGATATAAAGTAATCGATGCCATTCACGACTGCAATCGCTATATGAAGAGCATCTTCTTCTGCTTTTTGGGGTACGGCGCCTTTTTCAATGAGTATTTTTGCCAGGGATAATGCTCTTTCTGTGATTTCTAACAATTCGGCTTCACTCAGAGCATTGAGCCTTTTTTGGGAATATTCTTCATCTCCTGCGCCCGCTTCGCGAATAACAAGTTGCGAAGCATATAAATCGAAAAAATGTCGCCTGGTTCGCCACCACTCCTCGGTGATTTGCTGATGGGCTGCGATGATAATATCTCGGCTCGGTTTACCGGTTAGATAACTAATAATGGTGGTTTCGATATATATTTTGGGTTTCATCTATCGACCTCCATCTCTATTCTAATACAAATCCCTCAAACATTCAAGCAAGTTAAAAAGAAAAATGGTTTTAGTCCCATCGTTTTTGCGCTGTAGACGCATTCGGCGGCAAATTGTTTTTGTTTTTTGTTTTGAATTTTGAATTTTTGATTTTTGAATTTGTTTCGGGTTTCGAATTTCGAATTTCGGATTTATTTTTCTTATTCGATCTCAAATCCTTCGATGCCCAGTTCCTTTTTTTCTTCCGGGGTGAGTTTCGGGATGGGGGCGGTTTTCAGATATTCCATGATGGTTTCCGGGGTCGGCCAGATGATGGCTGTTCCATCTGATGAAGCGGTGACAATGTATTTTCCATTCGGGGAAAACGCCGCCCTGTTGACCTTATCAGTATGTCCTCTCAAATCGGCCAGGAGGTTTCCCTTCAAATCCCACAATTTCGCGGTTTTATCCCACGAGGCGGTGAGAATGCGGGAACCTTCGGGTGAAAAAACAGCGCTGTTGACAATATCGGTATGCCCTCTCAAATCGGCCAGGAGGTTCCCATTTATATCCCACAATTTCGCGGTTCTATCATAGGAAGCGGTAAGAATGCGGGAACCGTCCGGGGAAAACACGACGCTTCGAACAGAATCATTATGCTCCTTCAACTCCACTAGAAGATTTCCCTGCACATCCCACACTTTCGTGGTTTCATAATCGGAAACGGTGAGAATGCGGGAACCGTCCGGTGAAAAGACTGCGGTTGAAACTGCACTATTATGGCTCAATGAGACACTGTAGAACGGATGTCCCTTTGTTGAATATGCGCATGAACATAAAGCCCGCACCACAGCGGCAGGCGGTGAAGGTAGACCGATTTCAAATGCTATTCCGCTATACGAATTGCTTTAGCATTATCTTTCGGCATTACAAATTCCGCTTCTGAAGCGAGCCGATTGCTTACTGCCATTTTATATTGCTTTTTCGCCAGATTTTTTTGGACCTCTGCATACCATGCAAAAATACCCACCGCAATAGAAAGAACTGCCACAATTCCAATAATTGCCCTTATTATCCGTTTATTGCGGCGGTCAATTTTCACATTCTCATCATTCATCTCCGCGGGTGTTTTCTCTTGAAGCCGGGCCGTAATACGATTAATACTCTCTCTAAAGGGGATATTTCCCAGGGTCAGCAATTCATCTTGTTTTGACCATCGTAAGTCTTCATAGATGGGAATGTCTGTGATATACTCTTCCAGGAAGGAGGGGAGCGCATCGGTCTCTTTCCAGATTATTTTTTCTTTTTGAGGATCGGTCTTGATCTCATCCGCGATGAGGATAATAATTAATTTGTCCGCCCGGTTTAACTCTCCACACCATTTACGAAGCTCTTTTTGAACTCATTCCGATTGAGCTGCCTCTTTGGAAGCAAAATAAATCATGTACCCGGAGTTTTCCAGGGCGTGATTAATGGAAGCCCCCAGGTTACTGCCGGTGGGCATTTCTTTTTCATCCCTGAAAAGCTTAATTGAAGGTTTCCAAAACGGTTTGGCGTATTTTTTAAGGGCATTTTCTACAGCCATCACCTTGCGGCGGCTGCTTTTGCCTCGAGATCCTTTTGCTTATAAAATATCGGCCCTTTATTGAACAGGAGCCAATCCATCGAAACATCAAAGGCGTTGGATATCTTTAGCAAAATCGGATACTCCGGCATCCACTGGCCGTCTTCATGCCTCTTTAAGGTGCCCCGGTCGATTTGAAGCATCCCTGCCATTTTAGTCCCGGTCAGGCCCTGGGTTTCACGCAATTGCCGCATGCGCACACCAAAGTCCCTACGCAATTTTTTCTTAAGTTCTGTTTTTACTCGCATGCCCGTATTGTAAACGAAAAACCCGCCGATTTCAAACGGTAAAAAGATAAAACGATGAATGATGAATGATGAAGAAAGCTGGCCATCTGTGGACTCTCTCTTTTCGTGTGTTCCTTGGGCTGCATGGTTAGGAACTCGCACTGCCCAGGGGGCGTTCATTCCTAATGTCTTTTGTACTTCAATTTATACTGTTTTAAATCGTCTTCAATTTGTTCAAATTCAGGATCCTTGTGAACTAAGATCGCATTTTTGAATTTAATTGCTCATCGAAGTTTATCTTTGGATCGTTCTTTCAGAAGGGTTTTAACAAGATTTCCGTTTCCTGAGCCCCTGAGTTTGTGAATAGCCTCGAAGGCCCGTTTTTTTTTCAGTATTTCCGAAGCGGTTTGGTTGTCTTCGAAAGTTACGGTTAACCGCATCTTTTCCGGCATTTTAACGTGAGTTAGCAAATCTTTAAACTCAGATAATGTTATATTCTCAAGCGTTGACATCATGAATTCAAAACCTCCAATATCGACTACAAATTTAAAATAACACAAATGTAAGAAAATTTCAAGCGGCTTCCCCCAAAAAATTCCTGCCCCATGCCCAATGAATGACACGAATGAAGATAATTCCCCCAGCATGGGGGACAGTATTATTTTTAATTTTCCTCTTTCCTCTTTTAATTTTTATTTTTTTTTGGCATAATATCCCACATAAAAGAAAGACATCTAATAACCGAGTTATAAGGAGGAAACATGTTGTTTGAAGAATATGAGCCACGGGAAGATAAAATGCTCCAAATTATAGATAACGACGGCCAAATCATCAACCCCCAATGGAAACCCGATATACCCGACGACCTGGTATTAGAAGCTTATAAATTCATGAACTTCGCCCGCACCGCCGACCTTATGGCTGTTTCGTTTCAAAGACAGGGCCGCATGTACACCTATCCCCCCAACCTGGGCCAGGAAGCCATCGGTACGGCCATGGGCAAACTCATGCGGCCGCAAGACTGGCTTGTCCCGGCGTTCCGCGAAATGTCGGCCTGGCTCCTTAAAGGCGCCCGGCTGCGCGATATTTTCCTTTACTTCGGCGGTCATGAAGACGGTTCCAAATTCTCCGGCGCCCCGAATTTCCTGCCGTCGGCCGTGCCCATCGCCTCCCAACTCATACACGCCGCCGGCATCGGGTACGCGGTTAAATATAAAAAACAAGACAGCGTTGTTTTCGCTTTCTCCGGCGACGGCAGCACCTCGGAAGGCGATTTCCACGAGGCCCTGAACTTCGCCGCGGTCTGGAAAGCCCCCGTGATCTTCACCGTCCAGAACAACCAGTACGCCATCTCCGTGCCAGTCAAAAAACAAACCGCTTCCCTCAACCTGGCAATCAAATCATTGGCCTACGGCATCCCGGGCATTAAAGTGGACGGCAATGATTTCTTCGCCGTATACAGGGCCGGCAGCGAAGCCTTCCAACATACCCGCGCCGGCAAAGGCCCGGTGCTTATCGAAGCCCTGACCTTCCGCCAGGGCGCCCATACCACCTCCGACGACCCTTCCCTCTACCGCTCCCAGGAAGAAGAAAAAGCCTGGGCGGAAAAAGACCCCATCAAACGCCTTCGCGGCTACCTGGTTGCCAATGGCCTGTGGAAACCCGAAGACGACGAACCCCTGCTGGAAGAATATAAAAAGGAAGTGGAAAAGGAATTCGCGGTCTATGAAAACTATCCCCCCTACAAAGTCGAAGACGTGTTTCAATATCATTATAAAGAAATGCCGGAAGACTTGAAACAACAGCAAATTGCCTATGAGAAATATTTAAACCGGAAGGAGACCCAAAAATGAGTTCACAAGTCATGACCATGGTCCAGGCGCTCACCGACGCCCTGGATATCAAACTGGCCGAAGACCCGGATGTCGTTATCTACGGCGAAGACGTGGGCGTGGAAGGCGGCGTGTTCCGCGTTACCTCGGGCCTGCAAAAAAAATACGGCGTGGAACGGGTATTCGATTCCCCGCTGGCCGAATCCGCCATCGTGGGCGCGGCCGTCGGCATGTGCGCCGCCGGGTTAAGACCCGTGGTGGAAATCCAATTTTCCGGTTTTGCTTTCCCGGCCTTCAACCAGATTCTCGCCCACGTGGCCCGCATGCGCAACCGCTCCCGCGGCAGGTACGGCGCACAAATGGTCGTTCGCATGCCCTACGGCGGCGGCATCAAAGCCCTGGAACACCACTCGGAAAGCATGGAAGCGCTCTTCGGACATATCCCCGGCCTCAAAGTCGTCATCCCCTCGACCCCCTACGACGCCAAAGGCCTGCTCATCTCCGCCATCGAAACCGACGACCCGGTGATTTTCATGGAACCGAAAAAAGTCTACCGCGCCATTAAACAAGAAGTGCCGGAAACGAAATTCGCCATCCCCATCGGCAAGGCCAAAGTGGCGGCGGTAGGTACGGATATTACCGTGATCTCTTACGGCGCGGAAATCCGCGAAGTCCAGCGGGCCATGATTATGGCCAAAGAAAAAGGCATCTCCGTGGAACTGATCGACCTGCGCACCATTTACCCCATCGACAGGGAAACCATCGCGGCATCTATCAAAAAGACGGGCCGGGTGTTGTCGGTAACGGAAGGCCCCATGAGTTTCGGCGCCGGCGCCGAGTTAATTTCCATCGCCGTTGAAGAAGCGTTTCTAAGCCTGGAAGCCCCGCCCACCCGGTTGGCCGGGTTCGATACGGTCCCGCCCCTACCCAAAGGCGAACATCACTACTTCCACACCCCGGAACGCATCTTCCATGAAATCAAAAAGGTAGTGGAGTACTGAATGAAAAACGTTGTCCACAGATTACACAGATTAACACAGATTAAAAAAAAGGGTAGAATTACCGTAGGGGCGAGCCGCTTGTTTCCGTGTTCGCCCGATCAGTGGACAAAACTTTTGTTTAGCAGGAGAGAACAATGAGATACATATTTAAGTTCCCGGATATAGGGGAAGGCATCAGCGAAGGGAAGATACTTCAATGGTATGTAAAAAAGGGACAGGCCATTAAATCGGGCGAATCCCTGGTTAAAATGGAAACCGACAAAGTGGTGACGGATATTCCTTCGCCCCGGGCCGGTACAATTACCAATATTTTCGGCAAAGAAGGGGAAGTCATTAAAGTAGATGACCCATTGGTGGAATTAGAGATCGAAGGAATTTCCGGCGCGGAAGCCCAGGCCATTGCCGCGGAGAGACCGAAACCGCTGGAAGCGAAACCCATCGATGAGAAAGGCTTCGGCGTCGTGGGCACCCTGGAAGTGGCCGGCGATTCCGCCTTCCTCCCGGCCGGCACGGAAGGACTGCCGCCGCCGGAAGCGGCGGAAGCGCCGGGAGAAGAAAAGCCCCTGAAAAAGGCCCTGGCCACGCCCGTGGCGCGCGCCATGGCCAAAGAACTGGGCGTGGATATCAACCAGGTCCCGGGTACGGGCCCGGCCGGCCGCGTAATGAAAGCCGATATTCAACGTTTCTATGAAAAGAAACAGGCTGGGGAAATCAAACCGCTGACGGCGCCCGCTCCCGAACCGGCGGAACCGCGGGTGGTCTATGAACCCCTGAGCCAGATGAGGAAAGCCATTGCCCGCAACATGCTCCGCTCCAAACAATCCGCCGCCCATATGACCGCCATCGAAGAAGTGGAAGTCTCGGAACTGGTGAAACTGCGGGAAACCCATAAACAAGCCTACGCGGACCGGGGCGTGAAACTATCCTATTTACCATTTATTTTCAAGGCGGTGGTCGCGGGCTTAAAAGAGTTTCCGCTGCTCAATGCCGAGATGGACCTTGAGAATGACCGCATGATCTTGAAAAACTATTATCATATCGGCGTGGCGGTGGATACCAAAGAAGGATTGGTGGTGCCGGTGATTCGGGATGTAGATAAACTTTCCATTTTCCAGTTGTCGCAAAAGATCGTCGAAACAGCCGAGCGGGCGCGGGAGCGAAAGCTCACCCTGGAGGATTTCAAAGACGGAACGTTTTCCGTGACCAATTACGGGTCAATTGGCGGAACCTACGGCGTACCGGTGATCAATTATCCCCAGGCCGCGATCCTGGGGGTGGGCCGCATCATGAAGACGCCGGTGGTGAAAGATGACCAGGTAGTGGTAGGGTATGTGTTGCCGCTATCCATGTCGGTGGACCACCGCATCGTGGACGGCGCCCAGGCGGCGCGGTTTATGGTAAAGGTAACCGGTTTCTTAAAAGACCCCGCGTCGCTGTTGCTAATTTAAAAAAAGATGAACCCACGAATTACACGAATGAACACGAATGTTTTTTTCATCATTCATCATTCATCATTCTATTTTTTTTTAACGGAGGTAGTTATGGATTATGATTTAATAATTATCGGGGCAGGGCCGGGGGGTTACGTCGCGGCCATACGGGCGGGGCAGGTGGGATTGAAAACCGCCCTTATCGATAAATCCGCTGTTGGCGGTATGTGTCTTAACTGGGGCTGCATCCCCACAAAAGCGTGGTTGGAAAGCGCCGGACGCCTGGAACTGGTTAAGAACGCGGCGACTTTCGGCGTCACCGGCATCGATGAAGAGAAATTAGGCTTCGATTGGCCGGCGGCAGTGAAGCGTTCCGAAGGCATTGTGAAACGCCTGACCAGGGGAATAGAATTCTTATTAAAGAAAAACGGCGTGGAAGTGATTATGGGCGCGGCGTCCATTAATGCGGACAGGAGCGTCAGCGTAGAGAACCGGCTGCTGACGGCCAAAAATATCATTATCGCCGCCGGTTCAAGGCCCGCGGCTTTACCGCCGGCGGTTCCCGCGGACATGAAAGTAGAGTTGGAGGAGTTGTTGAAACTGGAAACGCTGCCGGAATGGATAGTCGTGTGGGGCGGCGGCGCCCATGCCGTGGAACTGGCGCAGTTCTTTAAAATGGCAGGGAAAACAGTGACGCTGTTGGCTGAGGAAGATGCGTTGATTCCCCAGGCAGACCCGTTCCTGTCCGGTTATGCACTGAAGATGCTTAAAAAATCGAAGATTGAGGTGGTATTATCCGCGAAAATCAAAGGTTTTGAGAAAGGTGAAATCCTGGTGGAGTCGGGCGCTGAAAAAATGAAACAGATCGCTTACGATAAAATAATAAATGCATCTAACCGTGCGGCGGTGCTGCCTGCTTCCGCCGTGGAATTGGCCATGGAGAATGGATTCATAAAAGTGAATGAAGATTTACAAACGTCGGTGGAAAACATATATGCCGTAGGTGATGTCAATGGAATGTGTATGTTTGCCCATGCCGCTTCCGCGCAGGGGCTTCATGCCGTGAATGTCATCAGCGGCATTCGCAGTGAGCAGCCTTTTAAGATTGAACGGTTTCCCATTAATATCTACACACGGCCGGAGATGGCGCAAGTGGGCTTGACTGAATCGCAGATTAAGGAAGCGAACCTCGAATACAAAGTGAGCGAGTTTCCCTTGACGGCGAATAGCAAAGCATTGATCCAGGGAGAAACCGAGGGACTGATCCGCATGTTGTCCGATAAAAAATACGGCGAGGTATTGGGGGTGCAGGTGATTGCGCCCCATGCCACGGACATGATTGCGGAAGCCGCGATACTTTTGCAGTTGGAGGGTACAGTATATGATGTGGCGCGCACCATTCATGCGCACCCCACCATATCGGAAATTTTCATGGAAGCGGGATATGATGCCTTCGATCAACCCATCCACAAATAAACCTTTGGAAATAATAATAAACGAATACGACTTACCGGATGGTAAGCTGCTGCGGGAGAATCGGGTCGAGTTCTGTCTCCTGTCATGGATTCCCGCCTTTGTATGCGTCGTATTGGGGCAGAGTAATGAGGCAGAGGAAGCGCTTCATGTTGAAAACATTTTAAATGATCATATCCCGGTATATAAGAGACCATCAGGGGGAGAAGCGGTGGTGCTTTCGCAGCGTATGCTAGTGGTTTCCATTTTGGAAAGAAAGGATACCTCCAGGACGCCGCGGATTTATTTTGAAACGTACAATGAGAAAATTATAAAAGCGCTGCACGGGTTGGGGGCGAGGGAACTCAGGGCAGAGGGAACCTCCGATATTTGTATCCGTGACAAAAAGATTTTAGGGTCATCCATTTACCGGAACAAGGACCTGGTTTTTTATCATGCCGTTTTGAATATTTCTGAAAGCAGCAGTCTGATGGACCGGTATTTAAAGCATCCGCGGCGGGAGCCGGGATATCGCAGGGGAAGGGCGCATGGGGAGTTTGTGACTTCATTAGCCGGGGAAGGATATATACTATCTATTGCAGAAATCCGGCGGGCCCTTTCCGTCCTATTCTAACGGGGAGGGGGAAAAAAGGGGGAAATAGCGATTCGGGAGTGAATCGGGGACATTCAGAAAGCGCCTTATAGCGAGTTATGGGAAAACCCGGCGGAGCCTGTGGAGTTCGTGGACGAAGGACGCGACCAAGAGGAACGCCCTGGAGAACGCCGCGGGCGCGACACAGGACACAGCGCCGGGAAACCGGCATTCCTACCGCGACAGAAAAATACCCCTTATACTCCACATCCTTAAAGACTGTAACTAATGAAAATCTTTTTCATCGGCATTTAATCTCCATGAAATAAAACAATAGAGCCCACGAATTACACGAATTAACACGAAAAAAACCTTTAATCGTCATTAATGAAGACAAAACTATACCCGGAACCGGTACGAAAGTTAATCCCGTGGATTGTAAAAAAAACATTTTTTTCTCTATTGGACCGTTACCATGCCAGTTTTTCAACACGTGCGATTTTTTTAATTCCATCCTCAGTCCATTTTGTTCCCCAAACACGCTCTTGTAATACTGCAAACTCTTTGAGTCTCCGGTAAGGTGTCAACGAAGCTAATCGACGATGCTCAGCCCGATTTTCTTCCTCAAAAGATGAAAACATTTTTACTGAGATCACTCTTTTCATTTTTGTATTTGGCATAATATCATCCTTTTCACAATCTGATTTATACCACAGAAATAAAAAATTTTCCATACATTTAGCGAAAAAGCCCAAACTTCAATCTTTTCCCGCATTTCCTCGCTTCCTTTCTTCCGCTCTTCCCTTTTTTTAAGGTCAAAATGAGAATTGCTGAGCCCGCGGAGAACACGAAAAGAAAGGGGAGCACGGACTAACAGGGACAGACACGGACAAAAAATGGAAGCTTCGCAGCTTAAAATTAACCATCGATGGCTAAATTTAAGCATCGATTTAAAAAATTAGCCGTCGAAGGCTAAATTTAGACAAAATTTTCAAAAAATCAGCCGTCGATGGCTAAAATTAGGCAACGATGGCTAAATTTAAGCAAAATTTCGAAAAAATCAGCCTTCGCTGGCAAAATTTAAGCATCGAAGCTTAAATTTAAGGATCGCTGGCTAAATTTAAGCATCGGAGTCTAAATTTAGAGATCGGAGGTAAAAATCAGGCAACGACGGCAATTGAAATATTTTTGGTTTTCATATAAAATACGATTTTGACTCTCTTAAAAAGGACGGTAAACTATGAATGACGAAAAAGTACAAAAATCCTTTGGCGAAGTATTAAGACTTGCGTTTAAGGAACTGGGCGAAACCCTGGTTGCTTTTATCAAAGCCCCACGCGCCCTGTGGGGCATCAACCTGCCCTATATTATCGAAGGGCTCTGTTATTTTGGACTGATCTATATTTTGACCACCTATTGCTTTGAAAATGTGAAACTGAGCGATATTCACAGCGGCTGGGTGGTGGGCGGCGTTACCTGGGGCATTACACTGGCCATGCTTTTCCTGGGCGGCGTGGTGGACCGCATCGGCGTACGCCTTGCCCTGGGCCTCTCTCTCGCATTGATGGCCGCGGCCAGGGTAATCGTTGCCCTCTCCGGCACTATTCCCCTTGGTACGGGGATGGGCTCTCCCATGTTTTTTGTAATGGTGCTGGGTCTCTTTATAATGGTGCTTGGATACGGGATATATCAACCTGCGGCTTATGCCGGCGTCAAAAAGTACACCAACCCGCAAACCGCCGCAATGGCATATGCGGTTATTTATGCCTTGATGAATCTCGGCGGCTTTATTTTCGGTCCTATCTCCTCTTTTTCACGTAGACATCTTACGAATATTTTCCCACCCAACGGTATCGCCGGCGTCATCTGGATATTGACGATCCTTACGGTAGTTTCTTCGGCCCTGACGTTTATTATTATTAACCGGAAAGTTGAAGCAAGGGCCATTGATCGGGTGAAAAAAGAAACGGAAGAAATGGAAAAAGCCGCGGGCAAAGAAAAAAAAGGGGCTGATGTGGAAACGGCGGCTGTAAAGGAAGAGAAAAAATCAGCGCAAAAAATCAACCACCTTCCTTTTATGCTTTATGCCCTGCTGACGGCTGCGTCCGCAACGTTGCTGATCGCGGTTATTGCTAAAAAAATCGAGTTTTCCATTTATATTTCCGCGGCGCTGCTGGCCCTGGGATTGATCGTTTCCACATGGGAATATCTCCGGAAAAGACCGGACCACCCTTTCCGGGACCTGCGCTTTGTTTTTTTCATTTTTATGCTGATCCCGGTGCAGACTTTGTTTGCCCACCAGTGGCTAACCATTCCGCTTTATCTTAAACGCGGTTATGGCGGAACCATGGTAAGCGAATACTTTGAGATTTTCGGGAACCTGAACCCGCTGTTGATTTTCATCCTGGCGCCGTTGATTGCCGGGTTGACGGCCCGCACGGATATTTACCGCATGGTGATACTGGGTACGCTGGTAATGGCCATTCCCACGTTTCTTTTGGCCCTGGGCACCAATGCCTGGTTTTACCTTTTTTATGTTATTATTATGACCACCGGTGAAGCCATGTGGCAGCCGAGGTTTTTGCAGTGGGTAGCCGAGATTGCGCCGGAAGGGAAAACCGGGATATATATGGGCATCGGTCAATTCCCCTGGTTTTTGACCAAGATGGTCACCTCGTTATACTCCGGGTATTTCCTGGGCAAGTATGTCCCGGATCCCAGCCTGGGTCTTAAACAGAACCCCGAGTATATGTGGTTCCTTTACGGACTGGTTGCACTGGTTTCACCGATCGCCCTGATACTGGCCAGGAAATGGATGTTAAAGGGAATGCGGCAGAAGGCCCAGTAAGGCTTCCAGCGCGCCCATAGGTAAACCGATTTGGCCCGGGGGGACAAAGGACTCCCGGGCATTAATATATTGGACCTGGCCACCTGGCCGCCACCTACTAAAATTTCTGTTGAAAAATCCACCGGTTTCGTGATATACTTAACCCCGGAGTCGAAGAAAAGATGCGATTTGATATACATGAAAAAGAAGCGTTAACGTATGCCTTCCAAAGGTTTAAAGGGAAAATCTATTTGTATGGATCGCGAATGGACGATACCAGGAGAGGGGGCGATATAGACCTGTTGCTCATTCCCGACGAAGCGATAAATCCCCTGAAATTATCCATTGAAATTCAAAAACGTTTTTTTTCCAGGTGCGAGCAAAAACTGGATGTTTTGGTATACAGGGAGGATAACGCATTTTGCCGGGAGGTGATGAATCATGCAAAAAGACTTGATATCCAATCAATTTAAGAAGAAAAAGGGGCAGCCAATCATGACGGCTGGCCGTCGCCCGGAGATCATGAACACTTTGCCACCAAGGCACCAAGACACCAAGGATTTTTTCTCTTTTTCTTAGCGGTCCTTCGCGTTCTTCGCGGCTATTTTCATGGTAGTCAAAAAAAAACGCCCTTATATTATACTGGCCAGGAAATGGATGTTAAAGAGAATGCGGCAGAAGGCTCAGTAAGGCTTCCAGCGCGCCCATAGGTAAACCGATTTGGCCCGGGGGGACAAAGGACTCCCGGGCATTGATGCGGATCAATGCGGCTTTGTATTTTGATACGATGCTTTCGGAGGTAATCCGTACAGTGGGAACCCCGGTCCCGGCCCCACATTCGACAATAACAATGGCGTCGCCCCGGTTCTGTTCCAACCAATAGTGAAACCGGAACTGCTGATCCTGGGTGCGCGTGGGAATCCAATTCCAATCGCCGAACATTAATATATTGGGCCTGGCCACGCGGCCGCAAGCCGGGCATTTGGGCAGCGGGTCGCTGGCTTTCATGGTCTCTTCGTCCACTTCAATATGAATGTTCTCCGCAGACCAGGTGGTTTCACAGCAGGGAGAGGAACATTGCATATAGTGAATGGAACCGTGGCACTCGTTGATCTGGTTTTCGTTAAACCCGGCTTTTTGGAATTGGCCGTCCACGTTGGAAGTGAAAACGAAATAGCCCCCGGGTTTTTCTTTGCCCCAGCGGAGGAGGATTTCGAACCCTTTATGCGGAATGGTTTTCCTGTATAGATTCAAACGGTGGCCGTAGAAACCCCAGGCCAGGTGTGGATCGCGTTCAAACCATTGGGGGTTCGCCATTTCGGTGAAACTGTATCCCAGTTTGGCAAAGGGGGGATACGCTTTCCAGAATCCCTGGTCGCCGCGGAAATCCGGGAGACCGGAATCGACGCCGATGCCTGCCCCGGCGCAAATTAATATTGCATCTGCCTCGCGGATACGCAGGGCGGCTTTCTCGATTACTTGATTGGAATTTTTCATGGTCAAACAATAATAGAAAGGGATAAAAAAGTCAAGTAGGGGTTTGATTCATCAAACCCCTTTTAATCAAAAATTTACCAGGATTAGGGTTTGATAAATCAAACCCCTACATTGGATTAAATTTTTGAAATAGGAAAGGAGAAAAGATGTTGGGCAAAAAATATCCCCCCGTCATAAGATTTGATAAACCTTGAATAAGACACAAATCCATGATATTCTATCAGCCAATGAAAAATGCAGTATTGACGCCCAAAAAAATATTAACTTTCTGGTATCCGCTAGCGGCATCCTGGTTGATGATGTCGGTGGAAGGCCCTTTTTTAGCGGCGATTATCGCCCGGCTGCCGGAGCCCAAATTCAACCTCGCTGCTTATGGGGTAGCTTTTTCTTTTGCCTTGATCGTCGAATCCCCCATCATTATGCTGTTGAGCGCCTCTACCGCATTATGCAAAGACAGCGACGCCTATTATAAATTACGGCGGTTTACCATTATTTTAAATACCGCTATTACCCTAATAATGCTTATCGTTCTCCTGCCCCCGGTTTTCCATTACCTGGCCGAACATTTAATCCAACTGCCCCACAATATTGCGAAACTGACCCATACCGCGCTGCTGCTGCTTTTACCGTGGCCCGCCGCCATTGGGTTCCGCCGCTTTTACCAGGGCGTATTAATTCGCCATGGCTTAACCCGGCGCGTGGCTTATGGAACGGTGGTCCGCCTTACGTCCATGACAGCCGGCGCGGCGGCGTTTTATCTTTTAAAAGTACCCGGCGCATATGTCGGCGCAGCCGCGCTGTCCACCGGCGTTCTCTGCGAATCCATCGCCAGCCGGCTAATGGTCCGGGGCGCATTGAAAGAACTATTACGGCCCCCAGCCACTGATAATACCATAATGAAACCCATTAGCTACGGGTTTATCTCCAGGTTTTACTATCCCCTGGCATTGATGAACATCCTGGCCATGGGAGTTCACCCCATGGTGACCTTCTTCATGGGCAAGAGCCGCTTTTCCATCGAATCCCTGGCTGTTCTGCCCGTTGTTAATTCCCTGTTCTTTATTTTCAGGAGTTTTGGCTTATCCTACACAGAGGTGGTTATCGCTCTGATGGGAGAGAAAAAAGAACATTATACCCCGCTGCGGAATTTTGCTTTATATATGGCGGCGGCGGTCAGCAGCGGACTTGCCCTGGTGGCCTTTACCCCATTGGCGCAAATATGGTTTCACCAGGTTTCCGGTTTGAGTCTTGAACTGACCGGGTTTACTTACCTACCTGTCCAGCTTCTTGTATTCCTGCCCGCGTTGACAGTATCGATTAATTTCCAGCGGGCCGTCCTGGTGGCGGTTAATAATACTATCCCTATTTCCTGGGCCACCGTCGTTGAAGTGGGAACCGTTATCGGCGTCCTGTATGTGACCATTCATCGGCTTGATTTCATAGGGGTAGTGGCGGCCGCTTGCGCGTATGTGCTGTCCTTGCTGTGTTCCAATATCTATCTTTTACCTTCCCATTTCCGCGCCGTACGAAAAATGAATGCCGAATAATGCCCGCGGCCACCAGAAACCCTTTTGAAAAAGACCCTCACGGAGGGCGAGGTTTCTGGACTTCCTAAAACTTTTGATTATTCCTTTTTTCATACATCTCTTGCAAACAGGGCTTTTATCGGGTATACTTTAGACTTATTAAAACCCAATGCGATTAACCAATGATTATTAGAATCGTTAAAATGACTTTCCTGGATGCAAAGGTCGAGGATTTTAAAGAATACGTAAAATCCATTAAAGATACTATCCGAAATTTCAAAGGATGCGAACACCTCGATTTCCTCCAGGATATCCACCATCAGAACATATTCTTCAGCTACAGCATATGGAACTCCGAAGAAGACCTGGATAATTACCGCAAATCCGATTTTTTTAAAACCACCTGGCCAAAAGCCAGGGAATGGTTCGTAGATAAACCCGCGGCCTGGTCGATGAAAAAACTGTAATGACCGATATAGAAAAAAATAAAGGCGGACAAAAAGAATCCCGACACCCACTCCAACGCATCTCTTCCAAATTGGTTATTGCCGTATTGGTGGCGGTCCTTCTTCCATTTTTCGGACTGGTCTATTTCATCGATTCCCAGATCGATACCCGCCTCAAAGAAAACATCGTACGACGCTCACTACTGAGCCTGGCCACCGACCTGGCAAACGAAGTAAATGCCATGATGCGCAAACGAAACTCCGACCTACTGCTGATGACCACGGATATCCTGGGCGATCGCTCGGTCCTCGAATATATAAGGGAAATGGAAGAATTTAAGACCCAGGAACCGAAAGAAAAATTCCAACCTGCCTGGGGACCCGATGCCATCCTGGCGTGGGCCCAGGACCCCGAATCGGATGAAAGATGGTCCTGGAAAACCTTCTGGCGCCGCACCCAGACGGATATCTTTAACCAATACGTCCGCTTCCGTGAAGCGTATGACTTATTGCTGCTGGTGGGGCCCGAAGGACAACCGGTGGCCTGCAGCAGCATAAAACCCGACGGCTCTTCCCTGGACCGCGACACCCTGGCAAAACTATTTTCCCGCAATTATTCCAACGAACCCTGGTTCCGGGAATCCATGGCCGGGAAAATGGCCCGCGTCGACCACCATATGACAGACCTGCTGCCTAAAAATTCCCACGGCGGCGAGGACCCGGCAGGCAACTACTATATCGGTTTCGCCGGCCCGGTGAAATGCTATACCTTTAACAGGGACCACATCGGCGTCATATATGTCCTGGTCAATTGGAAACACATCCAACAACTAATGGATGTGCCCAGGATAAAAGCTTACTTCAGCGGCCTGGTAAAAGACAAAGAGCCGTCGCCCTACGCCTGGATATGGGGCGCCGATGCGGAAACCATCCTGGCGCACCAGGACCGCTCGCTTTATGGCGAAAAAATCGGCGGACCGAGGGTAAACCTGCCCCAAATGGTGGCCGATGCACGCTCAAGCCGCTCCGGACTTTACCGGGAATACGAATTTCGCGGCCAACGAAAAAACGCGGCCTATCAGCATTGTAACGGACCGAACCGGGGCCCCCTGGACAGCGGGTTCGGCTGGGTAGTGGGCGTGGGCATCGATAACGACGATATTTATGCCATGGCCGGGGAACTAAAACGCCTCCTCTATACTTCCACCGCCCTGGTCTCCCTCCTGGTTATCTTGTGGATCATGATGGTGGCGCGCCGTACCGCCAAACCTATCCTGGCCCTCCAAAAACATATTCGCAAAGTCTCCAACGGCAACCTGGAACCCCATACCCACGTGGGTACAGGCGATGAAATCAGCGACCTGGCGGATGACTTTAACCGCATGATCCTGGAACTGAAAGAGAAACGCGAACAACTCATCAAAGTTGAAAAAAACGCCGCATGGCGAGAAATGGCCCGCCAGATATCCCATGACATTAAAAATGCCCTGACCCCCATAAAATTGTCCGTAGACCTTTTGAAACAATCATGCGATGACCGCTCCCCCAATTACCAGCAAATATTGCGGCAAACCCTGCAGTTGATCGACGGCCAAATCACAAACCTGCAAAAAATCGCCGTGGATTTCCACGAATTCACCGGAGGTCGCCGGTCTATACTGGAGAAGTGCGATCTTGAAGCGGTTATGTCGGAAGTACTGGACCTGGACAGCGCCTGGGCAAAGGAACTGGGTATCCGAATACAGGTGGAAACGGTCAACGCGGCCGAGAGTACGCCGGGGAAGCCGGGGGATAATAAAATAAACGTCTACGCCGATTGCATGAAATTACACCGCGTATTAACCAATATTGTCGCCAATGCATTCCAGGCCATGCCCGGGGGCGGGACATTGACGGTCTCGATATATAAACAGGATAATATGGCCATCCTTGAGATACGGGATACCGGGGTCGGCATTCCCGATGATGTGCGGGCGCACCTCTTTGAACCCTATTTTACCACCCGCAGCAAAGGTACGGGCCTGGGCCTGGCAATTGCCAAACGGGTGTTGGAAGAGATCGACGGAACCATTGCCCTGGAGCCCAATGAGCGATCGGGCGGCGCCGGAACAGTCGCCGTTATTCGCTTGCCGGTTTCTTGAATACTGCCCCCCCCGGCAGTCAACAGCGGCAGGAACATTTTTCATAAAACATTATTCTGAATAATATAGTTGACAATATCTAATATTTTCATATAATTGAAGGGTGTTGAAAAAAAATTATTTATTGAGATAAAAGACAAATGAAAAAAATAACAGGATCAAAAAAAGAAATCGGGGCGCGATTCCGGCAATTCCGGGCGGCCCTCCATAAAGCCCAACATGAAATGGCGGACGAAGTGCATATCTCCCAATCCGCCATCGCCAATATCGAAGGCGGCAAAGCCTTTCCCAATCTTACCTATTTGCACCATTATTACCACAAATACCGGCTCGATATCAACTGGTTATTGACCGGACAGGCCGACATGTTTATCGAACGGAATGACCCCCCCGAAAAATACACCGAACTCTTAAACCTCCTGCGGATACCCTTTATCGAACAAGTGCTCAATGCCAAATTGGTCGAGGCAAAAGTAGTATTAAAAGATAATATCAAAACCTTTTTCGAAGAAAAAGAAAAAACTGGGACAGGGTGACCGGGTCACCGGGTCACCGAATGACCGGCGGGGCGCAGGATCGGCTGTGAAGCCGGGGAAAATAGCCGACAAAATTAGAAATACTCAAAGGAAAATAGATATTTTCTTAAAAATAGTATATAATATAGTATGCGATTTTTGGCAAAAAACAAACAAAGAGTCGGTTTATTCGGTATCACTTCCAGGTTGACGCCTCTCAAAAATTGCTTAAATCTATCTATAAACGAGGAATGCGGCAATGAAAATTAAAGAAAATTATAACAAAATCATGGAAACGATTGAAAGGGCTTGCCAGAGGGTCGATCGTGAACCGTCGGAAGTCCAGATCCTGGGGGTTGCCAAAGAGCAGCCGGCAGACCGGATACGAGAAGCCTATAAATGCGGGATAAGGCTTATCGGCGAAAACAAAACGCTGGAAGCGGAAGCACACCAGGCAGAACTGTCTTCCCTGAATATCTCCTGGCACTTCATCGGGAAACTCCAGAAGAATAAAATAAACCGTATCTTAAAGAATTTTGACTTCATCGAATCGGTCGATGGCGTAAAGTCCCTGGAACACATCCACAAAAGGGTCGCCAAAGAAATCGAAGTCTTTATCGAAATCAATATCGGCGAAGAAAAAAATAAGTCCGGTTTTACCATCGACGGCTTAATGAAGGCGTTGAAATATATCGCACTGCTGGACAGGGTTAAGATTACCGGGTTGATGGCGGTTCCGCCCTTTTCCGACGACCCCGAAGATGTGCGGCCCTATTTTAAAAAAGTCCGGGAACTGAAAGAGGAACTCGCCGAGAAAAAACTCCCGAACTTTATGATTAAACACCTTTCAATGGGCATGAGCAGCGATTATGAAGTGGCGGTGGAAGAAGGCGCCACACTGGTCAGGCTGGGAACCGCCCTGTTCGGGAGAAGGACTAAGTGATCCCCGCCAATATCTTACGCGCCCTGGCCCAGGTTTTCCATACGCTCATTCGACTGTATACCCTGGTCATTATTGCGCGCGCCGTTATCTCATGGCTGGGAAATATCCCCCCTAACCCGCTGGTAATGATTATATTTCGATTGACAGACCCCCTGTTCCGGTTCATTCACCGGCGGATGCCTTTTCTTATTGTCGGGGGCATCGATATTACGCCCATGATCATTGTCTTTGCCCTGTATTTGTTAGATAACCTGGTAACCGGATTGATACTGGATTTTGCCGGGACATTACCTTAAGGGGGGAACGCGAGAACACCATGAAACTAACGCCGCAAGAAATTTTGACGCAAAAATTTAACCTGAAAGGGAAGGGCTACGATAAAGACGAAGTCGCTGCTTTCCTCGGCCAGGTGGCGGAAATGCTGGAGCATGATTCCCTGGAAAAAGACGAGTTGAAAAAGGAAGTTGACAGGTTGAAAAAGTTCCTCGCCAAATTCGAAAAAAGGGAAGATATCTTAAGAGATACCCTGATCGCGGCCCAGAAGTTCTCCGAGGAAATAAAAACCAACGCCCGGAGGGAAGCGGAACTGGTAATTAAAGAGGCGGAGATCAAAGCGGAAGATATCATCGGCAGCGCCATGAACCGGCAGCGCGAGCTGCGAGAGGAAGTCAGGAATTTGAAATTCAAGCGCCAGGAAATCGAAAGCGATCTTTTAAACATGCTCAATTCATTAAAAGAATTGATCGAATCCTACCGCAAGGACGACGTTGAATTTGACAAGGTAGAATACTTAGAGAAACACGTAAGTTAAGTGACACGGGTTTAAATATATGGTAAGATAAGATTTCCGTGGAGGAAAAGAATGAGTGAAACAAACCAGAAAGATTCAGCCATGAAGAATGCTGTATCGCAGATTGAAAAACAATTCGGCAAAGGCGCCATCATGAAATTGGGCAGCCGGGAATCTATCGATGTGCCGGTAATATCCACCGGCTGTCTTTCCCTGGATATCATAACCGGGGTCGGCGGGTTTCCGCGGGGTCGGGTCGTGGAGATATACGGGCCCGAAGCGTCCGGTAAAACCACCCTGGCGCTCTCTGTCATCGCCGAAGCCCAGAAAGCCGGCGGTTATGCCGCTTTTATCGACGCCGAACACGCCCTGGACCCCACCTACGCCAAAGGCCTGGGGGTTAACATCGATGAACTATACATTTCCCAGCCGGATTACGGCGAGCAGGCCCTTGAAATTGCCGAAATATTGGTGCGTTCCGGCGGCGTTGACATAATCGTTATCGACAGCGTGGCCGCACTGGTCCCCAAAGCCGAACTGGACGGCGATATGGGCGACAGCCATATGGGCCTCCAGGCCCGCTTAATGAGCCAGGCCCTGCGGAAACTAACCGCGATTGTTTCCCGCTCCAAAACCGTTTTTGTTTTCCTCAACCAGATGAGGGAAAAAATCGGCATGTTTGTCGGCAACCCCGAAACCACCACCGGTGGAAAAGCCTTGAAATTTTACAGTTCCCTCAGGGTGGAAGTACGTAAAATTTTAACCCTGAAAAGCGGCACCGATATCGTGGGTGGACGTACCCGCATTAAGATCGTTAAAAATAAAGTATCGCCCCCTTTTAAAGAAACTGAAGTGGACCTGATTTTCGGTAAAGGTTTTTCCAGGGAAGGGGATATCGTGGACCTGGGCGCCGCCTATGGTATTGTTGCTAAAACCGGTTCCTGGTACGCTTACGGCGATGAAAAATTGGGCCAGGGAAAAGCAGCGGTGACCAAATTGCTGGAAGAAAACCCGGCGCTCTACGAAGAAATGAAAAAAAAGATCCTGGAAAAGGTCGGGATCGGGGTCAAAATTCAAGGAAAAGAGGTCCCGTCAAAACCGGGAACCGAATCCCCGGACTTCAAAGCCGAAGACGAAGAATAAAATAGCGACGGCGTTTGAAAAACCTTGAAAAAATATATCGTATCGTTGATTTACATCGTTTTCCTGGCGGCGGTCAGTAGTTTCCATTTGCGCCTGGAAGCGCTTATTATAAAAGCCTCCGCCGGGAAATTTGTCCTTTATTCCATCTATGGCATATTCGCCGCTTTTGCCGTGGTGATTTTGGTAAAATACTTGTTGGCGCGGAAGAACCTGGAAATTGCCATGGGGTTCCTGGCCATGGGGATGCTTTTCTTTTTTCTCGTTTCAACGCCCTTGTTTTTGTTTAAGTTAGCCCTGCTGGAGTTTTTCATTTTAGGGGTGGTGTTGGCCGTTGAGAATCGAAAATCCCAGTCCCCGGTTTCATTATTACTGTTGATTGGGGCCGCCTGTTTGATAGAGGCAATCACCAATTTCGTGGGGGGAACGCGGTTTTTTTACCTTGATGTCTGGATCAATTCTCTCGCCGGTTTGTCCGGGTACATTGCCGGTTTCTTAATTCTCTGAAAAGAATGAATACCGCCCAAAACTTTCAGGTTATTTTCCATACCCCGGATTGCCCAGGGTGAGGTCGAATTGGGCGGAGGGTCTGAAAGCAAGAACCGCGGAGCCCACTTTATCCGCGTAAGACGTATTGTTGTATAGATACCCGTTATTATAGAGATGCAGGGCCAATTTAAGATTCCCTTTGGTTTCATCGAAGTACAGTTTTAAAATGCGCAGCCCCAGGTCGATATTATAGTCCACATCAAAGATGCGGTTTTCATCGATTGCCAGCTCTTCCCGCCATACCGGGAGGTTCACTTGCATCAGCCCGTAGGCCCCTTTAAAGGATACCGCATTGGGATCGAAATCACTCTCCACTTTGACGATTCCCAATACCAGGTCAGGGTGGAACCCGTATTTGCGGCTCTTGTGGTAGACGCTGTCCAGTATCCGGGAAAAAAGAGAATAACGGGTGGAAAACGCATTCACTTTGAATTCCAATAAATCGTAGGCCTTGATTTTCTGGTCATTGCGATCGATGGTTTGCTCCAAACGGAACACTTCGCCGGCCAATATATTAAGATTTTCCTTCTTTTTTTCGTACTCACGATTAAAATCCACCAGCCCGATGAATAGCCCTGTTAGTCCGATTAATAGAAGGGTAACGAGTAAAAAGGCAATTTTTTTCACGTTACTTTTTTTGTTTTTCTTCATAACGAAAACAATTATATAACAATTAAAATGAATAAATCAATAGCTGTCATGAAAATAGCCACAAAGGCACGAAGGCACAAAGAAACACCAAGGGGGGGGAAGAGAGAAGCGGCTAAATTCATTTCAGACGGAAAACACATCCAGGCCGCCGGGGATCAGTGAGATTTCCATTTCTCTTATCCCCCGGATAATTTCGCCGTCTACCTGGATATCCACGGCCTTGTTTGCGGATATTTTATACCAGGAATTTTTAAGAATAACCCTCCTGGTGTTTCCTGGCGCCTTTGTGCCTTGGCGGCTATTGTTACGGCTGAGGCGTATCCCTTCCCGGAGGGTTTTATAAAATGATTTTGTACGAAGGATAAAGCAGTCCAATAACCCGTCAAACATGCCGTTATCCTGGCCCAGTTTCAAACCGTTGGCATAAAATGGCGTATTTAAAAAAACCAGCAGAGAGAATTCCACCGGTTGAATGATATTTTCATTGCTTTCCGGATCATGGAATGCCATTTCCATTGAAAGGGGTATTTTTTTTCTTGAGAAGGAATCATAAATAGCATACAGAGAAGGCAGTAATTGATCGAAAGGTTTCAATTTCGAGAGGGTTTTATGTCGCTGCTGAAAATTTTCCACGAATCGGTTGACAAAGACGCCCAGGCCCAGGCTTACCGTGCCCAGGAAGAAAAAAGTTTCCGGTCCCGGTTGCGGTTGAAGCGGTTTAAGAGGTAGAAGCGGTTGAAGCGGTGGGGGATTTTTGAATATTTTCAGGCAGCCCACATCCATTTTTTTAATATTGCCGTTTATAATGGCCCGGCAGGCAGTTTCGACAGATTCCATACCCAGGCCCCGGGTGATATCGTTGGCGGAACCCGTACCGATCATGCCCACAATAGGAGCAGGCGCAGAAGGAGGTGTTTCCCTGAGTTTTAGAATTTCAGCGGCGATAAT
This sequence comes from Candidatus Aminicenantota bacterium, assembly GCA_026393835.1. Taxonomy (GTDB): domain Bacteria; phylum Acidobacteriota; class Aminicenantia; order UBA2199; family UBA2199; genus JAKAGC01. Next base: position 151,706 of record JAPKZK010000038.1, on the reverse strand, counting down.
ATTAAAAGTCGTATCGCCGCCCACGCCCACGATGGCGTCGTATTTACCCGCGGTTTGCGCTGCCGATGCAGCCAGGCGTCGCAGGTGGGTTTCGCTTTCGGTAACGATAAAATCCAGGTCCAGACCGTTGTTTTCCAGGCAGTGTGCGATAGATTCCTTTAGTTTTAAGGCGCGGCCTTTGCCGGAGGAGGGATTAAACAAAACCAAAATTTTTCTCATCGTTGGATTATACCAGATATAAAAGGTTATTCCCACCCGGTCAAAAAACCAAAATTCGCCGCCAAATTTTATGAGCCGCGAAGAGCGCGAAGGGACGCGAAGAGGATAATAGAAAAAAACAGCCTGTTCCAACGGGACATTTGAGGAACAGGCGGTGCCTGTTCCCTACCAATCTACCAATGTGCGCCCCGCGCGATACTTTTTCGGAGAGGCTCTAGCTGGCGGTGAATTTAGGATGAGATGAATTTGACATAAGGGGAAAAGTATGTTATAGATTATATGGACCGGAGGAAAATTAAAATGAATACCACAATTATGACATCCAGGGGCCAGGTAGCGATTCCTGTAATGATTCGCCAAAAGCTTAATATTAAAAAAGGGGCAAGGTTGTACGTGGAAACAAAAAATGACGAAATCATCTTAAAATCGGTTAAATCAGAATATTTTGCAGGGATTCCCGGGATACTGCCAACCAAAGGTAAGTTATCCAGAATGCTCCTCGATGAACGTAAAAAGGAAAAAGAAAAAGAGGCTTGAGCCCGATGAAGCGAATCTTGGATGCTCATGCATTAATGGTATTTTTTGAAAAAGAGCCCGGATATGAGAAAATTGCGGCCCTTTTTACCTCCGCTGTGGAAAATGGCGATTATTTATTAATAACGGCTGTTAATTTAGGGGAAGTGTTTTATATCATACTGCGTGAATGCGGTGAAGACAAAGCCCTTGAAATTGAGGAGATTGTTCAAAACCTTCCCATAGAAATTATTGAAGTTGACTGGCAATTAACCCGTGAAGCAGCGAAATTGAAAGCCTCTAATAAGATGTCTTATGCTGATTGCTTTGCTGCTGCCTTAGCCATTTGGTATAAGGGGGAATTGATCACCGGCGATCCTGAGTTTGAGGCAGTTGAAAACCAGGTAAAAATCATGTGGGTCAAATCCAAAATAAGGACCGGTCAGGGGAGATTAAAATAATTCCCCTTTGGCTACAATTATAGCGGTATCCAGTTTATCCCAATACCTTTTTCCCCGGAAATATCAATAAAACCTGGTACGGAGTCCGATGCGGTCGGTTTTTCTACGCAGCGGTCGTTTTTTTCTCAACGCGGTCGGATTTTCTGCGCAGCGGTCGGTTTTTCTACGACGCGGTCGGTGCGGAGTCCGCCGCGGTTGGTTTTAGACAAACGCGCTAGATTTTTGGCCGGCGCGCCAGGATTTTTTCCGACGCGCCCGGTTATAGACAAAAGCGCTGGGATTTCGAGGAAAGCGCGGGATTTTTAAGAAAAAAAAGGGGGGTATGCAAGTATAAAAACAATTTTTTTTGATGGCGGTCGATTTTTCAATAAGAATTTTTTTACAGTTCGTTTTTCCCCGGAAATATCAATAAAACCTGGTACGGAACGAAAAGCACGGGGTTTTAGACAAAAGCACGGGATTTTAGAGAAAAGCACGCGGTGCAGAGTCAAAAGCACGGGGTTTTAGACAAAAGCACAAGGTTTTAGAGGAAAGCACGAGGTGCGGCGTCAATTGCACGGGATTTTTGACAAATGCACGAGATTTTAGAGGAATGCGCGGGGTGCGGAGACAAAAATATGCGGAGCGAAAACAAAATTCCTGGCGCGGGATGAAAATACGCGGTGTGTTGTCAAAAGTTTGTGGTGCGGAGACAAAAATCGCCGCGACGAAGAGAAACTATAAGATTTGGAGTCAATTATATAAAATTCTTTGAAAATATCTTGTTTTTATTTTTTCGATGTGATAATTGTATCTTCTGTGTTGTAATTATCCGGGTATCCGGACATAAACAGATGAATAGATGGGAAAAAACAGGTTGGCCCGGCAAGGTGGGGAGGGAAATAATGATTGAATCCCTAAGGACGGAAGTCCAGCCTGTTAAGGAGAAAAACGCGAATGCTGCAACTTATTAAAACCGGGGTAATGAAATTCCCTGGGATTCATATTCCTCCTTCTTAATTGCATAAAGTGCGGGGGTATTTTTCCCGGCAGTTTGCGCAATTCGATTTGTTCCACAATCATGAAGCCGGCTTTGATAGAGTGATTTACCGTTACCCGGCAGTGCAATTTAAAATCCACGATTGTCTGGCTATTCACGCTTATAAAGCGGAGGGTATAGGGGTATTAAAGGAATTGTTTCTTGAGGCGGAGAACATCGTGATTGAGTGTTCGCCCTCATCAGGCGCGTTAGCCAATAATTAAAGGGCAGACGCAGGGGCTTGCCCCTACATAGGCGATGAATTTAGAGTTGACACAATCCTTGCTTTTTTTGTTGTTTTATGTTAAAGTAATGAGAAATAAAAAATGTGGTTTCATATAATAATAATTTTATGAAATCGGAAAGGAGGTGATGATATGTTACCAATTCCATCCCTTAAACTGGGCTTTAGCGATGCAGAGAATTATCAAAGAAGAGAGAATAAAGACCTATTCAACGCTATTTTTGTCCAAAATGCCTTTCTTGAGGAACTGCTTCAGCCTAATTCATTTTTCTTGATAGGTGAGAAGGGCACGGGCAAGACGGCCTACGCGGTTTACCTCTCCAATAATTTGTACAATAACACAATGTCGAATCTTAAATACATAAGAGAGACAGACTATCAGAAATTCGTAACATTGAAGAAGCAGCAACATCTGCTGCTGTCTGATTATACATCGATATGGAGAGTAATACTCCTATTATTGTTGGCAAAAAGCATCAATGCAGATGATTTAGCCCACAATCCATTTAGCAAGAATCATAGAATAAAGGCTATACTGAAAGCTGTCGACGACTATTATAATAACGCTTTCTCTCCAGAAATTATTTGCGCTCTTGACTGGATTGAAAACTCTAAGGTAACTGCGGAATTAGTTGCCAAGAACCTTCTTAAGATCGGAGGAGAGGATTCCATTAATGTGAAGTCTCACGAATCAAGATTCCAGGTTAATTTATTATACCTCCAAAAACAGTTTGAGGATGCGCTTGCAGGTATAAAGTTAAGATCAAGCCAAATTCTTTTTATTGATGGTATAGATATTAGACCAGGCACCATAGAATACCGCGATTATTTGGACTGCATAAAGGGGCTAGCAAATGCAGTCTGGAGTTTAAACAACGATTATTTCCCCAAAATTAAGGACTCCAAAGGCCGGTTGCGTGTTATCCTACTGGTGCGACCGGACATATTTAGTTCGCTTGGTTTGCAAAACACAACGAACAAAGTGCGAGACAACTCCGTGTATCTAGACTGGCGAACCACCTATCCCAGCTATCGTACTTCACGACTCTTCGAACTTAGTGATCGGCTTCTTGCCGCTCAGCAAGAAACAAGAGAAACGAGGCTCGAACTTGGCCACGCGTGGGATTATTACTTTCCTTGGCAGTCATATTCTACGAACCCGAAACGCGAAAAAGATCCATCGTTTATAGGAGCACTCAGGCTAACCTATTCGAGGCCACGCGATATTGTGACTCTTGTTCAAATACTTCAGGAAGAGTTTAGGGAAAAACGGTGTCCACAGTCGGAAGTATTCAAAGCGTTAGACCTCGAATCCAATGATTTCAAGACTAAGTACTCTGAATACCTGATGGGTGAGATAAAGGACCAACTTGCTTTTTACTATAACGATAAAGACTATGAGATATTCCTGCGTTTCTTTGTGTTCCTAAATGGCAGGGTAGATTTTGACTACAACCAATATGTTGCTGCATATGAGAAATTCACCGAGTACATATTGGACTATTGTACTGATATACCAGAATTCGTAGAAAGCCCTGACAAGTTTATTCAGTTCCTATACGAAACCAATATCATCTGCCACATAGATGACACAGAAAATGAGCCACTGTTTCGATGGTGCTATCGGGAAAGAGGACCATCGAACATAGCTCCAAAGGTAAATCTTGATAAAAGATATCGCATCCACTATGGGCTACACAAGGCGCTCAATTTAGGGGCAGCAAAATATAAGATGAAAAAGTGAGCCAGGAACCAAAGCGCACCATATAACATGCAAAAGGGAATTTCGTTTTAAAAATTTTCATGGTTTGAAGTGGCTGTTAAATGAGGTTTCATGAATTAAATCGGTTAAGCTTTGTGCTTTTCTTTGTAATCGTTCCCTACCAATAAGGGATTAGGTAGGGGCGCGCCTCCGTGTGCGCCCGCCTTTGTTATTGCGATTCGCGGCCAATAATTATATTGAATAAACACGAAACGTATTTAAGTGCCAGACCAATTTTTTCTGCGCTTTTCAAATAGAAGCCGAATCGAACAGCCAGGAATAATTGAAGGGCATGAGGCAGTGAACCAATCACGAATCCCTCCATGTAGGGGCAGGCCCCCGTGTCTGCCCGATTCCCGGTTAATGAACCGGAAAAGGGATAATTGTTAATTGTCAATTGTTAATGGTTAATTGTTAATGACCAATGACTGGAGATATAGGATGATTGGTAGAGTGGTGAGTTGTGAGTGGTGAGTGAAAACTGGGGAAAAAAAATAGGCAGAGAAAGTCCGAACCAGGATACACAGGATGAAAGGATGCACAGGATAATGGCTTAACGGCATCCGGCATCACGGTCATCCAAATCATCCCACTCATCCCGGTTCAGACAGTTATCCTTTCCGACCTTCCCATTTTCAAATAGAAACCGAATCGAACAGGTAGGGTTGTATAAAAGGAACGAATAACAATTCCCCCCACGTAGAGGCGAACCGGCGCCCCCCGTGCCTGCCCGATTCCCGGTTAATGAACCGGAAGAGGGATAATTGTTAATTGTTACCTGTTAATGCTGAATTTTTGAATGCTTCCTCCCCCCAGGTTGGGAAAAACAAGGAAGAGCGGAAGAGCCGCGGATCATTACGCTCCCGTCTGCATTATCCTGATTTTTTCATTAATATACGCTTCAATACGATTGATGAATTTCTCCGCGTTATTCAATTGCGTTTCAGTCTCTTCCTTTGAGATAATATAGAAATCATCGTAATCGCTTTCATTTCTGGCATCTTTGGCATTCATCAATATCTTGGAATACTCCTTTTCAATTCTCCCGGGTTTGATAAAATTTTTATTGAAATACGCAATTACTCCGGTATGAGTCTTTGAATCGAAACTATCCAATGCAAGGAGTGCTCTCGTTGCATGGAAGATCGAATAGTAAGATCGATTAATGGATTGAGACAGCCTGTTATTTTCAAAAAGGAGCCTTGAAGAGGCCAGTTCTTCACGGGATTTCCTTAACCTATGCTTTGAAAGATCGATGTTATGGTTATGCATGTAATGAAATACCTTCTCGCTCAATAACTGCATAGAAAGGAACAAACTCTTTTCTTGTTACATATTGCCGGTACTTTTTGACTATTATCGAGATGACCACATCGTATTTCAATGAGAGATCGACTTTGATATCCGCTAATTTATCTCTAATTGCATTAATATTGCCTCTCTCACCATCGATAAGTACCGCAATATCAATATCGGAGAATTCGGTCTGCTCATTGCGGGCATAAGAACCGTATAAAATGATCTCTTTCACCACAGCCCCAAGGGAAGCGGTTATCTCGGCCCTGATATCTTCCAGAATATTAAGCACGGCAGCATTCTTTAAAACCGATATATTTTTCATTGCGTTACTATTGTATATGAATGAGAAGTATTTTTCAAGCCTGCGGTAAAATAGCCCACGGAACATACGAAAAACACGAAAAAAGAGGAGCTGCAGTTACGCGATTGCCCCCCTCTAACTTTTCAAGGTCACATTACCCGGATTAGCTACCCACCGGGTAGCCAATCATCAGCGGAGTTCATAAAAGCGTCGGCGAAAGTGCCAGGGACGGGCAAAAAAAAATCATTATCCGGCGAAGCTGTGTGATTCCCTGGATTGGGAGACCATAAACAAACTGTGTGAACAGAATCCGGAATTCGAAAAATTTCTCCAGGATGTGTTGAAAATAAAACAAGTGGATGACACTTGAATTTTTTAATAAATTCCGGTAAAATAACCGGTATGTCGAATGTGAATAGACATCCTGGTCAGAATTCGCAATATTTGCTGTGGCAATTACCCAAATTTCCCTTTGATTATCAGTACCTTATGGACCTTTTAAAAAGCTACAGTTCCCCCAGGGACAAGATCAGCCGAATGATAAAGAAAAAGGAAATCATCCAGGTTAAAAAGGGTCTTTATGTATTATCGCCGGATTTTGGATCGCGAATCAATCTTCGCTCCCTGGCCAACTTGATTTACGGCCCCTCTTATATATCCCTGGAATATGCCCTCTCTTACTGGGGCTTGATCCCCGAAAAAGTCGAAGAAATCACCAGTATGACAAATTAACGTAATAAGATTTTCAAAACACCGTTGGGGACCTTTTCCTATAAATACCTGGAGAATTCGAAATATTCCGTCGGCATCGAACGTATTCCCGATGAAACCGGTCCCTTTTTAATTGCCTCGAAAGAAAAAGCCATTTGTGACAGGTTGGCAATGATAAATGATGTCAACAGCAAAGAAATGGCTGTATGCTTGCAAGACGAATTACGATTGGATATGGATGAACTGCCCGGACTTGATACCGGTTTGATCCGGGAAATTGAACGGGTTTATAAAAAGAAATCCGTCACCGCCTTTTATAAATGGATGATGAAAAATTGAAGCTTTTGCAAGAAAAATTAAAAGCCGTCGATATTGAACAGATCACAAAAGATGTTCAACCTTTTTTGCAAGATAAGCAAGAATTGGATCTGTGGAGACGTGACTTCTTCCTCAATATTATAGAATCCATTGAGATTATTTAGGGAGATAAAAAGTTCCCTGGTTCGTCAGAGAAACCGAGGGGGAAAAATTCCGCCTGTCCCGTTTTATTTCTTGAGCGATAATTTTATTCCAGGGCATATCTGGATTGTCTTGCTGGAAATCGAATGATACTTTTTTTGCGGCCTCCCCGATAATTTCCAGTGAACGTTCAACTGCCAGTTGAAGTTTGCGGTCTTTTAGCTACTCGCCAACGGAAATACCGGTAGTAAATTGGACAATGTTCTGCGAAGCGTCAAGCATATCCCAAAGATATCCCGCATCTCTATCTTTTGCCTATCTTCAGGTGGCATATATCACCTTCCGGGTACGAAGGATTTCACGACGTCGAAAGGGATTCCGAATTCCCTCTTTCTCAACGATATCAACTTCACGACCGAAAATTTTTTTCAATTCATCTTTCATATCTAATAAGGGGTTCAGGGCATAAATCTTCCGGTACAGTCCTGCAAATAGGAACCCCGCGCCGCGGGGCGACGTGGGGCGCCGCGGCCTTGACTTCGCTGTTGAAACTGCCTATAATTTCTCTCTGAATAAATACGATTTTCATATCGATTTACGGAGAAAACCATGAAAACGATTATCTATTACTATACCGGCACTGGAAATTCATTATGGACAGCGCGGCAATTTGCCGCGGAGATCGGCGATACCGAGCTTCGCTCCATGGTGCAGCCGGATCAACCGGCCAATGAAACAAACGTCGTCGCCGCCGTTCCGGATATTGTCGGCATTGTTTTTCCCGTCCATATGTGGGGAATACCACACCTGGTACTGGAATTTTTAAAGAAAATGGAGAAGCATCCTTCTTGCTATTATTTTGCCGCCGGCGTCAATGCCGGGGAAGTATCCCGGACGCTGGTGCAGCTCAAGAAGGTCCTCGCTTCATATGGGCTTACACTTTCCTCCGCTTTTGACATTGTCCTGCCCAGCAATTACATTCCCTGGGGAGGACCGGGGCCCGTCGAACGGCAGCAAGCACTCATTAAGATCACGGGTGAAAAGATCAAACAAGTGGCCGCGATGATCAAGATGAAGGAAAAGTACCCGGTGGAGAAAGGTCCGCTCTGGCAGCGGATAATATTTACACCCCTTTATAAGATGACCTTTGGCGTGATCGCGAAAATGGACCAGGATTTCTGGGTGGATGAAAAATGCAACGCCTGCGGCGTCTGCCTCAAAGTGTGCCCGGTCCGGAATATCGTGCTGCAAGCGGAGATACCCGTATGGCAACACCGCTGCGAACAATGCCTGTCGTGCATCCAGTGGTGCCCGCAGCAAGCGATACAGTACGGTAAAAAAACGCCCGGGTATGAACGCTATCACCACCCTGAAGTGAATTTGAATGATATTATCAATGCCATTTCACCCTCTCCGTCGCAACCTGAAAAATGAATGGGACTAATTTTTGACTGTCCTTTTTCCCTCCCAACCTCAACGGAACCGTGACCATGTACGATTTTAGCGACAGGATGGAGAAAAAGTAGAAGCCACGAATAAAAGTAAAGCACGAAACACGAAATTCGAAATTCGAATTTTCCCTTTCCCAGTCCGTTTTTGTCCGTTGTGGCTGTTTTTATACCGGCCACCGGCAAGAAAATTGAAATTTTAATTCTATTGTGGGGCGTATGTACCGGAAGTAAGCGAGTAGACCAATTGATAGAGTTTTTCGGGATTGATAGGCTTGGTCAAATATGCATCCATACCGGAAGAATAAGATTTGTCCCGGTAGGTTACCAGGGCATGGGCAGTGAGCGCAATAATCGGGACCCGTTTCGCCTTTCCCGCGCCTGCACCTGCACCTGTACCTGTACCCGCATCCCCTTCCGCTTCCTTTTCCAACCGGCGGATACTGACGGCAGCTTCGTAACCATCCACCTCCGGCATCTGGATATCCATTAAAATAATATCCACATTCCCCCGGTTCTCACGGAACTTCAGGATGGCTTCCCTCCCGTTTTCCGCGTGAATCACCTGCCACCCTTTTATAGTTAAAAAACGTTCCACCAATTTGCGATTGATCGGATGATCCTCGGCCAGCAAGACCGTTAACTTTCCTTTATTCCCCGCCATTGGGGCGGTTTCTTCCCTGGCCGCATTATCCGCGGACGTTACTTCAGCCTCAGCGCCGGCCTGTTGTTCGATCTCTTTTCCCAGGGTAATTTCAAAAAAGAAACGGCTTCCCTTGCCGGCAGTACTTTCCACCTGGATGTTTCCCCCCATCAACCGGACAAGGCTCTGGGCAATCGCCAACCCCAGGCCCGTGCCGCCGTGCAGCCGGGTGGTAGAGTTATCCACCTGTGAAAATTTTTTAAAAAGCGAATCGAGTTTATCCGGCGCGATCCCCACCCCTGTATCCGCTGTGGAAAATTCCAGGGTTACATCCCGCCCTGTCTCGCTTTTTTTCTTAATACTCAAAAGCACCTCGCCTTTGTCGGTAAATTTAACGGCATTATCGATGAGGTTGATCAATACCTGGCGGATTCTTACCGGGTCGCCGGCGACTATACCCGGGATATCAGGGTCCACCGAAACTGACAGCGCCAGGTTTTTTTCATGGGCCTTAACCGTCAACATACGCACTACTCTCTGCACGACTTCACTGATTTTAAAAGGGATATATTCCAGGGAAATTTTGCCGGCCTCGATCCTTGAAAAATCAAGAATTTCATTAATAATATCCATCAGCGATTGGCCGGAATATTTGATATCCATTAACCGGTCGCGTTGTTCCCCGGTGGGTTCATTCATCAGCAGCAGGTCCGTCATACCGAGGATACCGTTCAGCGGCGTGCGGATTTCATGGGACATATTGGCCAGGAATTGGCTTTTGGCATTATTGGCAAATTCCGCTTCTTCACGGGCTTTTTGAATCTCGGCTTCGGCTTTTTTTCGTTCCGTAATGTCCCGCGCCACCGCCTGGATAACAACCTTGCCCCCCATTTCCAACATGGTCAATACGACTTCGCTGGGAAATATTTCGCCGTCGAAACGCCGGAGCAGCCATTCAATGCGGAATATCCCCTTTTCCAGGACCTTAGCCCAATTTTCGCGGACCACCAACTGGGAATCGGTCCCGTCAGGCTGGGTGGGTGGGGCCAGGTCCCAGGGCAGCAATCCTATAAGGTCTTCTTTCTCCCGGGCTTTGAAAATTTTTACCGCGGCTTCATTACAATCGATAATGCCATTCTCATCGGCTAACACAATGGCGTCGCCGGAATACTGGAAAAGGCCCCGGTAATGTTCTTCTTTTTCCATCAACTGCAGTTGGGTTAATGTACGTTCCTTGAGAAGCGAATCGATATCCAGCTTGATAAGATTGACGGCGTCGAATACGGGTTTAAAAGGGTGAGATTCGGCGATCTCGTTCATCTTACTTCCCCGGGTATCCCAGGTGAACGAGCCGATAAAATCCATTATTTCATCGGCATATTTTTTATAGGGGTCTTCCCGGTTTGGGGGCCCATCCGGGGGTGAAGCGGGCCCCCCGGGGATAGCAGATGAACTCCATTTCCTGATCCAGGCAAGGGCCTGGTCCAGGTCCGCGACAAATAGCATGGGGGTATCCATTTTTTGCTGCAACATTTTTAGCGTTGTGGTAACGATGCCGCTGCTGCCGACAATAATAATTTTCTGCGGCGGACGAAAGGCGGAGTAAGTTTTTCTTAACAATCTTATAAATTTAAGCCGGGCCGTCCATGCCCCGCCGGTGGCCTGGGAAAAATCGGAAACCTGGTAGTAATCCGAATGATCGAGGTAACCGTTTTCATGAACTTGCATGGAGATGCGAAAAATCGCGTCTACATGATCTTTTTCCAGGTAACCCTTATATATCGAATAAAGCACTTTCCTGTCCAGGACCTTTAATTCCGCGGAAAAATCATCCGCTTGATATTTCCATTCATCCCGGGAGATAAAATCTTTGGGATCGAAAAAAGTTTTATTGCCAAACTTATGAACCTTTTGCAGGAGCCGTTTGACGGGGTGGATTTTTGTTGTTTTAGCCATTTTTTAAATCGCCTGGGGGCGGCCCGATTACTTGCGATACCAGGTGGAAATGTTCAGCCGCCAACGCCGTTTGCCGGCGGGTGATTTCCCGGAGCTCCTCCCGGATGGAGGCTTTATTGCTGTAAAGCTTGAGCCATTTCTGCTTTAGATCATCCAGGGTTAATTCTTCCATGTGGATCTCGTATTCCGATAAGCCTACTTGTTTCATAAAGTGGGTTGTCTTTTGCCCATACGAAATCGCCAACACCGGTACGACCTGCTGGACTGCCAACAGCACCGAATGAAAACGGGTCCCTAAAAATAGATCGCAGTTCCTCATCAACGAACGTAAATCGGTAAACGAACGGTACCTGCATTCATCGATGGGAAAATGTAGGGAATCGGGGGGCAGTTTTGCAACCAATCGCTTAAAGGCCGATGTGTCATCCAGGTGCGGCGTCTCGCAAAAAGGGAAGAATACCAGCCGGCTGTCGCTGAATGAATTTTCCGATAGTATCCATTGACACCAGGAAAACATGAGATCATGGTAATTTTCAATGACCTCCCCGGGGAAATATTTGGGAGAAAACCGGCAGATATTGAAACCGATGGTAATGGGGGCGCTGGGTTGCCTATTGTCCCATCGGGGGCACGGGTGGGTGCCTTTTTTAGTTTCATAGAAGCTGATGTCGGTAAGGGGCGTCACTTTACTGTGTTTTATTCCCAGCGGGATCAGGACCTCCGCCGATTTTTTGTCCCTGGTGGAAATGAAGAGGGCCTTGTTGCCGATTTTTTTTAAAAAATACTCGGTGGGTTTCCAGGCGGCCCTGTCGATGCCGATGCCGATGAATGCATAGGGGGTTCCCAGCAGCCGGGCAATGGCGGCCCGGGACAGGTGAAAAAATAATTTATCCCGGTGGGGATTATCCCGGATCGGGTTCCCGGGTCCGATCAGCAGCAGGTTACTTTTAAATAGCCACTTGATGGTTTTAAAAATCCATGATAGGGATGAAACGATGGGTTTTCCCGGTTCCCGCGGCCCCCGCCGGCCCGAATAAATGAGCCTGATGCCTCCCGGGGAAATTTCTTCGCGGGTGAAAAGGTTTTGCGTATGGGAGATGTCGGTGGTAAGAACTACGATACGGCATTGAGGGATGGTTGTCCGCAGGCCGTTTATCAAGGCGGCGAGCATGAGGTCTTCACCGGCGTTATTTTCGCCGTAAGCGCCTGCCGCGGTTATTACCGGCTGCCTTGTTTTTGACCTTCTCATATTAAATTCCCTGAAATACCGGGTAACTGGATGGGCCTTACTCCTTATGCATTACTGTTATGCCAATTTCTCCGAAAACGCCGAAAAAAAAGGCCATGTTCTAGATAGATTAAATACGCGCTGCATTCTTAACAGGTAAATATTATACTCAAAAAATGAGTGGATTTCAATATTTGGTCCCTGTTGAAATGAAATTTCAAAAGTTGAAAAAGTTGAAATTTACTTGAAACTGTCTTGAAATTGCCGCGCCGTCGCCGCAGCCTACCATGAAAATAGCCACCAAGGCACGAAGACACCAAGGAACACCAAGAGGTTTATTATAAAAAAAACTTGGCGACTTGGTGTCTTGGTGGCAAAAATTATCATAGTCTCCGGGCGAGGCGTGCATCATGAGGAATTGCCATGAAAATGGCCACAAAGGTACGCAGGTGCGAAGGGACGCGAAGAAGACGCGAAGGATTCTAGTTTCAGTCAAAAAGATATACAGCAATGCTAAGCGGGCGCCCTGGCAAAAAGTTGACAAAAGTTCTTGATGGAATTATACTTATCTTTGAGAAATAAAAAGGAGTTGACCTATGTTGGCAGTTGAGTTTGAAACAAACGTAAAAAATGGGATGATACTAATCCCTGGGAAATACAGGGAAATGGCGGAGGGGCTATTAAAGATAATAATATTGAAGGAAGAACATAAACCAAAAAGCGCAAGTAGAAATAACTATTCCAATCTGAAAAAACTTTTAACCCAAATCCGTAGAAAAAATATTTTTCATTCCATAGATGATCCTGTCGAATGGCAAAGAGCAATCAGAGATGAGTGGTCATAAAGTCCTCCTTGACAGTAATATAATAATCTATCTTTCAAAGGGATTATTGGATATCGGAAGTATTTTTGAAAAATATGATGAATTATACATTTCGATAATAACGTACATGGAGGTGCTGGGTTTTCAATTTGCCGACAAGAAAGAGTTGTCACTTATAAAAGAATTATTAAACTCCTTTGAAATAATCAATTTGAACTCTGAAATAGCTGAAGATGTTATTTCTATCAAACAAAAGAAAAAAATTAAATTGCCTGATGCCATCATATGGGCGACCGCAAAATTCGTAGGCTCCGATCTATCCACAAGGAATGTCAAGGATTTTTGTGATATTTCCGATGATGTAAACATTATTAATCCCTTTGCAGAACAGGGTGATGGCAAGGACAAGAAACGTTCGCCCTGAAAGGTTAATTTCTCTGTCTGCTGCCGCAATGAAAATAGCCACCAAGGCACGAAGACACCAAGGAACACCAAGAGGTTTATTATAAAAAAACCTTGAGGATTTTTTTGATTGTTTCCTTCATCTTAGCCGCGAAGGGACGCGAAGAAGACTCGAAGGATTCTAGTTTTAAAACGGCGCTGTTGGTGAAGACTTCCTTTCTGTTAATGGAAAAAATAGCGGTAATGAGTAGGGCTTTATTGGTGACGCCCACAGCTTTTCCACAGTTGGTCACGGCTTTTGTGGTGACGCCTTCAGCTTTTCCACTGTTACCCAAAACTTTTCCACCGTCGGTCCCAGCTTTTGTGGTGACGCCCCCAGCTTTTCCACAGTTGGCCACAGCTTTTCCACCGTCGGTCCCGGCTTTTGTGGTGACGCCTTCAGCTTTTCCACTATTACCCAAAACTTTTCCACAGTCGGTCTCAACTTTTGCGGTGACAGCGCCGGCTTTTCCACAGTCATCCCTGGCTTTTGCACTGACAGCGCCGGCTTTTTCATTGCCAACCCCCACTTTGGCGGGCAGCCCCCTGGCTTTTACGGGCAAACCTCCAGTTTTTGCGGATAGAGCTCAAACTTTTGCAGGTCGAGGTCTTGCTTTTTTGCTTATTTGAATTTTAAATAGGGCGCTCGAATCACATTGCCGGGAATGAGATAGGGAGATTCGAAATTTTATTAAATTAAAAGCGTTATGGAATTCAAAACGTTATGAAAAATATAACGCATCAGTCGATGGATCGTTCGTCTTTCGCCTATGGATATCTTTAATGCGTACTTCTTGCCTGTCTCCTGATTTCTTTTTTCGCAGGCCGTGTTTTTATGCGGTAAAAGTCGGGATAATGGTATAAGAGGAAATCCCTTCCTACTTAATCTCTATACCATTCTTAAGAATCTCTATCACCAGCGGGTCGTTCTCTTTAAAATTTTCCGGTAGGTAAGGGATAGGTTCCAGTCTCCTGTCTATCTTTCTTCTTAAAGGCACAACACGGCGTCTATCGGCAAAGCGGTCACCGGAAAAATCCCTGGATACGATGGCAATATCTATATCGCTGTCCTCTCGATATGTTCCCCGGGCGTAAGAGCCGAAAAGATACGCCTTTTCGATCTTTATATTATTATCAGCGATCACTTTCAGATAAGTTCTTATTATTCTTCTGATTGCAGCTTGACTATCAGCCATTGATAAAACTCCTTTATTCGCAGGTCAGCCGCCGCACTTTTCTGCCAATACTCAATCAGTTCTTCTTTTGTTGCCATGAGGATATATTGTAAATAGAAAAGAGCGATTTGTCAAATTTTCATCTATTCCTCTTTCCGATGGGGATTTTTTGACTCTCTCCTTCCGGCCCCTTTTAGGGGCTTGCAAAAAATCGAGTTTTTTTGTAGAATATCACCATCATGGAAAACTTACAACATATTCGGTTTGATTGGGCAATAAAGAAAATCCTGAGAAGCAAAGCAAACTTCGGGATACTGGAAGGCTTCCTGAGCGAATTACTCAAAGAAGACATCAAGATCATCGATATACTGGAAAGCGAAGGGAATAAAGAAACCTCCGACGACAAATTCAACAGGGTGGATATCCTGGTGAGGGATATCAAAGACCAATTGATTATCGTCGAGATACAGAATACCCGTGAACTGGATTACTTTTACAAGATACTGTACAATGCGTGCAAAGTAACCGTAGAACATATCAAGAGCGGCGATACTTATTCGGAAGTAAAGAAAGTGATTACCGTGAGCGTCGTGTATTTTGACCTGGGCCAGGGCGCCGATTACGTCTATCATGGAACCACAACCTTTTTGGGGCTGCATAATAGAGATATTTTACAATTGTCGGCTAATCAGAAAAAAATGTTTTCCCGGGAGACCGTAACGGCGATTTTCCCGGATCATTATATAATCAAAGTCAATGGATTTAATGATATCGCCCGCGACCCCCTGGATGAGTGGATATACTTTTTGAAAAACAGTGAAATCAAGAAAGAATTCAAAGCCAAAGGGCTGGATGAAGCGCGGGAAAAACTGAAAGAGATTTATTTAAGCGGTGATGAATTAAGGGCTTATAAGTATTACCTTGAACAATTGCACTATGAAGCCAGCATTGCCCAGACTATAAAATTTGATTTGGAATACGCCAAACAAGAAGGTATGGAGGAAGGCAAAGCGAAAGGTATAGCGGAAGGTATAGCGGAAGGCAAAGCGGAAGGCATTACTGAAGGGGAAAAAAATAAAGCCCTTGAAATGGCAAGAAAATCATTGGAAGAAGGATTAAGTATCCAATTGATTTCAAAACTGACCGGCCTGTCAAAAGAAGAAATAAATTCCTTACGCTCCGGGTAATTTTAGGGGCGGGCAATCTTGCCTGATATGAAATTAGCCACCAAGCCACCAAGGCGCCAAGGTACACCAAGGGGTTTATTAGAAAAAAATTCTTTTTATTTTTCTTCTTTTTTCCCGGAAATTCGCATTTTTCTTACGGCTCTATCCTCGAAACGGTGTTTGGCTTCGACCTCGCTAATGTAACCGGTGAGCCAGGAAGTACTCATGGGGTATTCATCGGGGTGGAATATGGTATTGAACCCATGCCAGACGATAATGGCCAGCGTGGCCAACAGCGCTTCATAATAATGGATGGTGCGGGCCAACGAAATTACCCAGGACGGCCAACCTGCCGGCAACGCCTTGGGGAACCAGAGAATCAAACCGGATATAACCATAATAATCGTACCCCAGATTAGGGCCCAAAATTCGAACTTTTCGCCGAAATTGAAAATTTCAAACTTTGGCTGTTGTTTGTTGCCGGTGGGGCCGAGATAGAATTTTACGGTTTTAAAGAAATCCGTAAAGTCGCGTTTCCTGGGGAGCACTTCAAAAAACATGCCCCTACCCCGCTTCCGAAAGATCATGTAAAACCCGAATATTATGAAATCGGTGGTCATTGCCAGGGCGGCGAACCGGTGGATAAAGCCGCGCACGGTTTCATTCATGCCCAACGCAAATAGCCACCTGGCCCAGAAGGCTTCGGGGAACTTGAGGGCAAAACCGGTGATGACTAAAATGGTAAAGGTAATAAATAGGATCATGTGGCTGATGCGTTCATAACGGTTCATGCGGGTGATATGTCCCTGGGCCGATTGGGTTTTATATTTGTTCCGAACGGCCCATAACCATACCAGGAAATTATATAAGAGCATTCCTCCCACGGATAAGACGATTAGAATAATATAGATATCGCGGACGACGTTTTCGATTTTGCCCGGCGCCCCCGGTTCGCCCATGGCGGCCCGGTGGGTAAAACTCTGGGCAAAGGTGTCGGAGACGGTCCCGTGGCACTTGCCGCAGGCGGCGCCGCGGTTGGAAATATACATCCGGGACGAGGGATGGGTGGACGGCAGGGAATGGTGGGCGTCATGGCAGTCGGAACAGGTGGCGCTGGCCCCCATGGTCCCCCGCTGGGTCAAGCCGTGGAAATCGCTCATGTAACTTTGAACCGGTATGGTGTTCAGACCGTACCGGGCCATCATTCGTTCATTGTTATGACACCAAATGCATACCTGGGTGGCGGCCCACTGCTTGGCGTCCCCAACCCGCGAACGAAGCGAAGCCATATCGTGGTCGCCGTGACAGGTGGTGCAGTTGGGGACATCGTTGTTGCCGTGCTGTAAGCTCCGCCCGTGGGGGCCGTCCTCGAAGGTCTTTACCTGGCTGGGGTGACACTTTTGACATACGTTCATGATAACGGTCCGCCCCACCGTGGAACCGACGGCCGCCGACGATAATATATTGTGATGACTGTGACAATCGGTGCACACGGCCCCGTTTTTTCCCTCTTTGATGGCCTCATAGTGGACGCTGGCTTTGTAGCGGGTGATTAAATTCCGCTTGGTGATATTTTCTTCCAGGTTGAGTTTTTCCTGGCTGTGGCATTTGCCGCAGGTATCGGCCTGGTTCAATTTCGACATGGCGCTTTCCGGCGTTGAAAGCGGGAGTATGTTGTGACCGCCGTGGCAATTGTGACAGTAAGGGGCCCGGGGATTGCCTTCGGAAAACCCCTGGCCATGGATATCCATTTTGATGAACCCGGCGTAAATATCGTCATGACATTCGCCGCAATTTATTTTTGGGGGTGTGGTCCCGTGGGGAATTTCCTCGAATACTTTTTCATTGGCGCCTTTATGGCAGTCCGTGCAGGTGAGGTCCTCATGAACGCTGCCCTTTAGCGCATCCGCCGGTACAAACAGGTTTAAGGTTTTGCCCCGTTCGGTTTCCGGGGTTAATGATTTATCCGAGTGGCAGCCCAGGCAGTCTTCTTTGGTTACTGCCGCATTGGTCACGGTGGGTAAATAAAAAATAAACCCGGCCATGAAAATAGCCACAAAGGCACAAAGGCACAAAGGTATTAACTTATTATGCTTCGTATTCATTGTTTTTTCCTTATTTCGTGTGTTTCGCGTGTTTCGCGGGCATTTTTATTTGCAGTAAAAAGCCTGTTACGCACATGAATGCCAATTCGACGGCGATAAAGATAAAGAGGCTCCTGGCCACACCCGAGGTAAAGCCGTAAGAGTGAAGCCCCACGCCCAGTAAATTGACGCCGAACCAGGCCAGCGAAACGGCAATGACGCCGATAATGGTCCCGAAGGCCAGGCCGATTTCCTTGATCCAGCCGGCCAGCCGGGCATGGAACAGGATGGCGGACCACAGGAGTATTAATAAAGCGCCGTTTTCCTTGGGGTCCCAGCCCCAGAACCGGCCCCAGCTTTGATCGGCCCAGATTCCGCCCAATACCGTGCCCAGGAAGGTGAAGACAATTCCGAATGCCTGGATGGCGTAAACGGCCTGGAAAGTGTTTTTCAACTGGTCTGCTTTGTCGGGCCGGGATATTTTTTGCAGCAGGTAAACGTGGCCGATAAAACCGGAAAGCACAATGCCGGCGTACCCCAGGATAATGGTGATGACATGGAAAGCCAACCAGAAATTGGAATCCAGTACGGCCACCAACATGCCCATGGTATCGCCTTCCATGGCGTACTTCCCGGCGATCAGCAGCATGACCACGCCGGCCAGGCCGCCGGTCAATATGCCGATGTTTCGTTTTTTGAAAAATTCCAGTATCAATCCCAGGAGCGCGGTTATCAACCCGGTAAAGATAAAGGTCTCATACAAATTGGTCACCGGGGGCCGCTTCATGATAACCATCCGGGCCAACACCCCGCATAAATGAAGTAAAAAGCCCCCCGCCAGCAGGGTGAACCCGAACCGGTAAAACCATTTCTTTAATACGATAAAGGAGAGTAAGAGGAATATGACTGAAAATCCATAAAAGAATTCGGCTTTATAAAAGGGGTCCAGGCGGTTGTAAAATACTTCGAGGGCTATGGCCCGTTCCCTCAGCCGCGGCCCGGCCTGTTCCCTGACTGATTGGTTAAAGGTCTTTAGGCTGCCGTCAAACAGCCCCTGGTTATTCTCATGGTAAGCCAGTACGAAATCCTGCATCATACGGATTTGCCTACCGGGGGCATGGCTATGAATATAAGCGGAGGTCAGCAGGTCCCAGGGACTCAGCCATTTTTCGTCCGCCTCTTTCTCCTGCGCCGCGCCGGGGATAATGGTTAAAGGTAACTGCCGGTATTCCCCGGCCCACTCATTCATTCGTTGGGAAACCGCAAATATTTCTTTTTCACCGGCAGACCACTGCTTTTCGTCCCTGTCTTTAAAAGCGGCGATTAGGGTCTGTATTTTGTCTACCTTTTCGGCCAGGTCAAGGAAACTGGATTCTTTTTGGGTTATAGGCAATCCCAGGGTTTCCAGGATTTTCGCATCGGCGATGGTGAAATCCCTGTGGGGAAAAAGGAACTGGAAACTCTCCAGCAACTGCCGATAAATGTATACTTTGCTGTAAAGGGTTATGATTTCGTTTTCAATAAAGGACCTGTCTTTATCGGCGATTTTCGAGACGTTAACGGCCAGTTGCCGGAGCCTGGGCAGACTGCCGCTTAATTGGGAGAAACTGTACCTGTCCCTGGCTTTCCCTTCCCGCGGCACACCCATGGAATCCAGCACTTCGGGGTTGGTGATAAGGAATATTTTATCGTCATAAGAGTCGCCGGGACTGAAAAGCACCCGCGCCAACCACTGAATGGCGGGTTGCCCCTCGAATTTGCCCTGGCCCGAAAATTGTTTTAATAGGTTCTGGGCATAGGTATCCAATGGCTTTTTACGGCCGTTTTCCAACACGACGACGCGGCTCAGTTCATCCAGGGAGTTTACCTGCGCCCACCCCGGTAACGAACCGAAAGAGAGGCTTAAACAAACAAATAAAAGAACCAGAAACCTTTTCGAGAAAAGGTTTCTGGACTTCCCAAAGCTTTTGATAAGTTCGCTGTTATTTTCTTTATTTTTCTTAAACAACATTACCAGGAAATGAATCGCCAACCCCAGGAAAATAATAATGCTGGAGAAATAAGGAAGCAACCTGCCGACATTTTTCACCACCGCCAAAATAGAATATTCCGTACCGTCCGGCGCAGTATAGTAGGAAGATTGAAAGAAAGTCAAGTCCGCATACCGCAGCGGTTTGTTCATGGATATCACAACATCACGCTCCACACCCCCCTCGGCTTTAATGGTCACCTTGCTTTCGTAACTTTTGGCGATTTCGGAATTAGGGTAAAATTTCACTGTGAAATCCACCAGCGTCAGGGAAAGAGGCAGCGGGAATTTTTTCTTCCTGAGAGAGAAAAGAAACGCGCGGTTATTTACGGTCAATCCAGTGGGCTGTGAGTCGTCCCCATAAAGCAGGAGCATTTGCCTTTGACCGGGGGCGGCGCTAATGTCGAAAACACCCCCGGCGACATTATTCTCAATTTCTTTTCCAGGATGCTTTCCTTTCAACTCCCGGATGCCCGATGCATTGCTAATTTCAGTCGTCATCGGCGCGTTTTCGCTTCCCGTAAAAGCCGTACAATTGCCGTAGTATTCTTTGACGTGCAGCGCCAGCCCCAGTTCCTCCAGGTGGATGGCGTCCCCGGGCCGGAGACCTTTAGTATCCACGGCGTAAACATCCACATCGCTTTGTCCGGTTTTCGCCTTCTGTTCCCACACCGCCAGTTCCCACAGGTGGTTGGAGGAAGACATATTCCCCGTTTCCCCTTCTTTCAGCGTCAACGTCGATTCCTGGGAATAATAAAAGGTGAAAAAGCCGCCCACCAACAGCACGATAAGGCCCAGGTGGGTAATGAGGTTCCCGATTTTAGCCAGCTTGAAGCCGATGCGGAAGAACAACACGGCCACCAGGTTGAAAAACAAAATAAACATGATGAGCACGGTACCGGGAAAGGGTATAAACCCGAAGAGCAGGAAAAACCAGGAATGGAAGAATTTCTGCTGCGCCTGGTACAACCCGTGGTCCGCCTGGTAGACCGTGCCCCATACCACCAGCACGGCCAGGAGGATCAAACAGACCACGGTTAGTTTTAACGATGCGACTGCCTTAAGCAGTTCTAAAACGGTATTTTTATCCGCTTGTTTCAATTCCTTTGTAATGGCCGTCATTTTATATACCTATATCCTTTTACACTCTTACAAAGTAAAAGATTGACAGAGGGCTTTAAATTTATCTTTGTTCTCGCTAAGCAGTGATTTTTCGCCGGTTATTTTAATGAAGATGGAATTGCCGTTGATGGATATAACCGCCACCAGGATGGAGTTATCCATGGTTTTGGGGGTTACGGCGGTGAAATCGATGAGCACCGCCGGGAATTTTTCCCCGGCGAGGAATTTTTCCTGCGCCTGCATTAGTTTATCCACTGCCCCGGCGGGCGGCGCCGTTTCCCCGCTGATCTGTCCCAGCCACCGTTCGACATTGGCTTTCAGCCCACCGGCCTCCCCTTGCAAGGGGACGATGGTACAGAGGGCTTTGGCTTTGTTGTTTTTGGATTCGATGGTAAAGGCGGCCAGCCGGAAACCGGAGGAGGTTTTGTCTTCGCTCCATCCTTCGGGTGTTTTCCACTGGAAATGCGGGTGCGCCGCCCCGGCGCCGGGGGTTGTCATTGCCCCCGACGCCGGCGCCGTCTCTTTCTCTTTTTCCTTGTATTTTCGTACTTTCTCACCTTTGCCGCATGAAACCACCAACAGCAGGGTCAATGTTAACGCAAAGGAGAGAGTCGTGTTTGCTCGTCGCGATCTCATTTTCCAATTACTTCTTGATGGTGTGATCGATTTTGGCAGAGCATTCTTTGAAATTAAACCCTTTAAACGTGGGGCTTTTTTCGTTGTGGCATTTTTTGCATACCGCTTCGGTGGGCATGACCAGGCCTTTTTCTATTGCCAGTTTTTTGTCTTTCATGACGCTCATATTCTTGTATTCCGAACCGGGACCGTGGCAGGCTTCACACTGCACATTGACAAAATCCAGGGCGTTGGCTTCCCCTTCTTTGTACCCACCGGCGTTAAAACCGGTCACATGGCATTCCAGGCATTTGGGGTTTTTGTCTTCGCCTTTTGATTTTAAGGTTTCGAACGCTTTGGCATGCGAGCTTTTTTCCCATTTCTCGAAAACCATGCCTTTCTTCTCACCCTTATGACACATCTTACATTTATTGACGCCCACATACTGGAAACTCCCGGCGTAAACCAGGGAAAATGCGACTATCATACATACAGCAAGCAAAATTACCTTTTTCATAATTTACCTCCTTCTATACCTAAGTTGATCTCATTTTTAAAACGCATTAGTTATAGTAAATTATGAAGGTAAAGTCAAATTCGTTTTAAAATAAATTTATTTTTTCCATCGGACCGGGAAACGGATTTCCGAAGTGAGGCAATCAAGCCCGGCCCCGGCTTCTTCCGCCGTCAGGGCATTGGTTAAAAGGCCCTTTATAAAAATAACCTTGAAACCAACCGAGGCATAAGCGGCGGCAGCGGCCTCATCCAATTGCTTGAAACCGAATTCCGGGCAATAAACTTTTTTCACCTCCCCATAGACTTCCACCAAAACATTGGAATAGTTGTAAGATATGCCCTGCACCCCGTCAGTACGATTATCGCCATCGAAAAGGCCATTGGGAAGATAAGGGACCCGGACCACGCGGTAGCCCGCTTGTTCCAGTTCGCGGGCGGCGTCATCCATGGCGTCGGCCATTTTATTCGCTTTATCCAGGCACAGGTCCAGGAGTTTAAATTTTTCCCATTGGAAGCGCTGGGCGATCTGTTGGGGCGTGATAGGGACGCCGGCAGCCGCGAAACCTTCGCCCGCCAGGAGAACCGGGATATTTCGTTCTATTTTTCGTCTTTCTTGCGGGGGCATTTTGGATACGATTTCGGCTGCGGACCGTGTATCGGCGGCGAAAAGGATGCGTTTTCCGTTTCCATCCATTGGGCCCATGCCCAGGTAGACATCCGTATGATACGCCGCCTGGGCGCCGGTGTGCCTGACGACTTTTTTGTCGAAATTAAATTCCCCTTTTTCCATTTTGGCAAAAAAAGTTTCCAGCCCGGGGATGATCATTTTTTTACCCGGGGCCAGGACATTGTGGATGAAATCCGCATAGGCCCGGAATTTTTGTTTAAATAGGGGGACCCCTTCCTTTTTAATATCCCTGGCCAGGGAGTAGATCGTTTCACCGGAAGTATTGTGGCCGCCGTATCTCTGGAAGAGACGTATCCCCAGCAGCGTATCCATGCCGATGAATATTTCCTCATCGGTAGAGCGTATATTTCCGCCGCCGCGGTGGAGAGTACTGGCCCGGGTTTCCGCGTTCTCGAAGATTTCATTAAAAGTGACGATGGGGAATGGGGTCCCGTAACCGTTATCCAGGAAAATCAACCGGTTGTCTTTCCCGGTCAGGATCACATAGGGATCCCGCGCCCATGGATAGAACTCGCCGGTTTTGGTCGCCACGGTGAGGTATTTTACGCGGGCGGACCCGTCCGGGAGTTTTTGCGTATCATAAGGTTTCAGAATTTCTTTGACAGAGTCGCCGCTGCTGTCGTCGCCCAGGAGGATCACGAAGCCCACGTCTTTATCCATTTTTTCCAGCAGTTGGCGGAAGACCACCGTCTGGTCGAACCAGAAGCCGTCGCTGCTGCCGTTTCCGTTATGGAGGATAATCACCTGGATTTTGCCGTCCACATTGGACGCCAGGTTTTCGTCGCTGCCCAGGGAATAAGCGGGAAGAGCGGCAAAAGTAAATATTAGAAAAGTCATTATTAGAAAAACGTTTCGAGTCTTGAAGAATTTTTTCATTATCTTTCTCCTTTAATGCCATTCAGGCACGGTTTAATTGTATAAAAAATGGCGCATTATTTCAATATAAAAAAAATCGCGGGACGGATTATGTCTGAACCGGGATTTGCGGGATGAAAGGATGAACAGGATGATAAACGGGGATTAGGGGGCAGGTTCGGGTTTCTGTGTTTTCTCTGTATTTCGTGGGCACCCGATTTACCAAAAACTGGCTTTTTTGTAAAATCGATTTGACAAAAAAGGCAGGAAATGGTAAATCTATTTCATGAAACGGCAAATTGAGAATAAACTGTATGCCTTGTTGGCGGATAAATCCCGGAACAATGTGATCATCGTCGAGGGCGCCAGGCAGGTGGGAAAATCGTATATGGTCAATCATGTCCTGCAATCTCAACCTTTACCCTATCTTAGCTTTGATCTTGAAAAGGACTTTAAACTGCGTCGGCAGATCGATGAAACAGGGGATTTTTCCGATTTCAAAACATTGATGTATGACCAATATGGATTGGCGAAGAATTCGATTCTTTTCTTCGATGAAGCCCAGGAAAGTAAGAATCTGGCAAATTATGTCAAATCATTTAAAGAGGATTGGCCTGAAATCCAGGTGATATTAACCGGTTCTTCCATGAACCGTTTTTTTTCCGAAGATACCCGTATCCCGGTAGGCAGAACCCGTAGTATAACCGTATTCACTTTTAATTTTTCTGAATTTATCCAATATGTGAAAGGAGAGGAATTGGCGGATTTTCTCCGTTCCGCGCCGGACCAGGTGGCCCCATCCAGGCATAAGATGATGCTTGACTTATTCGATCGATATATGCTGGTAGGGGGATATCCCGAAGCCGTCATTGCTTATCAAAACGGGAAGCCGTATTATGATATTATCGATGAAATTATGGCCGGGCTCGAGGAAGATTTTCGCAGAAGGGAAGCGCAGCAGCCTGAGCTTTTTCGGCATGTTGTCCAGGCCGTGGCCAATTTTATCGGGAGTCCTTCCAAACTGACCCATTTCGATACCACCAAGTACCAGGCTAAAAAAATCATTGAAGCACTGAAAGGGTGGCATATTATTCTTGAAGTAGAGCAGTGTTCATTTGATCCCCAGAGATCGAATTTTCTGCCGAAGCGGTATTTACATGACATTGGGGTAGTTAACCGGAAACGTTCCGTAGCTGTGCCGTCGGTTTCTATTCTTGAAACCATTGATCCGGCGCTTCGGATTCCCCTGGGCGGTCTTTTTGAAAATGCGGTTTTATTGAACCTGGTGAAAGGAGAAGCGGCGCGGTATGCGGTAGGGACGTGGAAAAAGGGAAATAATTCGGATATTGAAGTCGATTTTGTATTGGATGTCCCTGAATTTGGAGTAATGATTCCCATCGAATGTAAGGCAGCGTTATCGTTGAAGAGTAAGCAATATAGGAATCTAGTTCATTATTTGAAATTAACGGGAGGGAATTTTGGGGTAGTGGTATCGGCTGCTCCACTGGAAAAAGTTTCTGTGGGTGACGGAATTACCATTATGAATATACCTATCTACCTTGCCGACAAGGAGAATATCAAAACCTATTTCAAGAATTATACCGGCTTTAAACGTGGTTAAAGGGTGCAATTCGGTAGGGAACAGGCAGTGCCTGTTCGCGACACACTACAATTTTAAATTTCAAAGCATCCATGAGTTTTCGGATAGGTTCTAGCTGTCGCTGTCTCAAGTAAATTTGATGCAATTATATGCAATTTTAAAGGGCCATTGGCGAGGGTGGAGTAAGGATATATTTTTATGCCCGAAGTTAATATAGCGGCGCGGGTGAAAAATGTAAAATCATTCCTGCGAAAATGCAGCGGCATTCTAAAAGATACCGGGGTTCCGCCGGATTTAACAATGAAAGACATTAGAGAGATGAGATTAAGCGAAGAGTAAAGAAAAAATCGCCTTGATTCTTACACGAAATAAGAAGGATTTCATCACGGATTTGGTACAAGTACGGACTTGAATTAAATAAAAAAACATATATAATAATAACATGAATGAATAAGAAAAACCGTTCTCAAGGAGGTCCGCGGTGAAATCGATTACAATTTATGGCCTGGACGACATGCTGGATAAGCAGATTAGAGAAAGAGCGAAAAGTCAGAGACTCAGCTTGAATAAAACAATAAAAAAATTACTTGAAAAATCATTGGGCATAACTCAAGGGATAAAAAGGGGGCGTCAGGAGGATTTCATGGAGTTTTTCGGAGTTTGGTCTGATGATGATCTAAGGGAATTTAACAAAACGGGGAGTGAATTTAAGCAAGTTGATCCCGGTGACTGGAGATGAACGAAATTTTATTGGATACGAATGCTTACACCCGGTACCTATCAGGGGACAAAAAAGTTCTGGATGTCATTGCAGCGGCAGAGATCGTATACATGTCCGTTTTTGTATTGGGTGAGTTTTTGCCGGTTTCAAGGGAGGAAATAAGGAGAAACAGAATATACAAATTCTTAGATCTTTTCTTGAAAAGTCGACGGTATCTGTTCTTGAGGCAACTGTAGAGACATCGGAGATTTTTGGTGGGATAAAAGATGCATTAAAAAGAGCAGGTACGCCTTTACCAATAAACGATGTATGGATAGCGGCGCATGGGGTTGAAATCGGTGCTGTAATAATTACTTATGATGCCCATTTTAAAAAGGTTTCAGGTGCTCGTGTTTGGAGTCATGTGGATGGTTGAAGTTTTGTCTTTCCGTTTTGATAAAGGTCTATTAGCAGTTGAACTGCGTCGCGCATCTCAGGGTGTTGGCGATCGAGAATCGCGGGGTTGGCATTCGACTTTATATACTCAAAAGCGATTTCATAGGGAAGATAAAGGAGTTCATCCAGGTCCAGGTATTTCTTTGCACTCTCCAATGCCGCGCCGATGATTTTCAATTCCGCAGAGCGAAAGGCGGCCCTGAATATATTCCTTGTTACAGAAGGAAGATATTCCTGTTCCACATCATTTAAATGTTCAAATATTTTATTGATCACTTTATCCAGTTGAGAGATCGCTCCTTCCGCCGCAATGTGTACCAATGCGATCCTTGCACTGCTGCGTACATCGTTGGCCTTATCGTTTAACACCTTGATCAAAGGATCCACTGCTTTTTCAGAACCGATTCTTCCCAGGGCTGTTGCCGCACTTCCCCGGACATTGTTGGCTTTATCACTTAACGCATCGATTAAAGGTTCCACCGCTTTTTTGGAGCCGATTCTTCCCAGGGCGGTTGCCGCACTTCCTCGAACTTCGTTGGCTTTATCACTTAACGCCTTTATTAAAGGTTCTACCGCTTTTTCAGAGCAGACTCTTCCCAGGGCGGTTGCCGCACTTCCCCGGACATCGTTGGCTTTATCACTTAACGTATGAATTAAAGGTCCCACCGCTTTTTCAGAGCCGATTCTTCCCAGGGCCGTTGCTGCACTTCCCCGGACATTATCGGCTTCATCGCTTAAGTAGCTTAAAAGCAGAGCAGCAACTCTAGGGGCGTTAAGAAATCCAAGGGTAGTTATACAAAACTGCCGTCGCCAATCTTCCCTGGAATGCTTTAAAATTGTGATGATTTCATCTGCAATTTTAGCATTTGCAAATCTCCCAAGAATATGGGCAGCAATCCTGACAGTGTAGTTGTCTTGGGCATCACGCAAAAAATTCAAAAGAACATTAAGCGTTTCGAATGAATTGATACGACCGGGCCGGTCTGCAATGATCATTGCAACTTTTAAAAAGAGCGCATCCGCTTCTTCCCTTCTATGCAGAATTTCAAGAATCAACGCCTGGCTATAGAGTGGGATGACATCGTCGGGTCTTAGTTCTGTGGCTTTTTGATATGCATGGAGTGCGAATCCATTTAGGCCAAGGTCTTTTGAATAAAAATTACCTTTATAAATATAATAGCTGCCGTCTGTTCCATATAAAGAATCAAGTCTTTCCAATTCTTTTTCAACGGCTTCAGTTCCTCTGGGAAGCGTTAATTTGCGCAATTGGTCAAATTCCCTTTCAAACCGCTCATCCAATTCTTGGGAGATTTCTATGATATAACTCTTATATTCATTTAAGTCTTCATCGATCTCTTCATCTCCATCCGCACCCATTTGCATCTTTTTTATTATTTCATTCCAGACCTCATCCCGCTCTTCCTTTGTCTGGTACCAGGTGGAAAAAAATTCCAACAAATAGCGAATCAAGCCCCGCCCTTCCCTGGAACGATTCATCTGGTGCCATATCCTGAACAAACGTTCGGGAATAATGTAAACCGTTTTCTTTTGTCCTCGCGTTTCTCTTCTCACATACCCTGCTTTTTCAAGACGTCCCAGCACCGTTCGTACGATGTTGTCTTCCATCCTGGCTTCCGCGGCCAATTCCTTAGGCGTGCAGCCTTCGCCCAATAAAGCCATTGTCTCGATGAGTTTCCCCTCTTGCTCGCCGATATCTTTCATCCGGTCCTGGTAAAAAGGCGTTATCTTGTCCAGTAGACGGTCCAATTCATCTTGCACCTCTGTAATCGCCTGGTGAGAAACCAGGTCATACAGCATGACCGTGAGCCTGGGATTTCCGCCGGTAAAATGATAAAGCGCCTGGAGACGCGAACGGTATTTGTGTAAATAATCCTGGAAATCTTTATTGTCATCATAATCGGCAAGTTTTTGAAACATTTCAAGCTGGTCTTCCTGTGACAACTCGGCCAGGAAGCGGAGTTGGAAAAATTCGAAAAAGGGTTCATCTTCTTTTATCACTGCGTCCAGGTATGTGGGAGACGTGCAGACAGTCACCAGCCAATCTTCTTCAATCAGGATTTTCCTCAATAAGTGGACCTCGGTTTTGGCTTTAATCTGCCGCTCCAGGAGACGGTTTAAATTCTCAATCAAAAAAAGAAATCCCACCCCCCTGTCCCGGTGGAATTTCCGAAACACATCCAGGGTGAGGTCGGTTACCGTGGCGTCATTATCCTCATATTTCACCTTCTTATAAACAGCGGCGGCCTCGTTATCCCCGGTTTTCTCCACCAGGATACGCAGCGCCTCCAGCAGCAGGTCCGCTATCTTCGTGACGCCGTATGATTCCTCCGGGAACAGCAGCGAAAACCATTTTTTATCAAGATGAGGAGTTTTTGAGATGCGATAGTCGATAAGACTCAGCACATGGGTTTTCCCGATCCCCCGTGGGCCCACCAGGAGGAAATGCTGACGCGACGTTTTCGGCTGCCATTGCTCCAGGCGTCCCAGGATCTCTTGCAGCAAATGTTCCCTGGCGACGAAAATAGCTTCCAGGCTTTCCGGCGAAGTGCGCTGCGGCCTATAATGATGAATCCGTTTCGTCATTTTTACCCTTTATTCCCTATGAAACCCATACCTTGTTTTCCACCACAATTTGAGTACGCGGCTGAAAAATGAATACCGTTCATCTTTGCATGAAACATAGAAATCGTTGTCCAGGTTATTCATAAGATTCATGAATTTTTCCTCGAAAAGGTCGGAGTGTTGTATATTGGATGTTTTCAGGCAGACCTGGTACAATGTTTGCCGATCCACGTCGTTTTCGGCGCGGGACAATAAACCCAGGATTGCTTTGGCTGCCTGCCCTTCCCAGTCGGGGTAGTATTTATCGATGCGGGACCGGTAATGGCTAAAGGTAGCAGACGCAGCTCCCCCCAGTAAGTCCTCCTCGAAAACCGTTTCCACCAAATCAGGTTTTAGTTCCGCCCCCGTGGCCCGCAGGCAGTCGAATATCGCGGTAACAAGAACGGCCAGTAAATAAGGGATGGGTTCTCCCACTAATTCCAGGATCGCGTCCCTGACCTCATCCGTCAGCGTCATATTGTGGGAATCGAAAATCGCTTTTAGATACGATTTCGCGGTTTCAACCGTAAAAGGCTTTATTTTTTGAATAAATAAATCATTGACCGTATCCACCATTTTCATTGAATCGAGCATGGGGACCAGGTGAATGGACCCGCCGACCACGAACCTTGTATGCGTTTCCGGGGCCAGGCGGGCGGAGCGGAACCAACGGAGTAATTGTTCCGCTTCTTCCGGGTTTTTCCTGTAAATGAGATCGATCATCACGGCGAATTCATCCAGGATGAGAAGTAGGGCGGGTTTTTCACCGGCCAGGAAGTGCATGATACGGTCGCCGTACATTTTCCAATGCGTCGATACATCCGTATTTTCACGGATTTTGACTTTAAACCCGCCGATATCGATTTCTTCCGTTAGGTCGCGAAAAAATGAGGCAATTTTTTTGCTGCGGTCAAATACTTTTTTGACGATGCGTTTTAACTGGTGCTTCTGATATATCTTCGAAATCAATTCAACCATAAAATCCCCGGCCGTCTCAATATCTTCAAGGTTCACATAAACCGGTATGAACCCGGGGTGGGGGTCATCTAACAATCGATACATGGCGCCACTTTTGCCGAACCGTCTTGGGGCAGCCAGCAGGATATTATCGGTCGCGAGCTTCTCCCAGATGCTTTCAATGAGCAACTCCTGTCCGAAATAATCCTCCCCCCGCGGCACGCTTCCTACAACAATATTAGTCATCAAACACCTCCTTTACAATATGCATTATGAGCAACAAAATTGTTGCGCAACAATTTTGTTGCTCATTTGGATTATAATATAAAAAACCTTCTATTTCAATCGATGCCGTGCTTTTTCCCTTACAAAAATAATTTTGCCGGTACAGGCGACGGATTTTGTTTTGTCTATTTATTTTTCTTCCGATGTTTCTTTTAGCCGGGCCATTTCCCTGTCCAGGTATGCCTCGTTATCAACTTTAAAGCGCAGGAAATAACTCACTACCGAGTGGTATACCAGGGGGATATTTTTCATAAGGGCCGCCATTTCATCGATCTGCCGGGTGAACATATCGGCGCTTTTAGTCGCTTGCAGATTCTTTGCTTCCTCCTCTTTCTGTCCGTAGAACATCGCGCCCCGGCCGCATAAAATCCAATCGCTGGAAACATTATATTGGGAAGCCAAATTATAAAGAGTGCTTGCACTGGGGAAATGCGTACCGTTTTCGTTCTTCATGTAGGTCATTTTATTGATGCCCAGCAAGGGTATTTTTTTGTCTGCCCCTTTTTTCGCCCCATTTTTCGTTTTTATTTTCTTCCCTTTTTTATTTTCTTATCGGACCCTGCCGCATATATCGTTAGCAGGAGATCCGCGTCATCGATCAGTTTGTATTCCGGGTTATGTCCGCTTAGTTCCCGGCTGCGCTGTAAAATGATCGGGACGCCTTCGCCGCGCTTGTCCATCATGTATGTACGATGACTCAATGATAAGTTATCCCGCGCAGGGACCGGGCAGCGCGCCAGGAGGCTGGTAATTGTTTCGTTTCGCGCGGATTGCCGGTAAGGCAGACTATCGACTGTCATCGTATTTGGAATAGTACCCGGGGAATAGAGTTCCAGCCGGTCGTCAAACATTCTTAACCTGATCTTCGATCCATAGATGGAATAATCCCGATGGGCCGCGGCGTTTACCAATGCCTCGAAAACAGCGATCATGTCGTACTGTGGAATATCCATCCTTCCTTGTGTTTTACGTGCGCCGATACGCATATTCTTGCGAACGAATGTACATGCCGCTATAACCTGGGTATCCAACGGTCCCGACAGGTCGTCGGCGTCGAGCTGGTAGTTGAAATTATTATCTGTACGGATTTCGACGCCCCGATAGGCAACCGCCTGGATAAATGCATTCGGAAGCCAGCGTCGTGGGTCTTCCGTCCCCATCAGGATACCGGATACCGTTGGCCGGATGACGCCGTCCTCGTCTTGACGCGCCATACCGAGCTTAATTAGCGTGTCTTCATTCGAGTCCAGTGTACGCTGGGTGGCAAATCGCCGCCAGAGGCTTTCTTTCAGATCACCAAGATTTGCTTGCGGTACAACCTGCTCATCGAAGCGGATAAGCCGCGCCTGGCTGCGCTGTTGAAAAAGCCGGGCCAGGTAATCGGGAGGCATTTGCCGCTTTGAGCTTCCGACACGATGGAAGTATCCCCCAGGACTTTGATGGACAAAAAGACTGCGTGAGATATCGACCTTGATGACCGGCAACTGCTCACCGGTGGTGGAAGGAAGGAGAAGCCGTTCAATCGTTGGCGCAAGTGGAGGTTTGATGGAATTAAAGCATATCTCGCGCACAAAAGATTCAACCGCATCAAGCCGTTTTATTGGAAGGCCTAGTATCTCTCGTGTTTTGTCGCCCACTCCCAGCACACAGACACCGCCATGGCTGTTGGCGAAAGCGGCCAGTTCATCGGCAAAATCGTCCCGACCCGGTCCCGATACTTTTTCTCCGGCAAACCGCACTTCTTTCAACTCAAAATAGCTGTCTTCACCAAGGTGAATCTTATCGAGCAACTCAGAAATACTGTTAAACATAGTTAAAGTATACTTAACTTGATCATTCATGTCAAGTTTCATCTTTTTTGTCCCGAATGCCGGACACCGAGTATCTTTCTTAAAAAATCTTTTAATATGAAAAATTTGGCTGTCCCCTTTTTCTTCATGGGCCTATTACGAAGAGATCCTGGGCCACGAAAGCGATTATAAAGCCTTTTGGTGGAGCCCGGACAGCGACAAAATCCTTTTCATGCGCTTTGACCAGGCCGAAGTTCCTCTTTTTTCCATTGTCTCCGCCAAAGGAATTTACGGGAACCTCGAACAAACCCACTTTCCCAAAGTCGGGTATCCCAACCCGGAAGTGAAACTGGGGATCGCCCATGTGACCGACAATACCATCCGCTGGATTCCCCTTAACGATGAATCGGACCACTACCTCGCCTTCCCACAGTGGACCGCCGACAGCACTGAAATCTATTTTCAATGGCTGAACCGGGACCAAAACCTTTTGAAAATCCTGCGCTGTAACTTGCCCCAGGATTCTATTGAAACCGCTTACCGGGAAACGCAAAAGACATGGGTGGATTTCCTGGAACAAAAAGATTACGGTATTATCAAGGTCAATGATTTTTACCTGTTAAAAAACGGGGATTTTATCACCAGGAGTTCCCGCGGCGGGTGGCATCATCTCTACTATATCCACAGGGACGGGAGAGAAAGACAGGTCACTTCCGGGGAATGGCCTGTTACCGCTGTCAGCCATGTTGATGAGAAAAGAAAGGCCATTTATTTTACCGCCGCCATAGAGGACTCCACACGCCAGGATTTGTATAAGACCGATTTCCAGGGAGCGCAAATAAAAAAATTAACTCATTTAAAGGGCCTGCACCTGGGACTCGTATCCCCGGGCGGCAGCTATTTCATCGATCGCTATTCATCCGTCGCTGCCCCCGATAGGTTAGAATTGCGGGACGCCGGCGGCGAATTGATCCGTGTTTTGGGAGACAGCGTTTCGCCGAAATTACAGGAATATGCCCTGGCCAAAGTTGAACTCTTTCGCATCGCTACCGAAGACGGTTTCTCCCTACCCGCACTCCGGTTCCTGCCGCCGGGTTTTGATAAAGCAAAAAAATACCCCGTGGTTCTTAACGTTTATGGAGGACCAGGGGCGCCGGTTGTTATCGACCGGTTCATAGGGTTCCGGGACCATTTCCTGGCCCAACAGGGTATCATCGTGATGTATGTTGATCACCGGGGTTCCGGTCATTTCGGGAAAAAAGGCATGGATTTGATGTACCGCAATTTTGGCAAATGGGAGATGCATGATTATATCCAGGCGGTCAAATACCTGCGCACACTTCCTTATGTAGACAGTGAAAAAATCGGCATTACCGGGGGCAGTTACGGCGGGTATGTCACGGCCATGGCCTTGACTTACGGCGCCGATTATTTCCAATACGGCATTGCCAATTTTGGGGGCTATGATTGGCGACTCTACGATACTGTTTATACCGAAAGATATATGGATACCCCGGCGGATAATCCCGAAGGTTACGATAACGCCTGCGTCTTCAAATACATTGATAAATACAAGGGCATGCTGCGTATTACCCACGGGACCATGGATAATAACGCCCACATGCAATCGACCCTCCAATTGATAGACAAATTGCAGGACGCCGGTAAAACCTTTGAATTCATGCTGTACCCG
Source organism: Candidatus Aminicenantota bacterium (assembly GCA_026393835.1). Classification (GTDB taxonomy): domain Bacteria; phylum Acidobacteriota; class Aminicenantia; order UBA2199; family UBA2199; genus JAKAGC01. The sequence goes on along the minus strand of JAPKZK010000038.1, from coordinate 117,826 downwards.
GAACAAAGACATGGCTACCGGGGCAAAAAAAGAATTGCTTCCCGGAAAGCGGACCTGGATTTCTGGATGAGACACTTTTTCGGGAAAACACTGTTTAATTAAGAGGATAAGTTACTTTTCTTCCGTAAATATCTCTACTATTTCTTTAGCCGCGGGTGCATCCGGCGATTTGGGGTCCAGTTCCAGGAATTTCCGGAAATATTCCAGGGCCTTTTTCGTCTCCCCCAGGTTGAAGTAAGTATATCCCAGTTTCAGGTAAGGGGCGCTCCAGTCGGGTTTCAGTTGGGCTGACAGGGAGAAACACCGGATCGCATTTTCCAATTCATCGTCTAAAAGAAGTTGTTCCCCTAATGCGAACAGTTTTTTAGGGTCCTTCAGGATTTTTTTTGTTTCTTCGTCCAGTTCTGTGGGCAGGTCGCCGCTGGAAAAAGTTGCACCCGGGGGTGGCGTCGTAGGCGTCATTACTTTTTCTAACAGTTTCAGGGTTATGGTTCGGGGATGAATGCTGCTGTGGAGAATAACGATTTCCATCGCCGGTTCCAGGTCGCCATAAGCGGCGGCAACCTGCCACTGTCCATATCCCAGGTTGATAAACCGGAACTCGCCTTTTTTATCGGTTTTGAGTTCGAATTTAATATGCGCATCGGCCCCTGAAACCGGTTCGAATTCCATTTCCCGGGTTCCCATTCTCGTTCGATAGTACCCTTTAAATTCGGCCGCCACGATGGCGGCCTCAATCGGTTTCCCGTCCTTGTCGATCACCACGCCTTTGATCTTTTCCTCTCCCCGGCGCGATTGGGACTGGGTATAAAGCAATACGGCTGCAATTCCTAAAATCAATAGTAATGCCGCTGAAAACATAATTACTTTCTTTTTGTCGGTTTTCATATCCCAACACCTCCAGGTTTGTGTTAGGTACTATATACGGAAAATGGGAATAAATACGGATTGTTTCATTCGAGGGTATGTTTTTTTAAGCCGCTAAGGACGCGAATGGACGCGAAGAAAAAAAACATTAATTTTGTTGAAAAGGGGTTGACTTTCTTTCCCAGGGTGTGGTATGTTATATTCTTCCGGTGGAACCAGAGATGTTTATAAGGAGGACAAGCAGGTTGGCAAGGCGAAAAGTGGTGAGGTTAGGCCCAAAGGGCGGAAGCTTGATGACAGTAATTCAGCAAAAGATCATCGATCGGTCTACAGACAATGAGATGGATTAAGGGCGGATATATGAATTGCGAATTTTGTGGCAGCAATACCATCAACAAAAGGGGCAATTCAAGAAGTAACTAAATGCGAATTGGGAGGGGAAATATGAGAATTTATGGAGGAACGTTTTGAAGTTTGAACAATTAATTTCTCTTTTTCAGGAGACTCATAAGGAGCTTCAAGCAAAAGCTACCCACTCGGTGGATATTGCACTGGTTGTCCGGAACTGGCTATTTGGCTGGTATATTGTAGAGTATGAACAGCGGGGTGAAGACCGTGCGAAGTATGGTAGTTATTTAATCGACGAGCTTTCCAAAGAGCTCACCGTAAAAGGCACTTCACCGACAAATCTGCGGAAGTTCAGAGAATTCTATCAGGCCTATCCTGATATTCAACAGACAGTGTCTGTTAGATCGATATATTCAGAAAAGGGAGATGCTTTTTCTTTTGCCATCAAAGGATGAGTTAAAAAAACAGGTTGAAGAGGCTCTGAGCAATGTAGGAAAAGAAAAATGATAGAAAAAAGAAGTGCTCCCGGCGCTTAGAGGATTCAATTAATATCTCAGGGGGTTAGTAACCCATTCAAAGTGAGAAAGAACCATAATGGATTTGTTTCGAATCGCGGATTTTAAGCATCCCCGTATTTGTAGGGTCGGGAGCGGGAAAGTAGGTGAGGTTCCGGCATCTTCTAGCAAAGGGCCACAGCAGCCCCTTTTTAAAGTATCTTAATCTTTCCCGGTGTTCCCAGGGCCTTCCTTCAAATAAGTAATTTTCTTTTTTCCGGAAATATCTTGATTTTCTTTTTTTTGTGTGGTAAATATATCTTCTAATGAATCCCACAATGATTAAAGGAAAAACACCTGAGTCGGCCCGGTCAAAAAAGGCAGAAGTTAGAGGTTACCCTTCAAGGGGGATAGTTCATTTCGCGCCTTTTTTTAATTACAGATCAATGGAGTAAAATGCCATGATCAAAAAGCGAATTGAAAAAAAACGTATTCGTAAGGGGAAACGGGAACTAAAAATAATCAAGAACGAGACGGATGGGAAGATTAAAGTCGTCATGAAAAATGGAAATGGTAAAGATGCAAAAAAAAATAGGAAAAATGCCAGATAAATATTTCATGGACAAGAAAGAGATATCGCTTTATAGGGGAAAAGAACATGAAAAAAAAAGAGCAAGAAAAGCATGAGTCTTTAGCCTTAGTTAAAGACAGATTAGAAAGACTGTCGTCTGTACGGGAACAAACTGAGGAGTGGTCTGATTCCGAGCAAGAAGAAGAAGACCAATCCTGTGTTTTTAAAACAATGGAGGGTTTAGAACCTTTCTTCCTGGCTAACCGTTTTTTCCCTGTGGAGTTTTCACGGTTGATTGTTAAGGAAGAGCTTTTGCTCGAAGATTTAAATCGCGTTATTGAAACAATCGACAAGGACGGTTTTTCTCCGAGTCCATATTTATATGTTCGCGAAGAAGCTGAATTTGTAGACGCAGCGGCTCTGGCGTTGAGACTCATGCTTATGGTTGGGGAGTATATCAATAAGACTTTGTTAAAGTCGGATACTAAATGGACCGAACTATTGTCAAAAGTATCGATGACTGCGAACAAAGCCTATGAGTTTATTCTCAAAAACGCATTCAGTGACAAACAGGGCATAAGGTGGGCAGGTACGGAGTTGCATGCTATCAAAAAAACAAGTTATTGCAATGTGTATTTTACCCAGGAGGCTGTGAGGTCTTTGGTATATTGCGTAGGTCAAAAAGAACCTTTCTCAATAGGGGAAGATGAAAAAACAATCGGAGTAATTAAAGATGCATGCCGTTGGTTGCTGGCCCGCGTCGACGACAATACGATATTTGGCGATGAAGGAAAAACAAAGGGAGAGATAAACAATACTTTTTATGGATTGAATGGACTGTTTGAATCCTATAACTATCTTGAAGAAAGGCAAAAAAAGGTTGTTCTGGATGTGTTCACCAGGTTTGTAGAGAAAGTGAATCGGGGGGAAGAGGAGTTATCCTGGCTTAATTACATCGATGTGCCCCTAAAAGGATATCCGAAGCCGATTATCTACGATGACAGGTCGGGTTCTGGCAATATTCTTACAGTACTCTGTAAAGGTAGGGATATCTTCCGGGATGAATCTGTAATTGATAAGCGGTTCTTCGAAATTCTTGCTTTGTGGTACCGGTCCTTAGTCAACCAAATAGACCCAAACACCTTGCTCTGGGATCAAGGACGTTTTTTAATATGCTTAACGGCGCGTGCGATAGAAGGGCTTCTATATTTTTCGAAATATGGAGAGCCTGTCAAGTACGAATTAAGCGAACAGCAAATGTTGGAAGCTTTAAAAAAAACCCTTGCAAGCTCTCAAATTCAGCAAATCTTCCTCCGCGAAATATCAAAGCTTGGCGGAGACTTAAAAGAGGAGAATAAATGAAAAAAATAGCGTTTTGGTCGTATAAAGGTGGAACGGGTAGAACTTTAACGTTGTGCAACACAGCGGTTGAGTTAATGCGTATGGGAAAAAACGTTGGTATCATCGATCTTGACTGGGAAGCCCCTGGAGTTCCTCTTCTGTTCAAGCTTGATCCTGAGTTTATCGAAAAACGGCCTTCTCTTACGGATTTGATTATTCATCGAGTGATTGGAATTCTTAGTAAGGCTGTTCATGAAGTGACAGGATTGGTTAGTAATCCGCCATTGCGTGGGAGGTTGTATATTCTACCTACTATCAATTCTCCTGAACTTGATAATATTAAGTTTGACGACGACACCTTTATTTTTTTAAATGCGATTTTTGATAATTTCATCCAGGTTTACATGCTAGATTATTTGCTTATCGATACGAGAACCGGCTTCTCAGTGACATCGGGCCTTGCCGCCAATTTCGCAGACGCAACGTTCATTTGCCTTAGACTGGATAGACAAAATGTTAGCGGAGTTGAAAAAGCCATTAAGGGATTCAAGATTAATGGAGCGAAATTCCATTTGATTTTTTCTAACGTCCCGAAGATTAAAGGGGCGGAAGCGAAAATTGCGGAGGTGGAAGAGAAATTGGGCGCAAAAGGAGAGGTAATGCTTGGGTTGGTTCCGGAGCTTATTTTGGATGAAAACTTATACAGCCTGTCAAATCCGGAGCATGAATTGAGTAAAAGTTATAAAAAAATTGCAGATATAATTGTGAGCAAAAAATGAAAGATCCAACAAAAACAATAAAGTACTATGATCCTATTTATGAGATAATAACGATAAAGCCTTATGAAAAGGATTGGGGTGGTGGTAGAAAATTTTGGTCATCTGCAATGGGCGCTCAGAACGAACAACTGATTGAGAATATTATCGCCAAGATGCTAAAATCAGCAGAAATGTCGAGATTGAATTTCCTGCGGCAGTCCGGCCTTGCTTTCCTGGTATTTCCCTCATCGACCCATACCCGGTTTGCCCACTCCCTTGGGACATACCATCTTGGTCTTGAGGCCCTTAACAGGTCGTGGGTTAAAACTTCTGGAGCTCAAATCAAATATGAATCGTTGGGGAACTGGGTTGAATCGCATGGTCTTAAAGAAGAATTTCTCCTCGGACTACTTCTCCATGATGTCGGGCATTTCCCTTTCAGCCATGTGCTGGAGAATAACCACTTACTTCCATTTAAATTGGAATCACATGAGGAAATAGCAGTAGACTATATTATTGGAGGAAAATATTCCGAGGCTTTCCAGGAATATCTTCGGACTGAGTATGGATTAAGGGAACGCAAGCGTTTATCATGTATCATTGATGAATTAAACAGTGAATTAAAAGGTCCTATAGATAAAGAAGTAATCTCTTTTTTAATTTGCAAAGATCATAATTATATAACAAATAGAAAATTTGATCTCAAAGAAATAGAAATGTTGGCCGAATTTACCAGCGGTCTTTTGGATTTAGATCGATTTGACCATTATAGACGTGACTCATTCTTTATGGGTACCAATTTAGCGCGCTTCAATGTAAGCAGTTTTCTTGATGATGTGATTCTCACAAAAGATGGGATAGAGTTAAAGGGAGACGGCGTTAGTCATGCTCTTTCTTTACTTCAAAGCCAGGACAATATCAGGACATACAATTTTGAAAACGAAGAGAACCTAGTGCTTAGTCAAGTCTCCGCTGTCGCATCTTTTATCTAAAATATTCATTTTTAAAACATTTTATTTTCATAAGTGCATAATGCTGTGGTATAATTAAATAAAAAACCACGGAGGTGCATTATGCGTGTTTATTACAAAGTAACTCTCATTGAGCAAGAAATTGAAGAATTAAAAAAAATTACCCAAAAAGGCAAGCATTCATCCCAAAAAGTGATTAATGCTTTAATATTACTTAACTGTAATGAAACTTCCTGTCCTATTGAAAATAAACCCACAAGTCAAGAAATAGCCAAAACACTGAATATAAGTGTACGAAAGGTGGAAAGAGTGAAAAAACGATTTATAGATGAAGGATTGGAGGCGGCATTAAATGGAAAAACCTCAGATCGGGTATATGAAAAAAAGATAGATGGAGATGCCGAAGCACATTTAATTGCAATGAGTTGCAGCGAGCCCCCAGAAGGCTTTTCAAGATGGACTTTGAGGCTGCTTAGTGGGGAGATGGTAAGGCTTGAATATGTTGAATCCATATCACATGAGACGGTTCGCCAGGTATTAAAAAAAACGAATTAAAGCCCTGGCAAGAAAAAATGTGGGTTATACCACCGGATAAAAATGCCCAGTTTGTCGCAAATATGGAACAGGTTTTAGATGTGTATAAACAGCCTTATTCGGCTTCCAATCCCGTAGTATGTATGGATGAATCGCCAAAGCAAATGATAAAGGAAACTCGGGTACCAATAAAAATGCAAAAAGGGCAGGTGGCCAAGCATGACTCTGAATACGAACGTTGCGGCGTTTGCGATATCTTTATGGCCTGTGAACCACTATTAGGAAAACGGTTTGTTGAAATCACCGAGAAGAGAACTAAAAAAGATTGGGCAAGGTTTATTAAAAATATTTCTGATGTCTATTATAAAGATGCCAATAAAATAACACTGGTTATGGATAACCTGAACACGCACTCCCCTTCTTCACTTTATGAGACTTTTAAACCTGAGGAAGCTAAAAGAATATGGGATCGCTTTGAGTTTGTATATACTCCAAAGCACGGTAGTTGGCTCAATATGGCAGAAATCGAACTGAAAGTCTTGCATTCGCAATGTCTAAGCAGAAGAATCGATAATATTGATGAAATTAACAGGCAAATAAAGGCATGGCAAATCCATCGTAATAATCGAAACGCTAAAGTTAAATGGCAATTTACAAATGATAAGGCAAGAATTAAATTGAAGAGACTTTATCCGACAATTGAAACTTGACTAAGCACTAGCGTACGAAGCCATGCTGAATTATTGCGTTTCTGAGTATTTTGAAGAATTAAAAAGTATCAACTCTACTGAATACGAACGGCAGAAGAAAGAAATTGTTTTCTGGACGGATGAAGAACTCTTAAGGAATTTAGGAACATCAAACCGCCCCGAGGTAAAACATGTCTTATTCAAGATAAAATTCCAGGAGCCATATTCATTACTGGGAAAATATCCTGGCACGAATACGAGAATTAATAGTGTCGAGCGGGTTTTAGCGCTTCAAAGTGAAATATTAAGCCACCTTTCAAACGAGATTAAGCCTGAACAGTTACTGTTCAGAATGCCCCGTAAGTATGGAAAAGATATTAATCCTGAAGGAGAATGGCTATCACTAAATCGTTTACGGGACGAAAAAGGAGAATCCTTATCCAGACCGGGAGGTCCCATAGAGATGGAAGTGAACTATCTGCGGAATAAACTAAATGCCCATCAAAACTGTATCTGGGTTTTCTGTGATAGTGAATTGGTTGAAAGCCAAAAAAGGAAAATAGACGAAATAATTACTGGAAGGAATTACCAATAAAATGAATTATAAAAATAGCTTAGATAAGATCGTCAAGTTAATGAATTGCAGTGGCTGCTCTTGTTGCGACGCCGGACTTATATATGCGCTGCCTGGAGAAGTTTCAAAACTAAGGGGAATCGGGGTTGAGGTAATCGAATATATGGGCGGATACTTCATCCCCACCACTAAAGAGAAGGGATGTGTTTGCTACAATGCATCTGAAAAGAAGTGTGAAATATACCCGAACCGGCCATTGTGCTGCCGGTTGTTTCCTTTCGACTTATTTTACTATGCTAATCGTGGTTTTTATTGGGTAGTTTATAATAAATGCGCATGGATAGGGCTCCTCCTTTCTGACCCTGCAAATCTTCACGCAATAAAGCTATTGCTGAAGAATTTTCAGCTTTCCCTGGGGGATGAAGACCTGATGTCTTTTTATCACAAGGAAATGTCTTCGGTGGCGTTAGAACGTGGGAAAAAAGCCGACCAAAACTACACTATAATATGCCCTGCCGGGCGAGGAATTTATAAAACCCCTATATCACACGGATATTTTTTTACGGATGAGATTTATCAAAAAGACAGGTATGTCCCCCTGGAGCAAACGGGAAAAAACTTTCGAATTGAAAAGAGATTAGATAATGGATAGATTAGAAAAACCATACGGCTTTGAATTAATTATGGATTTGCATGAATGCGATGTTTCTACGTTTAACAGGGAAAGCCTGGATAACTATTTTGAAACACTTTGCAAGGCCATTGATATGCAAAAATGCGAAAGATATTTCTGGGATGATTTTGGCCTGCCACCTGAGTTACAGCAAACTTCTCCCCATGCAAAAGGCACGTCGGCGGTCCAATTTATCCTGACCAGTTCCATCGTAATACATACCCTGGATTTGTTAGGGGCTGTTTATATCAATATATTCTCATGTAAATCATTTGACAGGAAAATTACAGAGCAAATAACTTCGGAATGGTTTGGCGCAAAAGAATGCAAGTCCCACTTCATAGAGAGAATATAGATGTTGTTGATAGAAAAAGAAACCTCTGTGCCTCCGTGGAAAGGAAATGATTCTATATTTGCACATTTCGAGCAGTCCATTCAAGCGCATCTTACCGATAATGAAATCCCTGTCCGATTCGTGGTAACGCAAAGCGATTTGACTGGATATCTCTGCGAATTGGGAGTTTTATCGGAGTTTCACCATTTACCTGTACAAAAACCAAGATCGATCTTTGATTTTGCGCCCAGAAAGATTGAAAATAGAGATAAATTCAACGTTGTTATGATAGTGCCTACCGGAATTGGGGCAGAAATAGGGGGGCACTCCGGTGATGCAGCGCCTGCGGCGAGATTGCTGGCCGGCGCCTGTGATACACTGATAACACATCCCAATGTGGTGAATGCTTCCGACATCAATGAACTGCCGGAGAATTGCCTCTATATAGAGGGTAGTGTTATCTCACAGTTAATAATGGGAACAGTTGGACTTGCAAAAGTCCGCTCAAATCGCATTATGCTGATAATTGACAAGCATACGGATAGTAGAATTTCGGATTTTGCTATAAACGCGGCATCCGCCGCTCGTGCTTCAATTGGTGTGGATTGCCCGATAGTTATGGAAATGAATCCATCGGTGCGGATGCAATCAAGTTATTCTAAATCAGGTCGAGCGGTGGGGCGTATTGAATCAGTAGAACGATTATGTGATGTGATATTAAAGAACAGGTCTGAATATGATGCTATAGCTCTCACATCTGTCATAAATGTTCCAAATGAGTTTCATGTGGGTTACTACAAACACCATGGAGAGATAATTAATCCATGGGGGGGCGTAGAGGCGATGCTGACTCATGCTGTCACTATGTTGTTCGGAGTTCCTACAGCGCATTCTCCCATGTTGGATTCTATTGATATAGTAAACCTCCAGGTGGGGGTCGTTGATCCTCGAATGGCCGCTGAAGTGATATCGAGTTCGTTCCTTATAAGCATATTGAAAGGACTTCACAGAAGTCCAAGAATCATCACCGACAAAATGCTCTTTACACATCCAGGGGTGCTGACGGTTGATGATATTTCCTGTATAGTTATTCCTGATGGTTGCATCGGCTTGCCGACACTAGCCGCATTAGAACAAGGTATACCGATTATTGCAGTACGGGAGAACCGGAACTGTATGAAAAATGATCTTTCAAAGCTGCCATTTTCACCAGGTAAACTTTTCATTGTTGACAATTATCTTGAAGCCGTTGGAATAATGATAGCCCTCAAGAGCGGCATATCCCCTGCCGCAGTTCGCAGACCAATTGAGGACACTAAAGTTTTGAGTTGTTGAACAAGAAAAAAATAGGGACTGATTGAGACGTTATTGTATCGGTCCCTAAGTGTCCGCCCGTTTACCAATCACCTTTTTTCGTGTGTTTCGCGTGTTTCGCGGGCCATCTTTTATTTGAGATAGTTCTTATTATCGGCCAAATAGTTCTCCCCCAAAACGAAAATGTTCTCCCCCACAACAACAACGTTCTGCCCCAAAACGGAAATGTTTTCCCCCGAAACAATAAGGTTCTACACTACAACAGAATGGTTCTCCCCCACAACAATAAAGTCCTACCCCAAAACGGAAAAGTTCTCCCCCAAAACAAAATAGTTCTGTCCTGCAACGGAATAGTTCTTCCCCGAAACAAATGAGTTGCACTCAGCAACAATATAGCTTTGCCCCGGAGAGATAAAGTTTCGCCCCAAAACGTTATAGTTTTGCCCAAAAACGTTATAGTTTTCCCCCAAAACAAATAAGTTGTGAACTGCAACAAATTGATTGCAAAACGCAGCAATTTGATCTCCCCATATCATGGAAATGCTTTCCCGTGGTTTAATATAAAAAGATTCTTGGTGTCCTGGTGCGCCTTCTCTTGGTGGCAATATTTACTGCGAGTCCTCTTTAATTTTTATCGGTACTGGAGTAAAATACCCATCTATGGTTTTCGTATGTTAGATTTTTAAATATACTGACGGAGTAAAATAGATGAAACAACGGACAAAAAAAATTGTAGTAGAGGCAGGTCAGCGTTTGGAAGCGGTGCGGAAGTCGTACGATCATTCGCGCCAGGAAATGGCAAGCAGATTAGGGGTTTCCAGGAGTAATTTATACAAGAATGAAATCGGGTTTTACTTTCCCAGGTTGGATACATTGGTCCGGCTGCATGACGATTTCGATATTTCCCTGGATTGGCTGTTATTCGACATCGGCCCCATGCATACAAAAGACAAGCAGGCTGCAATCGCCATGGCAAAACAATCAAAGGGCATGGTAAATGAATCGCCGGATGTAATAGAGTTATTGACCGCCATAGAACAAGACCAGGTGCTGCGGCATGAGCTATTGGCCTATTTCTATAAATACAAAAAGAATATGGTGAAAAATGAGTGAACCGATACACTTTTTCAATCTCGTTTTTTTGACCATGGTCGATATAAATCAAAAAAATATTTTTCCACATCCGGCTCTTGACATTTTTTTTTGTTTATTTTAAAAGTATTCCTGTGGAATGGAAAAAAATGTGTAGAAGGAATAGAAACTATATTTTTTTTAATAAGGAGAGATCATGAGAAAAAAAATTTGTTTTGCAAGCGCTGCGGTATTGATTTTGTTGTTTGCGGCAGGCGCAGGGGATCAAGCGGTGAAAGTCGGCGATGATGCCCTGGGAACCCGTAAATATGACGATTTCCAGAAACCTACATTGTGCGGGACTTCCTGTCACGTGGATTTTTACCAGCAGTGGAGCCAGGCCATGATGTCCCAGTGTTATACCCACCACTGGAATGAGATCGAGTATTTCAAATTGGCCGTACCCCACGCCGCCAAGGACCCGGTTGTGGCCGGCATCAAGGCCGGTTGCAACGGCTGTCATTCGCCCATGGCTTTCATGGCCGGCGATGTGCCGCCGCCATTGCCGGCAAAAAATAGCCGCGCCAACGAATCGGTGTCCTGCGATATCTGCCATACCATTACCGGTTTTAAGGGCGATGCGCCATTCAATTTCAATTATATTTCCGAACCCGGCAAAACCAAAAACGGCCCGCGGGAAGGCGCCGTATCCCCTGAACATGTCACCCGGAAATCGGAATTCCTGGGGCAGGCGGAATTTTGCGGGACCTGTCACAATGAACAAAGTCCTTACGGCGTATGGGTCAAATCCACCCACCTGGAATGGAAGGACGGCCCTTATGCCGCACAGGGGGTGAAATGTCACAACTGCCATATGACCTATACCGAGACGTACTCCGCTGCAATGGGTCAGAAACACCCGGACGTACGCCAGCACCTGTTCCACGGCGCCCATGACCCGGGCAAAGTGAGGGGGACGATCGAATTGAGAATTCACCCGGATATCCGCGAAGCAGAACCCGGTGACGCGGTGAAATTTACCGTGGCGCTATTCAACCAGAAAACCGGCCACAAATTCCCCACCGGCTCGGTGGAAGACCGCATCGTCTGGCTGCACGTGGAAGCAGTGGACGCCAAAGGAAAAATATATCATTTAACTGTGAATAAGAAAGGATTCGAGGGAGAGGAATACACCATTGCCGGCGATACGCTGGCTTACCAGGATATGGGAATACCCCTCGATATTCCTTCATTCCCGGGTGTGCAGCGGGACGGCATTCCATTGGGCGACCGGATTTTCCGCTTGCCTTATTTCGACCCCCAGGGCCGGATGACCATGCTGCAGTGGAATACGAAATCCCTTGGCGTCGATTACCGCATCGGCCCCCGCGAGACCAAACTGGAAACATTTACTTTCCAGGCCCCGGACGACATCCCGGCAGGACAGTTGAAAGTCACGGCCACTCTTAATTACCAGAAACTGGTAAAACCGGTGGCGGATTTCCTGGGGGTCCCGGAAGATGAGTCGGAAATCATTAAAGTAAACGACCACTCAACTTTTATAACTATTTTAGATTAAAAAAAAGGAGAGAACAATGAAACGTACACTATTTATTATAAGTATACTTATTATTTTCACGAGTATTTTAGCGGAGACGCTGTGGGGTATGCCTGCCTTTGCCAGGAAATATCGCATGTCGTGTAAAACTTGCCATGAACCGTTTCCGCATTTGAAACCCTACGGCCTGGAGTTTGCCGCCAATGGGTATGTCATAAAAGACCAGGATACTCCCCGTTATTTCTCCGATACAGGGGATGATAAGCTTTCGTTGCTCAAGGAATTTCCCTTTGCCCTGCGAATGGAAGGTTTTATTTCGTACAACCAAACGAAAACAAAGATAGCCGATTTCTCCACCCCCTTCAATATCAAGCTGTTGTCCGGGGGGGCGTTGGCCAAAAATATCTCTTACTATTTTTATTTCTTTTTATCCGAAGGAGGGAAAATCGTCGGCCTTGAGGATGCGTTCTTGATGTTCACCAATTTATTCCGGACCAGTTTATCGTTAACTATCGGGCAATTCCAGGTTTGCGATCCTATATTTAAGCGGGAGCTGCGGTTGACCTTTGAGGACTACCATATTTACGGCGCCAGGGGAGGTCTTTCCGGCATCGATCTGACGTATGACCGCGGCATTATGTTGAATTATAAGATTCACAAGGGGCCGGATTTGTTTTTCGATATATTGAACGGAAGCGGCATCGGTGAAGCCAATGTTTTTGAAAATTTCGATTCCGATAAGTATAAGAACGTATTCGGCAGGATTTCCCAGGATATCGGCAAGCATTTCAGGATAGGGGCGTGCGGTTATTACGGTAAAGAAGCGCCCGGCAGCGCCGTGAATACAATCCGGATGCTGGGCGGAGATGCAACTGTTCTTTTTCCAGGGATAGAGATCAATTTCCAGTACCTGGAGCGGAAGGACGACAACCCTTATTTTCATGCTTTCGGCCCGGTGGAGGTTAAGACCAGCGGGGGATTTGTCGAAGTGATCATAATGCCAAAGGGCAGCGACGGTTTGTGGTATGGTGTCGGGCTATTCAACTGGGTGAATTCCGACCAGGATGAACTGGATTATCGATCCGTGGGTGTGCATCTTGGGTATCTGCTGCTGCGCAATTTCCGGTTGACCGGGGAATTTAATTATATTTTCAAAGGTCCCGAAGGTAAGTATGCGCGGGCAATATTGGGGCTGGTGACCGCATTTTAAATTAATGCTTAAAACCCAGGATCATTTCTTTACCGTGTTCCAGGAGGGGCAGCATTAATTTGGTGCATAGGGTCACGGCCTTGACTGAACCCGGGAAATTGACGATAATGGTGTCGTTTTTTATGCCGGCGAAACACCTTGAGAAAACCGCGAATGGGGTTTCCTTGTATGATTCCAGCCGCAGCATTTCGCAGATACCGGGCAGTTCTTTATCGCAAATAGTTTTGGTGACTTCCGGGGTTACATCCCGTGGGGAGATGCCGGTGCCGCCGTTGGTAAAAATATAATCTTTGCCGATATTGTGTAGGATGGCTTTTTTGATCTGGACTTTATCGTCCGGGACAATGGTCAGCGTGACTTCCGCTTCGATATTGCTTTCATTGATAATTTCAACGATAGTGGGACCGGACAGGTCCTGGTATTCCCCCCGGAATGCCCTATCGGATATTGTAATAACCGCTATCTCCAACATGTATTTTACCTCCTTTTAAAACCCTGGCAAAGATACCCATCCTGGGCATGATGCAGTCGCCCACGGCATCGTAAATAGCGCAGTGGGAATGGCATTCTTTGCCGATCTGGGTGACTTCCAGTTCCGCGTTATCTTTGCCCATGACGATTTTTCCGCCCACTTTCGATTGCGTCCAATCGATGCCGCGGGTGACGATATTTTCGCCGAAGTCGCCGTATTTGATTGCCAATTTACCGGCGGATTGAGTTTTCATCGTATCGACGGCTTCGCCGGCCAGGAAAGAAACCTGTCGATGCCAGTTACCTGCATGGCCGTCGCCGTCGATGCCGTAGTTTTCAACCAGTTGAACCGTCTCCACCGGGTGTTTTTGAACGCCTTTTCGGTCCGATATGTTGACGGATTCAATTTTAAATTCCATTATTCAGATTTCCTTTTTTGTTTTTTCATCCAGTTTAATGCTTGTGATCATCATGGATTTATCCACGGCTTTGCACATGTCGTAGATGGTCAGCGCGGCAATGGAAACAGCGGTTAAGGCTTCCATTTCAATGCCGGTTTTGGCGTCGCAGGACGCCTTAGACTTGATAATAATCCGGTCCGCTTCGATTTCGAAAGAGACGTCGATTTTATTAATGGGGATGTTATGGCAGAGGGGGATAAGGTCAAAGGTTTTTTTCGCGCCGCTGATACCGGCGATACGGGCGGTGGAGAGGACGTCGCCTTTTTTTACCCGGTTATTTTCAACCAGTTGGATGGTATCCCGGTGCATGAGTACGGCGCCTGAGGCTGAAGCTTCGCGGCGCGCGATTTTTTTATCGCCTATATCCACCATGTGGGCTTCGCCCGCTGCATTAACATGTGTTAATGGCATTTTTTCTCCATTATTTTTTATGGCTTTTCTTAAGTCTAATTATAGCACTATCTTGAGAAATTGTAAAACTTACTTTTGCCTTCGGCGACCAGGAACCTTTTTATAAAAAGGTTCCTGGACCTCCAAAAATTTTTGTTTAAATAATTACCCACCAATCTGCCAGTTCTGTCTACTGGAATTACACGTGCCGGATTCCGGTTTCACTTCGATGGCTTTAATTAAACTCTCCCTTAAATCATTGAAATCCAATTGGATTTCCAGGTCTGAAAATAAACACGGCTTTAATTTCCCGTCGGCTGTCAAACGGATACGATTGCAGGAACAACACTTCAACGGCCTTTCGGCAATATAATTACGGTCGATACTTTTAATATTATCCAGGGAATAATGATTGATGCGCTGCAAAATGAAACCTTTCTCCAGGCAAAACCGCTTCATGGCCGTTACGTCGTCGTCATTCACCCCGGGTATCAATACCATGTTGATCTTACTGCGTTTAAAACCGGCCGCAATCACCGCATCGATCCCTTTTAAAACATGGGTTATATCGCCGCCGCGGGTGATTTTTTTATATTTTTCCGGGTCCAATGTGTCCAATGAAATATTGACCCGGTGGATCCCGGAATCTTTTAACGGCCCGGCCATGGCTTCCAGCAGTACACCATTGGTGGTAAGCGTTAACTCTTTCAGCCCCGGGAGTTTCTTTAATTGTTCCACCAGGGCCAAAAAGTTTTTTCTTACCAGGGGCTCGCCGCCGGTTAGGCGGATTTTTTTGATTCCCAGCGCAATCGCTTCACCGGCCACAGTCGCGATTTTTTCATAAGAAAGAATATCGGCATGACCCTTCGGGATCACACCCTCTGCCGGCATACAGTAGATACATCGCAGGTTGCAGCGGTCCGTGACTGAAATTCGTAAGTAATCGATCCGGCGATTATATCTGTCGAACATAAACAACACTTCCTTCGGTTATTTCATGCACACCCATGGGGACTGTTAATAATGCGTTTGCCTGGGGTAGGGCGGCCAGGTGGGCGGAACCGTGATACTCCACTGGTTCCACAAACCCTTCATTATCGTATTTTACCGGGACAAAAAAGGTCCGTTCGGCCCGTTTCCTGTGGAACTCTTTTTTCATGACGCCTTTAAGGAAAAGGGGAGTGTATTCATGACCCATGAGCCGGTACAACGCTTTCTTTACCAGCACTTCGAAAATAATATAAGTGGATACCGGGTTGCCCGGCAGCCCGAAAACCAGGACGTTGTTCCATGTACCGAAAACCGTAGGTTTTCCCGGCTGAACGGCGATTTCTTCGAAATGCAAGCGAACGCCCAGTTCTTTTAGTATCCCCGGCACAAAGTCATAATCGCCTACCGAGACCCCGCCGGAGATCAATACCATTTGCGTTTGCTTCAAAAGCCCCGCGATTTTTTCCTTGATATGTTCTTTATCATCGTGAACAATGCCGGCAATGATGATATCGGCCCCGGTTCGGGTTGCCTGGGCGGCGATGGAATAGGCATTGCTGTTATATACCTGGCCTTTGGCCAGCGGCTGTCCCGGGGCCGCGATTTCGGAGCCGGTGGTTATGATTCCCACCCGGGGTTTCTTATAAACCCGGACGGTATTCAGTCCCATGGAAGCGATCACGCCGACTTCGGACGGACGGATCAAACAGCCCGCTTTCAAAACCACGTCGCCGGGTTTGACGTCCTCGCCCAGGTAACAGATATTTATGTTTTTATCCTCGCCGGTGAAGAGCATGAAACCCTCTTTTTCTTCGGTCACTTCCCGCTTGATAACTTTGTCGGCGCCCGGGGGCAGCATGGCGCCGGTCATGATTTTGGCGCATTGTCCTTTAGCGATGGTTTTGCGTGGGACGTCCCCGGCGGCGATGATTTCCATGATTTCGAATTTATTGGAATCGTCGTCTGTTGCGACGGCATAGCCATCCATGGCGGATTTGTCAAAAGGGGGCATGCTGATGGTGGAAACGATATCTTGCCCAAGTACCCGCCCCAAAGAGTTCATTAACGGGACTTTTTCCGTAGGCAAGGCGCCTGAATGGGGGTTTATTTCATTAATTTTTCTTTCTGCTTCTTCAATGGGTATCATTAACTCTTCATTAAATAAATAGAGCGGTTGGCTAAAATCATTTCTTTTAAAGCATCTTCCAGCATTTCCCGGCATTCTTCCAGGGTTTTTCCTTCGGTAATCACTTCGGGCCATTCAACGATCTGTCCCATATACCCGGAGCTTATTTTTTTATATTTAGCTGTAAAGCTACTTAACATGGTTTACCTCATCACATTTCAATCGATGTATCCATCGATTTGATTTACTATAAAACAAAAACGCTTTCCTGTCAACCCTAAAGGCTAAACTATAAAAAAGATTTTTCTGAGATTTTTTGCATTCCCTGCTGCCGGATACCGGCTCTATTGTTTATAAAATCCCTACCGGCAATACCGTTACTTTGACGCCGTTTTTTTCCACTTCTTTTTCCAGTTGTTTCGCCTCTGCCGCGCTTAATTCTATGAATACCAGGAAAGCGATTTCCTTTAAACCCAATTGCCGGCCATATTCCGCCGCCTGCTCGACGCCCTTTTCGTGCGCATACATATCCTTGAAACTTTTTAATTCCAGCGCATAGATTTTTCCCCGGTATTTGAGAATCAGGTCGATCTTACCGTTACCGGTGGGGAATTGGGGAACCACCTCCACCGCCCTGGATTTCAGTAAATCGTAAAGGTAACGAAAAATATTAAAATGAAATACGGCTTCATAGATTTTCATATCGGTTTTTCGCCGGGGCACGTCTTTGAAAAAAACACCCTGGTTCTTCGTTAAATATGCCTGGTAGCGTTTAATGATATTGGGGAGATAAAGATTTTCTTCGTCCACGGCGTCTTTCATGTCGTCCAGGGGATGGATCAACTGCCCCAGGTAACTGAAAATTTCATTGGAAAAATAATCGAAAAGGCATTTTTGCACAAAGGGGCAGGAAAATTTAAGATAGTACTCGTCGGCAGCCACCTTTTCTTGATCGATCACCCCATTCATGTATAAATAATTGGTGTTTTTGTTGTTGAATTTGAATTCGATTTTATCCCCGGTTTTAAAAAATTCCATGACTATTTCGTCATAAGGGGGTTTATTCACTTTGCTAATGAGGTTTAAGATATTGTTATTGGGAAGGATATGGGTAGCGGCGCCGTACGCCTCTTTATAATTAAGCATGGTAATGGGCTTATTAAGATCATGGTTATAAGTCTCGGTGAGCAGTTCGCCGAACCAGGAAACCAGGCCCGGTTGTCCCCGGGTTTCTTCATATAAAGCCCGTATTACCTCTTCCTCAACCTTTTGGCCGCTCTCTTCTTCGTACCATTTGAACATCCCCTCCATTTCTTCATAAGTTAAATTGGTAACATGGACGCTGCGCTGGACATTAAAGGGCGACCCCTTCTGGTTTTCGATGCCCAGGACGCTGCGCACGCCGATTAAAGCTACCCCGTGCAGGAGGTAGGTTTTTTGGTCGGTGGTTTTATCGATCTCATCGCGCCGTTGGATATAAATATTTCGAAACACGCTGACTATAGTATTTATCCCCTCCTCGGCAAGGGCATCAAATTCATCCAGGATTAATATAAGGGGTTTATCCAGTACGCTGTTTTTGAAGATTCCCTGGAATTTATTCTCGTCATCGATGCCTTTAAAAGTTTTATCCAGTCCTTCGCCGATTTCCCTGGCAATGATTTCGATGATGTCGTCGACCTTTTTTTTGCGTTTAAGGATTTCCAGGTTGATCTTAAGCGTATGGAAACGGGGGTCTTTTTTCAAGCGGAAGAGGACTTGCTGCAGGAGCCAGGTTTTGCCGGTCTGGCGCGGGGCCCAGACAGTGAAATAGTGGCCGCCTTCGGGGGGATTTTCCCCGATCAAGTTGATATATGTTTTCTCGATTAGTTCTTCCCTGGGGGCGTAATAATTTGAAGTATTAATAATAGGTCCATAGGATGAAAATTTTCTCATGTTTCGCTCCTTATCGTTGGTATCACCGGTAAGATTGTATCATAAGCGGAGTAGGAAAGCAAACTCTTTGGAAGAGAAAAAAGGGTCAACCGGGAAAAGCCGGTCGTCGAAGACAAAATCCTTTTCTTTAGACCTTAGACATTAACTCATTTACAAATTTGGTTCTTTCTCACTTTGAATGGGTAACGCCCATTTTGCCGGTGCATCGATGCCTCGAGCCCCTATTCCAACCCCCCGGGATATTAATTGAATCCTTTAAGCGCCGGGACCACTCCTTTTTTCTTTTCTATCATCCCTCGGAGGTATGATATCAGCCCTCCGGGGTTTCTTATGTTACAACTAAAAGGATCGATCTCAATCCTAACAGGGGCTAATTCGATTCCCAAAGGCTCGGCATCAATCCTTAAGGGACTGATACTACCCCCCAAAATTTTTTTGGTAAATTTTTGAAGAGGTGATGCAGGAGCCCGAAGGCGTGCGTTAATAATAAGAAGGGGTAATATAATAGTAAAAAGGGATGGTACAATAGCAAAAAGAGTTGATACAGGGCCTTTAAAAAGGTGAAACCGGCGCTCCGAAAGGGGGACTAGTAGCAAAAAAAGGTGATATCGCCCCCCAAGGGATCGATATAAGCACGATAGGGTATAAAATGTAGGGGGGAGGGCTTAATGTATATGCCAGAAGGTGCGTCATAAGGATTTAATGGGTAAAAAAAGGGCTATACAAAAATGGGATTACCCACTTGACACGAGAAAGAACCAAAATTTTTTTAGTAGAAGAAAAATAAAAAAAGTGAATGCCCCTATTGAAATTAAAAGAGATTTCAATTACAATAGTATGGATGATGAAGCAAATAAAAAGAGTTAAAAGGAGGATTAAATGAGTGCTAACGCTGATGGAGTCTTTATAATCTACACAGGTGGAACTATTGGAAGTTTGCCTAAAGATGAGAGGGATCCAATGAGTCCACTTGTTCCAAAAAAGTTAGAAGAGGTAATGAAGCGGTTACCCAACTATGATGAAAGGGACAAAAAGATTTTTATCGGAGGAAAGTGGATTCGCATTGGCACACTTTGCTGGGAAAAACCAATCGATTCTTCTAATATTTCCCCAAAAGACTGGCAAGACCTCGCCACTATCATTAAACAGAACTATAATGATTGGGAAGGTTTTATTGTGTTACACGGGACAGATACAATGGCGTACACCTCTTCAGTTTTAGCTTTCATGTTAGATAATCTTAGTAAACCTGTTGTAATCACCGGATCTCAAAAGCCGATAGGTGAAACCCGTTCAGATGCTGTCCAAAATTTGGTAACAGCCATCGAGATAGCAGCCGCAAAATCACTGGGGTGCACTGTAGTCCCTGAAGTTGTGGTATTTTTTCGAGACCAATTATATCGAGGATGCCGAACAACCAAAATGAGCGCAAGTGATTATAATGCATTCTACTCACCTAACTTTACCCCATTGGCTGAGGTTGGGGAACATATTGTTGTCAACGAATCTGCAATAAGAAAACCATCATTGCAAACTCTCAATATAAACACAAATTTAGATGAGAATATCGCATCGCTGGACATTTTTCCAGGTATGAGTACCATATTGTTGAATAACATTTTAACAACCGAAAACCTGAAAGGAGTTGTCTTAAAAACTTTTGGGACAGGGAACGCGCCGACAACACCAGAATTTTTGAAAGTAATTGAAGAAGCCGTGTCAAGTGGGAAAGTAATTGTGGATGTTACCCAATGTAGAGCCGGTGAAGTGGAGTTGGGGTTATATGACGTTAGCGCCGGACTCCTCTCCAGGGGAGTAACTAGCGGCCTGGACATGACCCCTGAAGCAGCCCTTACAAAAATGGCGGTTATTTTAGGTAAAAAAAGTAGCAATGAGATAGCTGCCGATCTAATGCAACTGAATCTCAAAGGTGAACAAAGACAAAGCATCTTTAATATTCATCTCCCTGGTGGCGCTATAGGAGATGATGGAAAACCGGTGAAAGTTGGACAAATTGGCACAATGATTGAAGGGCATTTGTACGAATCGGATAAACTTGATAAAGCTATATTCCGGCTAATGGGAGTTGAGCTTATAGAAGGGAAGAGAGGGATTATTGATTTCAGAGCGTATATTGATCTCCCGGGTGCAGATGATAATACCTCAGAAGAAGGAAATCCAAATTTTCTTGGTAAATGGTCAAAAAAATATGACAGAGATGAAGGCCCGGTGAGTATATTTCAGGACATAAAAAAACAAGCTTTGAATTTCATTGATCCCAGACACCCGATTACCATTACTATTGTAAGTATAGGAGCGCCTATTAAATGGAGTAAAATTAATATAGCGCTTTTCGTTAACAGCTAAGTGGATTTTTTTTTGAAAAAAGGAAAAGGATGAGCTATGGATGACAGCAGGAATGGCGTGTTGATTATACTGATAGGTGGGAATGTTTGCCTTGTGGCAGACGAGGATAAACGCCGTCAGGCTGGAATAAATCACAGGCCTGCGTCTATCGAAGAATTCAAAGAAATTATCTTAGGTGACAGAAAAGCTGAATATCTATTATCTCGGGAGAAATATATTGATGGAATTAATCTCAGAGTGGATTTTTTTGATTTACGTAGAGATGTAAATCGAAGTTCAATAGACCCGGAGGAATTGGACTCTTCACAGTTAGACCCTGGTCTTTGGGCGTCGATCGCCCAGGTGATTTATGATAAATATCTCGACTATGAAGGGTTTGTAATCTTGCACGGCCTGGACACAATGGCTTATACGGCTTCCGGGCTTTCCTTTATGCTTCAAAGGCTCAATTCTCCTGTTGTTCTCACAGGCTCACAAAGACCTTTAAATTACAGTCGAACCGATGCTATCCAAAACATTATAACGGCGATAACTATTGCAGGCGCAGCCTCCCTTGGCTTTGGATTTCCAATTCCTGAAGTTATGATATGTTGTTTTGATTCTCTTCTTCGAGGAAATCGAAGCACGATGATTCATGCTTCATCCTACAGGGCGTTTGATTCACCCAATTACTCCCCTTTGGCTACTTTTGGAGAACACATCGATATACAAAACGTCTCAAAAAGATCACTAAAGAAAACCAGGCGGCTGATTCTCCGAAAAAATTTCAATTCAATGGTTACAATACTTGATGTATTTCCCGGAATGGATCCGTGTGTAATTGAACAATTAGCATCAACGAGAGGACTTAAGGGTGTGCTTCTCCGTACTTATGGGTTAGGTACTGCCCCCACATCAAAAGAGGTTATTGATGCTCTCAAGAAAGTAGTAGACGCAAACATCGTGGTTATGAATGTAACACAAGCACGGGGAGGACGTATTTCCTATAGAGAGGACCCGGTTAGTTTGAGACTTTTAGAGCATGGAGTTATATCAGGAGCGGATATGACAGCCGAAGCGGCTTATGCCAAAATGGTTGTATTGCTCTCTGAAAGCGAAATTTCCAGGGAAAACAATGTAACAGAGCGAGAACAACGGGAAATTGCGGAAGATTTATTGCAAATCGATCAATGCGGTGAACAATCCCAGAGTATTTTTCATTTTCATTTCGGATCAGGAGAAACATTGCCTGATAAAAATGGAAACTTTAGCGCTATCTTGGAAACGTCTAGGCCGATGGAGGAGAGACATCTCGTAGAAGCAAATCTTGACAAAATCGCCTATATCCAACTCAGCGTTCTTGGCTTGTATCCATCAAAAGAGAGCGATGTAAGGTTTAATCGTTTAATAGAATTTGAAGTCTTCATTGTAAATAAATACCCCGATCGATATGAAATGATTAAACGCATTCGACAGGATGTCCTTCGCTGGTATACTTCAAGTAAAAAAACAATCAACGTCGCCTGTGACATCAGTGATTCATTAGAGTATTTACTGAGCCCCGACACCAGGTTGGGGATCAACACAACAGAACCGATTAAATGGGAAAAAATGACAATTGCAATTTATTTGAAATTACCCATTATCGTAAAATGATGGCAATTATGGTTTTTTTAACTTGTTACGATTGGACTTATAAAAGCAAATTAAGCTTTCTCAAACTAAAAAGAGGAGGACATTAAAGATGACATGTGACAGGATGACAGATGAAGGGATGTTAGGTTATTTACCGGGAGGAGTGAACCAAAGTCTTGTAATTGAGGTCTATCTACCCAAAAATATTTTAAATTACGGGGCATTGATAAAATTACTTACTGAAACCATCGAATTTGATCGTGCTCATAAATGGTTACTAGATAACTGGGATGAGTTTTATAACAAGGATATTCAATTATTTAAATTGGACCAAAATTGTAAATCCTACTTAATTAATGGAGAGGTGTTAAGCGAACTTAAAGAACAATTCCTTCACAATGGGTACCCCTTATCAAACTATACAGAATTAAAAGAAGATGGCAATATATGTTGGTTGAGGATTGACAATTTTAACACGTATTATATTAATAATAAAACCCTGGTAGTGTACAAACCAAGTGTGTGGAAAGCGAATATGGGATTTATATGGGAAAAGGAATATTTTGGTGTTAGTCCATTATCTTGTCCTCGCTCTAAGCCGCCTATTTCATTAACAGAGATATTTCGGAAGCAACTAAAAGAGATGGAAAAGACAATCATTGGTTATTCAATTTATGAAGTAGACGGAGCTTTTGAGGACAACAAAAAGGGGAATAACGTTCCATCAAGGTTGTTCTCTTTAGAAAAAAAAATTATTAACGACCTCAAAAAAAATAGCACTTCTAAAATTAGGGAGACGTTCAATAAAGAGGGTTATCCTTTACGAGAGTATTTATTCAGGTTGAATCAGGCCTATAAAATAGATTTGAAAGGCCGTGATGTCAATGATCGATTAAAAAAAGCATTCGAAAAAGAAAATCAGAATCTATCTGATCACACAGAAATAAAACTTATAGACTGTAATGGAGAACAATACTATTCTATTATCGATTATGGGGAAGAAAGAGATTTAGAAAGGGAATATGCAATATATAACGTTGATGAAGAGTATAGAGTATATCGAATTGATGTCAAAATCAGCCAGCCAGAAAGGGCTACGGAAAGATGGGAATTATCTGTTGGTAATACTATCTATGATATTAAAAAGGAGTTTGATAAGCATGAAAAAGCGGACAAGTCGAAAAAAACAAAGCTTAATGTCTATAAACGTATTCGTATTGTTGAAGAAAGAACATTGGTTATTCGATTCTTAACCAATTTGGAGATACGCTCGGGATTCCCTTCAATCCTGAGTGGAGGAAGGATAGATAGTAAAGAAAAAGTGGATGAAAGGGCTCTTAGAAATGCTTATAAAAAACTCTGGGATACAATGACTTTAATCGGGCAATATTTTGTATATAATTTGGGTTCTGAGGTAAATATCGAAGATCAGATATGGATTTCCTGTAATGTAGGCTATTTATGGATTTGGGAGAATGGGGAAATAAAGTACAAATAATAATGAAAGATCAATGCCTAGATGAAGCGCATTAAGTATAGTCCTTCTCCTTTTCCAACGCTGCTAGTTGATTTTCAATTTCATATATAAAAAGATTAACATCCTCCAATTCTACCAGTGGGTTTGTAAATACAATTCGAATGGTTTTAATGTCTGTCAAAGAATCATCTTTTCCCGGGAGGTTTTTTACTTTGATTTTGGCCAGGTCATCTGTGGTGTTGACAACAAAAATATTATTCCCATTTATTCTTTCTGCCAGATCGATTGTCATTTGGTTTAATATAGACCTTGGCTTTCCCTTCCGCTTTACACAAAACGATATGGTGTTCAAATCTACCTGGTGAAGCAATTGAAAATTCTTTGATTTCCGAATTTCCTCCTCTATTTTTCGGGTGAACTCAAGAAGAAGTCCGATATATTCGCTGTATCCTTCAACCCCAAGGGTTTTCTGCGCCACCCAGCAAGCAGCTATATTGGAACCGGGCCTGGAACCCTCTAAGGTTGGTGCAAGGTTTTTTAAATAAGGGGCTTCCTGGTAGATCTGATGTTTATATCCCCTATGTTGAAATACGATCGCCCCACAAGGATAAGGAAGAAAACCCAATTTATGGCCGTCGATGGTGACAGAGTCGCATCTTTCAATCCCTTTCATTTTTTCTTTTATGCTGGGGATGGCGAGTGTATATCCCCCAATGGCTGCATCCGCATGAATGTAGATATCTTCTCTCTTTAACAGATCGAAAGCAATTGTCCCAAATTCTTTGCTGTCCATTCTTTCAATCGTTCCCGTTTCAGTGGTACCTAGAGAATAAACTGCGGCAAGTAAAGGTGTGTTGTAAGTAAAACAAGAATACAATGCTTTAAATATTTCAGAATCTAATGGTTGTAGGGAAAACGGCGCATCTTCTCCGTTGTAAAATCTCTCCAACTCGTTTTGCCTTTCTTCCCTTTCCATTGCAGTTAAAATCAGTTCTTTATATGTCTTGTCCGATATTCCATCGATGAATCTTTCGTCTTTTTCTCTTTTTTCCAGTACTATCTCATCCACTGCCACGGGGATTTCTATAAGATTATCAGACCCAAGGCCCAAAAACCAAAGCGCTTTTTTTAGTGAATAATGGGCAGACGCAGAGGTCAGGACTACACCCGGTGTCCTATTCACGATACCTCTCCTGCCAATCATACTCTTCCTGGGCCTGTCCAATTTATCATAGGAGTAATCCCTGGCCACCAATAGGGCGGTCATATTGGCAATAGTCCCGCAGCTAACAATATTTCCCCAGGGTTCTTTATCTTTATTATAACCGATCAATCCGGCAAAGAAATCAATGCATTCCTTTTCCATTTGGGTGGTTGCTTCCGAAACAGCAGGCACAATGTTATTGGGATTTTGAATCGAGACAATCAAACTTGCAATCGTTGGCGGAAGCATGGGATTGGGATGTATGTTTATAAAATTCCGCTTATTAAAG
This sequence comes from Candidatus Aminicenantota bacterium, assembly GCA_026393835.1. Classification (GTDB taxonomy): domain Bacteria; phylum Acidobacteriota; class Aminicenantia; order UBA2199; family UBA2199; genus JAKAGC01. Next base: position 92,195 of record JAPKZK010000038.1, on the reverse strand, counting down.
CGCAACCCTACAAAAAGTCTCTCCAATCCTTCAAAAAGCTGCGCATATTCCGGGGGGGCTTCTTTAATAATGGTTTGAAATTCCTTTTTTGCTTTTTCAATTTCCCCGGGATTCGGGGTTGGATTAACACCATTCCACCAACGCTTCAGAAACGAATCCAACGCTATAGAAATTTGCTCTACAAAAAGTTGAACAGCAGTTAAATCGTTTCCCAAAAATATCTTGCTTTTGTCTGCCATATTTTCTCCTTGTCATTGTGCAGATCATTGTGACCTGGAAAGCGCTTAGTCAATAACATAAAAAAAACTTTTCCCTTTAAGTGACGGCCCACATTGCGCCTCCACAAAAAATGCGCCGGATATGTTTTAATAAGAATGTGTCAATCCATTTCTCGGACATAATTCTCCTGCATCCGTTTCCGAACTTCTTCGATTTTATCGGATTCACTCAATTTTTTATCTACTATCTCTTTTTTGATTTGAGCCAGGACCCACCTGAATTTTACCGCAGCGGCGGCGCTTGTCATATTGCCTGTGGGAATTGCGCCTGCTTTGATTGCTTTCAACCCCGGATCGTATTTACTTCCCAGCGTAGTATGCGCAGGAAATTGGCTTGTAATTATGACCGGTTTGTTTAGTTTATTGACCATATATCTTATCATTCTATCAAAAGAGTAAGGACGTTCATTCGGAACATTTCCCCATCCAAAAGATTGAAGCATCACTCCTTTGCATCTTTCTTCATTAATAACCGGCAACACTAATTCCGGCTCGAGCCCTGGAATTAATGTCACGACGAATATACCCGATTCAAAATTGGGTTGGAAGTCTTTTTCTTCAAAGTCAATTCCCTCTTCCTCTTTTTTTGTTTTTGCACTAGGGTGCAATTCAATTTCCTCTGATATATGTCCAATCGGGAAATACCCTGGTGATTCAAAGGCATCGAAACGTCTCTCATCTTTTTTTTGCACCCTGCATCCCCTAAATATGTAGTCTCCAAAGCTAACAACAACTTCAGCGAGATCAGTCATCGCGACTTTACAAGCACGCAGGAGATTAATTCGCGCATCTCCGTGGGTAATCATTGGGATTGTTTGTGCACCCGTAAATACGATAGGGAAATTTAACTTTTTCCCAAACGCAAAAGCGAGGGCGGAAGAGGAAAAGTGCATTGTATCGGTTCCATGCATAATCACAAAGCGCTCAAATCCCAATTCTTTTCTTTTTTCGAAAACAGTATTGGCTATTTTTGTCCAATCACCTGGATTCATATTTGTACTGTCTTTATTTAGAACAACATAAAAGTCGAAATCAACAATTTCTTCTAATCCAGGAGTTACTTTCTCTTTAATAAACTTCTTGGGATCTTCAGGTGGAACAAGTCTCCCACCTCTTTTTTCCATCGCAATTGTGCCACCTGTATAGATGAGACAAATTTTAGGTTTTTTTTCAGATTTTTTAGTCATATCCTTCATCCATTATAAAAAAATATTTTTATAATCATTAATTCTCCACTTTGAAATGGAATGTGCAAACCTTGGGGTCAGAATCTTTGTATTGGCCACAGTCTTCACTTAAATCGTGTGTAACACATACAGGTTCGGGGTCAAATATCACGCTGAGGATGGAAGTGATATAACCCCTCATAAAATCGCATAGATTATGGTCGCTCTCTTTTCGTTTGTAAACCAGGAAATTGTTAACCAGGTTTATTTCTCCCTCTTTTGCATCACCCAATGTCATATTACCGAATTTTCCAAAACCAACCGTGGAATCGAATTTACACCACTCATCAAGTTTTGCATTTAATGAAGGTGTCTTTTTATATTTTTTCTTTACTTTTTCCCACTGCTCTTTCAAATAAACACTGAAGTTATGAGCGGCGCTTTTACCTGCTTTGAAGAGAACTTCAGAAGCTATCTTTTCCGCTTCTTCCTTTGCTGTTTTCTCAGCTAAAGAATCTTCTACACCTTTTTCCCTTCCCTTTTCAAAAATATGTTCCCTCTCTCTATTGAAAGATTCCTCATAAAGTGTACTTAACATAGTTAAAAAAGTCTCTACTCTAAAGGCGACATTCCACGTTTCATCTTCCGGGTTTATTATCTTCCCCATTTTTTCTATTAGAAGATAGGGGCGAAATATAGTAATTTCATTTAAGAAATCATCAAGTTTAGATTCCACTTCCGGGACTAAGACTTTGAAGAATTCTATATAGTCATTTGATAGTTGAGATCTCATTGCTGGTCCGCTGAGACCTATGGGTAATCTTTCATTTTCTTGAAGCCGTGGTTCGGATCTAAAAGGATAAACAATATTTAATTTGTCTTTCAACCCAAGGTTGATGAAATTAAGCGCCCTCCTTTTTACATTATCTAAATCCTCATCAGAAAACCATTTAAATTTATAATCCTCATCATCTTCTCCCTCGGAACTGAAATAATATTGTGGTACTCGTGATAAAACCAAATGGGATTTTTTCGGGACATATTCATTCTTTTCACGGGCGTCTTCAAAAGAAGAGAGAATCAACCTAGTGCCTTCGAAAGTTTCCTCATTATTTGCATTGAAAAAAATGACTTCGTCGGCCAACAACCTGGTGCAAATACCGGCCAACTCATTTATACCGCTACGAGAATCGATAAGCAAATATTCAGGAGCAGGCTTAAGCTCCTTCTCGATTTTTTCTCTAAATTTCTTAAAAAAATCTTCTGCATTTGGATCTCCAGACAAAAATGCCATAAATCGATGGAACTTTTCATCCGAGATTTTTTTCCAGTATTCCATTTTATGAGCCAAAACATTCCCTGCGGGAAACAAGTGAATGAACCCTTTCCCTTCAACATGAATTGGTATCACTTTTTTGTTGATGGCTTCCATCACTCTTTTTTCCACAAAATCATTGATGTAATCGACCAATCCAGTATCGGGTCTCGGTATCAATCCCGGGCCAAATTTATGATGAAGCCCGGGAGCTTCAAAGTCAAAATCGATCGCACACACTGATTTTCCAGCTCTTGCCAGGAGCACAGCCAATTGAGCCGTGGCAAGACTCCTGCCAACACCACCTTTGTAACTATAAAATACGAAAGTTCTCATAGTGTCATACTCCTCAATAGCTCCAAATTAAGATATTAAAATTGACTTCAATCATCCTACTATTTTACAGGAAAGGCAGAAAAATGTCAAGAAGATAAAAAAACACCGTAATGCTTTTTGAGGTGCTATTTTGGACAGCTTTCGCGCATTTTTATCCATAAAAATTTTTTAAAAGCCCTTGACAATAACTGATTTAGAAAATATGATTATATGTTTGAATGTTAAGGATTGAACAAAATGACAATACAATTTGACCCTGAAAAGAATTATGAACAATCCCGTGAGCAAGTAGGCCATGTGTCCCGGGTAAAAGCCCTCGGCAAAACTTATTCGTCCCTGGGCTTCAAAAGCGGACTTGAAATTCATCAACAGTTGAAGACAAAAAAGAAGCTGTTTTGCCGGTGTCCGGCTGGGATTTATCATGATCCCAGGGACTTTAACGCGGAAATTGTCCGTCACATGCGACCCACCCTCAGTGAACTGGGCGAATACGACGGCACGGCGTTGATGGAGTTCAAAACCAAAAAAAATATCACTTATAGGATAAATAACCGGACATGCTGTACATATGAATTCGACGACACCCCCCCGTTCCCGGTTAACCGGGAAGCGCTGGATATTGCGATCGAGATTGCGCTGCTTCTGAAAACCAACATCGTGGGCGAACTGCACATTACCCGGAAACAATACCTGGACGGCAGTATTCCCACAGGATTCCAGCGGACGGCCATCGTCGGAATCGAGGGCGAGATTCCTTTAACCAATAAAAAGGTTCGCATCATCCAGATGAGCATAGAAGAAGACTCATGCAGGGAAGTGTCGGATATCGGCCATGAACGTATTTACCTCACCGACCGGTTGGGCATGCCGTTGATCGAAACTGTCACCTACCCGGACATGCTGACGCCGGATGAAGTAGCTGAAGCAGCGCATTATATCCGTTTCCTCACGCGCAGTACCGGTAAAGTCAACACCGGCATTGGCGCGGCCAGGGAAGATGTCAATGTCAGCGTCACCGGCGGTACGCGGGTGGAGATCAAGGGAGTGGCCCGCATCAGTTGGATACCGGAACTAACCCACAATGAAGGCTTCCGTCAAAAAGCCCTGTTGGAAATTAAAAGCATTCTCAAAAACCGAATCCCAGACCCTTCAAAATGGGCAATGTCCTATATTGAACTTCAACCCTCTCTCCTTCCGAAGGGATTAATCTCTACCACTGATGTAAGAGGTAACTTATCAAAATGGGAAATATCTCATACCGCAATTCCTTTCATTCCCATTCAAAGAGGATTAATCTCCAATGATAATTTAAAAGAGAATAAGTATCGATGCCTATCAATCAACCTCCCCGGGTTCAAGGGAATTCTTTCTTTTTTTACTCAACCTGGGAAATCCTTTAGCAACGAGCTAAGTGACCGTCTAAAAGTCGTCGCCTGCCTGGAAAAGCCCAATATGGTCCATTCGGAACCCTGGGAAAGGGAAAGTGGAAATGATAAAGATATGAATCCGTATTCAAAAACGAGTTTAAATAAAACTCGTGTGGACTTCCAACCGATAAGAGATTTACTAAAGAGCGGCGACAACGATGCTCAATTGATCCTTTGGGGGCCGGAGGAAGACATAGCTACCGCCTTAGAAACCATCGAGGAGCGGTGTCGTCTTGCTTTTGAGGGTGTCCCCAATGAAACCCGAAAAGCTCTACCGGACGGCACCACATTGTTTGAACGGGTACTCCCTGGACCGAACCGTATGTACCCGGATACTGATTCTGCGCCTATCTCCATCGACGAGCCCCAAATCCGATCCATCCGTGAACGGTTACCCGAAAAAATATCATCCTGTATCAGTCAACTGAAGGATTGGAATATCCCTGTAGATACGTATCACTACATTTTAAGACGTAACCTTTTCCCACTTATTGAGAAGATTGTTCGTGACTTCAACCAGCCCCCTGTTTTTACTGCGACCCTATTCGGCCATAATTTAAAGTACATTGAAGGAAAAATCAGACCTTCTGCCCCTTTTGATTACAACTGCATATACAATTTGTTCGATTTTATTATTAAACGGAAACTGAGGCGCGATATCCTGAAAAAAATGCTGCCTGTGGTGTATGAATACCCCAATATGGATTTTGAGTCGGTGCTAACCACCATTGGTTACCGCCCTATTTCGGAAGACGAGGTTCTTGAAACAATTCCTATGTTAAAAGAAAAATTTTATGAAATCTCTAAGGCAAAAGATAAATCGGCCATGCTTTTATGGGTGATGGGCGAATTACGTCCATTGGTTTTGGGCAATATGGATTTGAAGGAACTTCGAGAGAAAGTTGAAAATATGAAAATTGAGGGAGTTTTCAATGAGTGATATGTTTAAAGGATATAAAGGCAAAGCGCTGGAAGTACTGAAAAAATTCAAAATTCGTGTATGGAGCGAAGTCGCCATCAACAGCACCCGCGGGGAATTCAAAGGTATAATCCTACCGCGGTCGGAAAGCGATGATTCCGAGCACCTGGTATTGAAACTGGCCACCGGGTACAATATCGGCATCGCCGTGGATACAATCACCGATATGCAGGAATACGGCTACAAAGAAGCCCATTATAAAATCCCGGAGAAAGAGTTTCCCACGTCGCCCAACAAACCCTATGTAAAGTTGCTGGGAACCGGGGGCACCATTGCTTCGCGGCTGGATTACAGGACCGGTGCCGTGATCCCGGCCTTTTCCCCGGGCGAGCTTTACGGCGCCGTGCCTGAACTGGCGGATGTCTGTAATTTGACTACCGAGAAACTCTTCGGTGTGTTCAGTGAAAATATGGGGCCGGAACAGTATATCGGCCTGGCCAAAGCCATTGGCAAAGAGATCGAAAAAGGCATCGACGGCATTGTCATCGGGCATGGCACGGATACCATGCACCATACGGCGGCGGCGTTAACGTACATGGTGCAGAATTCACCCGTTCCCATCGTGATGGTGGGTTCCCAGCGTTCATCGGACAGGCCCTCTTCGGATGCGGCGTTAAACCTGATTCATTCCACCACCACGGCGGGGTACTCGGATATCGCGGAAGTAATGGTGTGCATGTTCGGCCCCACCTCCGACGAATACGGTCTTCTTCACCGCGGCACGCGGGTCAGGAAAATGCATTCCTCTTACCGGTCCACTTTCCGGACCATCGGCGATATTCCCCTGGCCACTGTTCAGCGGCCTTATAAAATCACTCCCCTGACAAAAAATTACAATCACCGGCGCCATGATCGCAAAGTGGACATTTATCCCTATTTCGAGGAACGGGTGGCCATGCTTTATTATTATCCCAACATGCACCCGGACATGATCGATTCCCTGGTGGATAACGGGTACAAAGGGATCGTAATCGCCGGAACCGGGTTGGGGCATGTGAACAAGCCGCTCTACCCCGCCATCGAACGCGCCACCAAAGCGGGTGTGGCCCTCTATATGACGGTTCAAACCCTCTGGGGGTTTGTTCATATGTTTGTCTATGAAACCGGGCGGGACATGATGAGCAAGGGCGTGATTCCCGCGCAGAATATGCTGCCGGAAGTGGCTTACATCAAACTGGCCTGGGCCCTGGGACAGACTAAAGACCTGGAAAAAGTAAAAGAGATTATGCTGACGCCTATCTGCAACGATATCACCGAAGGAGAACCCTACAACGGATATATTATTTTACAGGGCGGCATCCCTGAGGTGGAGGAATTTATCCGGAAATACCATAAATAAAAATCCGCCCTGCCCAAGAATGACACAAATTAATTGTGTTATTTAGATATATTTATCGGTAAAGTGGTGATCGATACCGGTGTGAAATGAATATGTCGGCAATGATAAGAAAAAAAAAGAGGGTGGCTGTAAAAAATGACAGGGCATCCAGCGGCGGAAGCTTGCTCAAATAACCTGGAAGCAACAATGAAACAAGCGCTATTATCCGTTATTGCGGCCAATTATAATAATGAGCGATATATCCGGGAATGCCTGGAGAGTATCCTGACCCAGGATTATCAAGACCTGGAAATTTTCGTCCACGACGACTGTTCCCTGGATGCTTCACCGGGAATTATGCGGGAATATGAAAAAAAATACCCCGGGAAAATAAAAACCATGTTCAACCCGGTAAATCAAGGCGTGGCCCTGACCAGGCATAAAGCCATCCTGGAGGCAAATGGCGAATATATCACCACATTAGACAGCGACGACTATTATTCAGACCCCCAAAAACTACAAAAAGAAATGGCGCTGGTCCTGCATCATAAAGAAAAAACCGGCCGGGAGGTGATTGCTTTTTCAAATATCGTAATGGTAAAAGATGACAAAACCCCGATCAAAACCTGGGGAAATCAAGAGAATATCAAAGAAGGATTAATCCTCGACCCTATTATGTCCCGTTCCTGTATGATCCCGAGAGATTTTGTCATGAGAAAAGAAGTATATTTCCAGGCCGGGGGCTACGATGCCCGTATCCCCATATACGAAGACTGGGACCTCAAAATACGTCTGGCAGCGGAGTATGAATTTTATTATACCGGGATAAACGGCACCGCCTACAGGCGACATGGTACCGGTCTTTCCGCCAGCCCTATCCCGGAACATATCCAATGGTTGGAATTCATATTTAAAAAAAATATTCATTTAGCCCCGGAGACCAAAAAAAATGAGATTTGCGCCAGGTTTAATGAATTTATTGAGAAAATGGAAAAGGGGATTCTAAAAAATAAATGAAGATCGCGATAATCAGTACCTATGACAATTACGGTGGGGCGTCGATCGCCACCCTCCGGCTTCACAAAGGCCTCCGCTCCTTAAACCGGGATTTTGCCATGATCGTAAGATATAAAAACACGAACGATCCGGATATTTATGCGGTTTTCAGGAAAAATATGGGAATGAGCATCGAAGAGGAAATATTCAAATCCATGGAGAATCTTGCCTACGATCAAAATAGAACGGACCTTTCCAATACCCTGCTCTCACTTCCTTACCCCGGTTATGATCTTTCGAAAACCGGCGTCATCCGGGACGCCGATATCATCAACCTCCATTGGACAGCGCATTTTCAATCGGTAGAGAGCATTACGTCTCTTTTAAATCTCGGCAAGCCCGTGGTCTGGACGCTGCATGACCAGAACGCCTTTACCGGTGGGTGCCATTACTCGGCCGGGTGCATCAAATACCGCGAGGACTGCCGCGATTGCCCGCAGTTAAAAGATAATTGTTATCAAATTCCTTTCCATATCTTGAATAATAAAGTTAAAAATTGGCAGCATTGCCGGGATAACCTGGTCATTGTGACCCCCAGTCGCTGGTTGGCGGACTGCGCCAGGGAAAGTAAATTATTCAGGGGATTACGGGTGGAAACCATCCCTAATTCTTTGGAAACGGAAGAATTTATGCCCTTAGAAAAAAAAACAGCCAGGAAGGAATTGGACCTGGGTCATGGGCAACCCGGGCAGGTGGTGCTGCTTTTCGGGGCCGTTACCGGGAATGAGAAGCGAAAAGGATTCCAGCACCTGGTGCAGGCGCTGCGATACTGTTTGCGGGACCCGGGATTTAAATATCTGGCCAAAAACGGAGGCGTCAAAATCCTCACTTTTGGGCCGTCGCAGGGGGATTTGAAAGAATTGGATATCGAAATTCAATCCATCGGGTATATCGATGGGAACCGTAAATTGGCAGCCCTTTATTCTGCTTCGGACCTGTTTGTATTGCCTTCGCTGGAAGATAACCTGCCCAATACCATGCTGGAATCGATGGCCTGTGGGACGCCGGTAGTGAGTTTCGCAGTGGGCGGCATGCCGGATTTAATTCAAGATGGCGTGACCGGCGGCATGGCCCCGTGTTTCGATACGGGGAAACTCGGACAAATCATTTTGGACCTGGTTTTCGATGCTGATAAACGGGAGCAAATGGGCCGGAACTGCCGCCAGGTCATTGAAAAGAATTTCAAATTGCAGGACCAGGCGGCAAATTATATTGAATTATTTAATGAATTAACAAAAGTTTTTGGTGGTCCAGACCCGCGGCGCGGGTGGCCTGAGAATAATAAGAAGTCTGCTCACTCTCACCTTCTCACCTTCTCATCTTCTCACCTTCCTTCTTCTCCCTGGCTGCCGGAGGCAAAGGATACGGCGAAAGAAATTTTTTTAGATGAATGGGCGCCGTTATCGATGGAGGGCGAGGGTTTTTTTGAAATCTATAGAAAAGCTTCGCTTAATCTCTTAATAAATTGGATGGGGCAAAAACGTAAATGGCAGGAACAAGTAAAGCAAGGAAATAAAGCGGTTAAGTTAGGGGTAACCATTTTTAAAAAAACAAAAAAGATTTTGAAATTTGTGAAAAATAGGGTAATTGGCCGGGGAAAATCTATCGACAAAAAAAATTTGTCATGATCTGCCTGATGAAAGAAATTGCGAACTTAAATAAAGGAGGTAATGGAGATGCTTTTAAGAAATATTTTAATTAGTTTAGTCATGGCGTCGGTGGTATTCGTCGGCTGCTCGAAAGCTGAAAAAAAACCGGATGCCGGAAAAAGTACGAAAAAAACCGCGGCGCCCAGCGAAACAATAGCATCGGCGCCCAGAGCATTTCGCGCCGCAGCATACTCTGATGACGCCCAATGGCTTAAGGGAGTAAACCGGATAGATAAAAAACAGTTTTTTATGGTCATTGGCAAGAATGACCCCCCCCCTGTTAACCGCGGGTACAAATTAAAATTTACCGCCAGTGGAGAAGCCACAATACAAAAAGTGAACCGGGTTGAGAAGCCGGACAAGTCATTTATTTTTATCACGGTGGAGAAAGACCTGGACCCTACAGGCGACGGGAATCCCAATCCCATCTACATAAAAAGTTTTCAAATAAGGCCCAGTAGTTATTCCCGGGAGAATGACTGGGAAAATGGCATTTCTCTCAAGAGTACCGGCGCTTTCGTTTTCGTTTTACCAAAAAGCGACGCCTGTCCGCTTAAAATCGGCGACCGGCTCAAGTTTGCCGCCAGCGGAGAAGCCATTGTTAAAAAGATAGCACGTTCGGATGGACAGGGACCAGGGGGAAAGTATTCCAATTTTCATGTTACCGTGGATAAGCCCCTTGACCCGGCCAGCGATGGCGGCCCTAACTTAATCGAAGTGATAATTGAAAAATAGTTGCCGCGGCAAGAAAAAGCAGAAAGTGAGAGAATAAAATGAGAGTATGTATCCTGGGAGTGGGACGTTCCGGTACGACCGCCCTGTACTCGCTTTTACAGGAAATATTAATCGATAGAATCGGGAAAAACAATATCGATTTTGTCTACGAGCCGTTCCTGTGGGATATGCAAGCGTTCAATGGCAGATATAATGATGTTGTCGCACGTTTCGACAGTATGAATTCGCTGTCCGTCGAAGCAATGTATCACCATCAAAATTTACCCATGTTCATTGAAAATCCCGCCGCTTTCAAGGAGAATCCTTACCTGGATAAAATTTTTCATAAAACGTCGGAAACCACCCTGATCAAATTCATCCGGGCAAATGGCCGTTTCCGGTTACTTTCCGAAATTTGCCCCCCCGGTAAATTTATTTTTATCATAAGAAATCCCCTGGATGTGATTAATTCAGTGGTTGTAAGATTTTCGCTTTTGGGTTCCGATTTCCATAAAGACGATTGGGACCGGTTTTCAAGGGAGGTCAATTCCCTCTATGGCCAGGAAACCATTGTTGGAGAAAAAATAAAGTCCCAGGTTGAGAAAGAGGTCTTATATTGGTATTATATGAATAGATTTGCCCTGGAGTCTTTTGAACAAACCGGCAATAAGCCTTTAATCATTTATTATGAAGATTATGTTTCCCGGCGGGAATTTTGGGTTGATAGGATATGCGATTTTATCGATGTGCAAAGAAAAGATATCTATTATCAGCATTCCCAAAAAATCGCCGGCTCCCGGACGCTGAAAAATAATTTAAGCAAAACGGAATTTGATATGCTCGCAGGTTACATGGATAAATATAAAGCACTACTAACCGTTGCGGGGATAACTTACCCGGACGACCTTGATAAAATAACGGCAAAATATAAAACAACCGCTGCTGAAACTAATCGCAAAGGATTAATCGTTGGCAAAACTCCCAATGCCATGAATGTGTATATACAAAAGCTGGAAGGAATAATGATGAAAAAGGAAGATGACCTGGTGGGTTTCAATAAGAAGGCTATCCTATTGGAAAAGGAGTTGGGGAAACGGGAAGATGAGATTTTAAGTTCAGGGAAAAAGATCGATGAATTGGACGGGACGCTGACCATTCGGGAAAAGGAAATCGCGGATTCAAGGGAAAGAATTAGCCGGTTGGAAACGGAATTAGAGAAGCGGGAGGCCGAGATTTCAAATTCTGGGAAAAGGATCGATGAATTGGGCGAAACGTTGGCAATTCGAGAGAAAGAAATTGCAGGTTCCAGGGAAAGAATTAACCGGTTGGAAGTGGAATTGACCGGGAAAAATGAAGAAATTGCCCTTTTGGAGAAGAGGAAAAGTGAACTGGAGCAGCGGAAGATCGGCTTCGGGTGGCTGACTCGTTTGAAAAAGGATTCACCGGGTGAGCGTATCGATCTAAAATTCGGCGTCAGCCAGATCGGTTTTTATGAAAATTCTGTTTTAAGCGTCAAAGGATGGTGTTTTGCCGCAAAAAAAATCGATAGGATAGAATTTTTCATAGAAAACCAATGTATTGGCGAAACCCCGGTCAATATCCTGCGCAGCGACGTTTTGAAAAAATATAAAGAATGCAAGAACGAACGCTGCGGCTTCCAATTTGAAAAAACGTTAACCCTGGAATCAAAGACAAAACTGGTATTAAAATTTTATGCGAAGGCGGCCCTGGTGGGCGCAGAAAGCATCGAATGGGACCTGGAAAAAATTCGGCGGCAGGGAAAAGCAGTTCAAGAAGAGGTTTTAAAAAATTTCCCCAATGAAACAAACAACCGCCGTTTGCTTGCCCTCAAAAATATCCATAAGGGAAAACGGGCCTTTTTAATCGGCAATGGCCCCAGTTTGCGCATCGAAGACCTGGAAAAACTAAAAAATGAAATCACTTTTGCCTCCAACAAGATTTTCCTGGCCTTCGATCAAACCGATTGGCGTCCCACCTATTATACCATGGCGGACCATATTGTCGCCGAAAATAATAAGGAAACCATTAATTCCCTTAAACTACAAAAAATTTTTGCCCACAGCGTAGGGGATTATTTTAAGGAGCAAAAGGATGTCATCTTTACCAACCCCCCCACCACAGAAGGCGACGAATCCTGGGATTTAGTCAAAGGGGTCCGGGCCGGTTATTCGGTGCTTAATTTCGATCTTAAGCTGGCCTATTGGATGGGGATTCGCGAGGTATACGTCATCGGCGTGGACTTTTATTTTGAAGATAAATCCATTCGCACCGGTCGCTTTGAAAAGGGAAACGAAGTGATTATTTCCGTGGGTGAGCACAACCATTTCCACCCCGACTATCGAAAACCGGGGGAAACATGGACAATACCCCGCCTTGATAAGCAAAGAGAAGAGTTTATCCGGGCCCGGCAAATGTATGAAGCGGCCGGCGGTAAAGTATATAACGCCTCGCGGCAAACCAAATTGGACGCCTGGGAAAGGGTAGACTTCGACCAGGCGGCGGCGCAAGGGCGCGAGGGGACCGCGACGCTTGAGATCATCCGCAAAGACGCAGAAAAGGATAACCGCAGCAGCGTATTGATATACTGCGCCGATATAACCGGCCATCGCCACCTGCATTCCGCCTATTTCATACGATTCTTTTTGAACCGGGGGTATGTGGTTTATTTTTGTTATGCCGGCTTGATTTCCGGGTATCTCCCGGGGGGAAGATTCGGTTATAAACAATCCGAATCCCCTTACCTGGACGTATTCCGGGGGAATCCCCGGGTTCACTTCATCGACATTTGCGCTGAATTAAACGCCGCTAAAAATGAGCTTCATTTCATCGTGATGCTCCAATCGAAGTTGGAACCGGCCGTATCGTTATTCATCGACGGCGACATTTTAAAATGGACATTCTTGAAACAGTTGTTGCCCTGGCAAAAGCGGCTGCACGGGTCCGATTTTTCCATCATATGCCTGAGTGAATTCCTATATCTCCCTGTGGGAAAACTCCAGGCGTTAAAAGAATTGTGGCTTGTTCTCTACCACCATTTTAGCGATCCGCACATTTTTGTTCACCGGGTGAAGTTCGTGGAAAAATTCCCGCTGTTGAACAAACTTTTCTTCCACTGCTTATGCCGTTTTAACCTGCTGACCGCTGTTTTTTGCCCGGACGCCCGGTTGGTGGAAAAATTCCGGCGCCCACAGGTATTGTTTTTACCGGAACTGGTTACCAATAACCTGGAGGTAAAACCCACAGGGCAAGAATCTTCTTTCTATGCCCGGATCAAATCCCAGTATAGCAATTTCCTGGAAAAACATAACGGCAAACAAGTGCTGCTCATGTTCGGCGACCTGGAGTCCAGGAAGGGGTATGACCTTTTGCTCCAACTGGCCGTTCAAAACCCGGACTGTGTGTGCGTCCGTTTCGGACGTACCAAGCCCGGCTATTACGCTATCTGGGAAACAATATTGAGTAAAGAAAAATTACTTTTGGAAGGACGTCTCTTTGAAGTGGATATATATATAGAATCTCAAGAACTCATCGATTTTATTTTTTCAACGGTGCGGTTCATGGTTTTGCCTTATCGAAAATATTATCGCACCAGCGGCGTTTTAATCGATGTGCTGCGCAAGGGGCTGCCGGTTTTAACTCCCGATAAAGGCGTGATGGCTTACATCGTGAAGCATTACCGGGTAGGCCGGGTGTTCCATGACGGTAATTTAGCGGAACTCCAAAAAACGTTCACCGAGTTCAAAGAAAATTATCACAGCTATGTAAAAAATATCGAGGCGTTTAACAGCGCTTACTCGGAAAAAAAGATAGAGGAAATTCTTGCCGTAATGCTGGAAAAATCGAATGGCAGAAATTAGTAAGGAATAGAGATGTTTAAGCGTGACGATATTAAATTCTGGTTCAGTGAATGTAAATACCAGGCAGATCAAAAAAAAATAAAGATGAATGGCTGCATCCTGTCCAGGGTAAAGATACATAAGATCGTCTTTTTTATCGACGGTCGCCGGCTGGGAAATGCCCGGTTGAATGTTTCCCGCCCCGATGTGTACCGGAAATTCCCTGGATATAATGAACGGAACAGCGGCTGGTTGATCGCTAACGATTTTGATTTGCAGGGGACCAACCATGTAATAGAAGTCCATTTATACCTGGAAGGAGAGAAGAATCCCCTGGCGGCTCAAAAAAGAATGACCATCGAAGTGGAATTCGTTCCCCTTCAAACCACTACAAGTAAACCGCCGGAAATCGACGCGGTCCAGCAGGGAAAAGGAGCAATTATCCCGGTGGATCGGACCAGGGGCAATTTATTCGCGGAAATAACCAAAACAAAATCCCATTCCTACTTAATCATGTGTCGTCCTTTTTTGCCCGGTAAAGTCGAGGGGAATGATGAATTTTCCTATTATTTTGTCGATGAAAAAAAACTGGACCGTGTTTCTATTTACCGGATCGTAAAAAACTATTCACATACTTTTATTGAAAAAATTATTTATGAAAGTGACATTTCCTTTTTCCAGTCACTGGAGACCATCAGTATCCCCTGTGATAATTTTGTCTATTCCCGGGACGATGGCGATAAACCCGTGAACCCCCGGGTGACGTTCCTGGTATCGAGCGATACCCATGTTGCGTTTATGACGCAAATAGCCGGGCACTTCCAGGAGGTTCAATATATAATCCCCAAATTAACCTGTAAAGACGACCGCGCGGCAGAGGCCCTGGGAAAAAGGAACCTGGAATATATAGAGCTTGATTATAAGGCCCGGGAATGCCCGGGATTAAAAGAGTTTGCTCCCGGTTTTATTTTTTGCGGCGCCGATTGGACATCGGAGTTCTTTGCCATATCACGAATCGCCAAAGAATTGGCTATTCCCACCGTCACCTTACAAGAAGGACCGCAAGATTGGAACATGAGAAATGTTCAATCGATCAATGGCAAGAAAGTTTTAAGAATATTGAATCATTACCGGAACGCCGATATCTTTTTTTCCCAGGGGGCAATGACCTTAAACTATATACGGCCCAAATATTTTGCCGTTACCGGCAATCCCAAAATCGCGGAGAGCCGGGCTTACCCGTTCCCGGATGCGCCATTGGTATTGATCAACTGTAATTTTACCTATATTACCAGCAAACCCCCTTACGAAAATAACCGCGATATGTGGCTGAACGATGTTGTCGGCGCCTGTGAAGAAGCGAAAATCCATTATTTTATATCGCAGCATCCCCGGGACGACGGGAAACTAAAATATCCCCATGTGATCGATTCCTGCGCGGCCGTGATCGATGAACAACTGATGAAGGCTTCAATGGTTATCAGCAGGTTTAGCAGTATCCCATACGAGGCCCTGGCCATGGGGAGAGAGGCAATTTATTACAACCCCCACCGTGAACCCATGCTAACCTATACCGGCGACCCGCACGGCGCAGTGAAATTAGCTTCCAATAAGTCTGAACTAAAGGATTTCCTGCTGCGGCATAAAAAACAAATGACCTTTGATAAAGAAAAGGCTGAAGAATATTTGAGCCGGCACTGCGGCCCCATGGATGGACAGGCCATTAACCGGGTAATCGATCTTTTTAAGTCATTTCCCCATCATTCCCTCCGCCATGAGCAATTAAGCGAAACCGTAAAAACCCATATCGCCCTTCCCGACAAACCCGCTGCTTTCCCCGGTAAAAAACTAAATATCGGGGTATTTTCCAGGAACTCGGCCACCGACTATTCCGGGGGAAGATATTCCTCTTTAATGCTGGCTGAAGCCCTCAGCTACGCCGGGCATAAAGTTTTTTATGTCACTGAAAACCTGCCGGTTTTTTACCCGGATTTCGGCTCCATCCCCACCCACCAGGAAATCGAAATATGTTTGACCACGGATTTTTCCGATAATCTACCCCCTTATCCCATGGATGTGGTGGTGTTGATCCCGGGTCTGGATAAATACCGGGATTATTATTTAAATACCATCGCCTTTGCCAGGGACAATCGGGCCCACCTGGTTTTGTTTAATTTCGAGTCGCCCAATTGGTTTAATGAACTCTCACCGGTGCAGCGGGACGAGAGCTTATGGGAGAATTGGCAATTGGCGGCGAAATACAGTTCGGCCATTCTTTCTTTCACAGCCGAAGGCAGTAAATATGCAGCGGAATATTACCGCGGAGTTCCGGCGGCGGCCCGGTTCGAATATGCCTCCCCTTCGATAAATACATTTACAGCCGATAAGGTTCTATCGAAAGAAATAAAGAAAGAAAAGCGCATACTGATGATGGTGCGTTTCTTTTTATCCGATCATAAAGGATGTTTTAATATTCCCGATATCATGTCCGAGTCCATGCGCGGTTATACCCTGGTATTAATCATCGGGGCAGGGGCCATACCCGCGGATATCGAAAAAGAAATACACCGCAAGGCGGGACAATTTGGCATCTACATCCAGTACAAATACAAAGTCAGCGATTATGAAAAATTCCTGGAAATACAAAAGGCCTGTTTATTGCTGTTCCCATCGTTCTTTGAAGGTTACGGTTACCCCCCCATTGAAGCCCTGTATTTTAATACCCCATGCATTGCCTTTGAATTGCCGGTGTTACGGGAGACCTGCAAGGATGGTGTAATATTTGTACCCCGCGGCGATTGGACTGCTTTCAAGGAGAAAATAAAAGAAGTATTAACCACCGCGAAGCCCGTTCAAACCGCTGAAAAAGTTAAAGATATCGCAAAATTCCAGGCCTATACCGAAAAATTGCATACCCTGGTAACGACCCTGGTAGAGCAAGAGCTGCCCAAAGAATTACCGGAATATGAATATAATATCCCGGTGAAGCAGAAAGCCCCCGAAGAGCTGAACAAGAAAATGGACGGACAAAAGAGAATCGACTCCGGCCCTTTTGTAAAAAAAGCAGCGCGCTTTATCAAAAAAAATATGTCGTTTCGCCATTATGAAAAAGTGAGAACCTTTTACCGCAGGCTTAAAAACCTAAAATGAAAAAAGTCTTGTTTCTCAGTATTGCGCCCCCTTTTCCTAATGACCAGGGCAATCGCATGGTCACCTTGAATGTCATGGATTATTTTGTAAATAAGGGCTATTTTATCGAGGCGGTATTCCAATGCGCCGTCGATAACAAATTAGTGGAAAAGCACTTCAATAACAAAGTAAAAGTCCATGAATCCAGGAATAACCATTTTGCCGAAACTTTTGACTTTAAAACCCGGGATAAAATCAAGGAACTATTAAAAACCGGCCAATTTGCAGGCTATAATGAAAGTATTAAAAAGGAAATTTTCTACGCCGCCAATCATTTCCATCCCTTTGCCTTTATTAACGATCAAATGGTGGAAATCGCCAAAAGGTTGCTTTCCCACAACCAATTTGACCTGGTCATCTGCAATTATCTCTATTCCTTACGGGCAGTAAAAGAATTGAAAGACCTCATTGGCCAGACCAAAAGCCTGGTGATTACCATCGACGCCGCTTCAAAATTGGATGAACAAACCTATTATTATGGCCTCGATATGTCTTTCAAGGCCTGCAGCAAAGAAATGGAAAAAGAGTGTCTCGATTACGCCGATTATGTCGTGGCCATTTCCAAAACCGAACAAGAATATTTCAAGCAAATCGGGGTCGTGAGTGAGATTATTCTCTCCGAATACAACGCCTATGACAGCCTTGAGAACATTTTCGTAACTGAAAAAAATTTCCAGCGGCAGCAACTTTTTTTCGGGGCCAGTAATAACCTCCTGAATCAAAAAAGCATCGAAGATTTTTTAACCAGGTGCTGGCCATCGATCGTTACCCGTGTGCCGGAAGCGGAGTTGGCGGTTGCCGGTAAAATCTGCTCCTGCTTACCCTGCAATTACAAAAATGTCGTCATAAAAGGCCTGGTTTCCTATGAAACCTATCTAGATCTCATGGCCTCATCGACAATAGCCATTAATCCCGTTTATATCGGCACCGGCTTAAAAATCAAAACCGTTGAAGCCATCAGCATGGGATTGCCTACGGTCTCTTTTGCGGCAGGGATTGATGGGCTGGAGGAATTAAACCAACAGGCGTTTTTACTGGCCGAAGACTGGCCCGGTTTCGCCGACCACTGCGTCAGCCTACTCAGCGATTACCGCCAATGGAATCAAATGAGACTCAATGCCAGGGAAATAGGGAAAAAAAGATTTACCGGTTCCACGGTGTTTAAAGAATTTGATAGAATACTTGAAAGCAAGCAATAAAATATGAAAAGGATGACGCTGATGACCATCTCCGCGGTACGTAAGGTGCTTCATATAGGGGGAAAAAATAAACCCCTGATTGAAAAACAGGAAAAAGCAACTCCTCTAAATCCAGGTCCAGTACATTTAAGCACTCACAGCGAATTGGAGGACAAGACCAATTTAACCTATGCGAAAATGGCAAAGCATATTATTTATAGAATTCTCACAGCAGATGGTGTAGACCTGTCCAAAACCGACTATGAAGAGGCTGAAAAAAATGATCAATATTATATTATCTTGATCCTTTTAAACCATAAGGGCTTCATAAACCATTTAAGTTCAAAATACGATATCCCTGAGTTTCTATTAAAATATCTCTTAAATATGCAATTCGGTTTTTTTAAACGGAATATGCAAAAACCATCCAACACCATAAAGGCAAACCTGTTTTCCGATTTAATACACACGAGGCTTTTTGAAATAAAGCGTCAGCACGACCTGATCAAAAGATTATGCAGCGAATTTAATATAGAGAAAAGGAACCTTTTCGATGTGGGGAGCCAGTTTTGTACCTCACTGTTAATTGCGCTTAACCTGGGTTTTAAAGTTGCCCACGGATGCGATTTTGAAAAAAGAATCACTAAATATGCCCTGGAAATTATCGAATTGGGAGAGAAAGAACTAAAGGGGGAATTGAAGTTTTATGCCACTGATTTTTTAGAACTTGATTTGAAAGAGAATTTCTACCAGCTAGTCCTTTTGATAAATGTCCTTGAGCACACCTCCGATATTGAAAAAACAATCCTTTTAATCAAAAAGATACTGGCTGATACAGGCATATGTTTTCTTTTTCAGGGAAGTTTTAAATCCTTACCCTTCGTATTGAATGAGCCCCATTACAATTTACCGCTGCTAACGCTTTTGCCTAATGACCTTGCCGTCAATATCCTGGAAAAGGCCAAACTCCTGGCGCTTGGCCAACGATATTGTGTAGTAACGTGGCCGGACCATTATGTGTTACATAAAATATGCGCCCGGCATGACCTCATTTTAGAAATCGATACAGAGGAAAAAGGATATTATTCCAGGGATAAATTCATCCCTTACACACAATTCGAAACCTTCAAAAAGAGAATCATCAGCGAAACGGGGGAAAAAATCTATCCCCTCATCGAACCTGACGAACAGTCCAGGATCGAAAAAATCCTGGCAGACTATTTTATCGAAGTAGAACAGGCCATAAAAGAAGATACCATTGAAAAGAGGCTAATCTACTTCAAAAGAACCTGGGATATGACAATAAGAAAACGATGCAACTAAACCACCGGTTGATCACTGTCTAAATATGGCAGCGTCAACTATAGGAGACCTGATGGCTCTGAGTATCTCATTTAAAAACCAATTGGCCTTTGTCACCGGCGGAACCCGCGGCATCGGCAAAACCCTGGTGGAAGAATTGGCCGCCTGTGAAGCCAATATTATCTTCACGGGTACGGGAGAAACCCCGCCCCCCTGGTTAACGGGACTTCAAAAACAATATCCCGGTCAAAAGATCGATTTCCATCAACTGGATCTTTCCAAAGAAACGTGGATAAATGCGCTGGAAGAAATCATTGCCGGTTACCCCGGGATATCCGTATGCATCAATAATGCGGGCATCAATATCGTCGCGGATATTCGTGAAGTAAAACCCGCGGATTTGCGCCAAATCCTGGAAATCAATCTAACCGCCCCCGCCATCATTACTTCTCACCTAGCCAAAGGAATGGCGGAAAAAAAGTACGGACGCATCGTAAACATTTCTTCCATTTTCGGGGTAGGGTCCCGGGCCGGGCGGTCAAGCTATTCCGCTGCCAAGAGCGGTTTAATCGGGCAAACCAGGGCCGTTGCCCTGGACCTGGCCAAAGATAATATCCTGGTCAACGCCGTCTGCCCCGGTTTTGTCTCCACCGATTTAACCCGCCGGATGCTGGGAGAAAAAGGAATGCAAGAAGTATCCGGGCAAATCCCCCTGGGCCGGTTAGCGGAAACCAGCGATATCGCGCCGGCGGTGCTCTTCCTGGCCAGCCCCTTAAATACCTATATTACCGGCCAGACCTTAATCGTAGACGGAGGTTATCTTGTCGCCTGAAAAAATACAAATCAAATCCAGTCTAAAGGATTATTTCGTCAGTTGGAACTCTCCCACGGACGCCGAATTCCAGGAAGTCTTTCAAACCTGCCGCATCGCGGTCGTGGATAAGAACGTCCATGAAATCTACGGCCATGATGCGCAAACCTTTGGCCGCCTCAAACATGTCATTGTGCAGGAAGTGGAAGAAGAGTTAAAAACCGCGGAAACCTGCCTCGCCATCTGTTCCCAGTTGCTGGAACTGGGATTCAAACGCGGCGAGACATTGTTGGCCGTGGGCGGCGGCATTATCCAGGACCTGGTCACCTTTTCCGCTTCTATCTTATTCAGGGGCATCCCCTGGATTTTTATTCCCACCACCCTGCTGGCCCAGGCCGATAGCTGCATCGGCGGAAAAAGCTCTATCAATTTCGGCCAGTGGAAAAATCAATTGGGCAATTTTTATCCGCCGCAAGCCATTTATATTTCGCCCCACTATTTACAATCCTTAACCGAGAAAGACATCCGTTCTGGGATGGGCGAAGTCGTTAAAGTTCATCTCCTGTCCGGCGCGGACATGGCCCGGCAGATCGCTGAATATTTTAAAAACGAAGAGGATGATCAGCAAAAATTCGCTGAAGCCGTTTTCCGGGCCCTGCGGGAAAAAGCCGCCATTATCCAGGAAGACGAATTCGATACCGGGAGACGCTTAACCCTGAACTTCGGCCATACTTTCGGCCACGCCCTGGAAACCGCGGCGCATTTCGGGATTCCCCACGGCATTGCCGTGGCCATCGGCGTGGATATGGCCGCTTACCTGGCCATGAAACTACAACGAATATCTGAAACCGATTATCGCTTCATACGCGGCGTCGTTGCCCCGGTCATCAAGCCCGCGGACCGCGTCGAGATCGATCGGCGTGTGTACATTGACGCGCTGCGGCATGATAAAAAAAATAAAACCGGCCAATATTGCTTTATTCTTCCCCATGAAATCGGCCGGGTGGAAAAAGTGTTTGTGCCCATGACCCCGGACAGCGAAGAACATATCCTGGGCTATTTATCTGAGCAATTGCCCGAATTATGGAGGTAAACCATGAAGGAAACCGGGAACATCATTATGCACATCCCTGCCAGGGCCGGCAGCAAGAGGGTCAAAACAAAGAACTTGCGTCTTATCGCCGGGGAACCCCTGCTGGCCTATACGGTAAAAGCCGCATTGCAGTCGCTATATCGTGAGAATGTTTACGTCAACACCGATTCGGAGGCAATGGCGCAATTGGCAAGAGAGTTGGGCGCGAAAGTCTATAAACGTCCCGCGGAACTGGCCTCGGATACGGCCACCAGCGATCAATACAATATGGATATTATCGAAAAACTACAGCCCGATACCCTGGTGCAAATCAACCCCGTGTGTCCGCTGCTGGAAGCGTCCGACATCAATAACATTATCGAGGTTTACAAGGAAAGCGATGTCGATACTTTAATCACCACCACTTCCACGCAGATGCAGTGTTTTTATCGGGGGGGACCCATCAACATCGATTTAGGCGTCCAATTGGTTCCCACCCAGCAGAATGATCCGGTGCATATTTGTAACTGGGCGGTGACGGTCTGGGATGCCGCTAAATTCAGGGAGCGTTACCGGCAAAAAGGATTCGCCGTGTTTGGCGAGAAACGAATGCTCTACCCCATTCACCCCTTAAAAGCGATTAAAATAAGCACGGAAGAAGATTTCGCGTTTGCCGGGTCTTTACTGGAGCAATCCAAAACCGGGGGACAAATGTCTGCAACGGAACCCCGGTATTGGGAAATATGACCGTTAATAAAAAGTTTTACGGGGTCCGTACCGGCGGGCGGTTTTTCAAAAGAGCCCCTGGCCGCCGGAGGCAAAAACGATAAGGAATTTAAGATGCTAAAAATATGGACAAACACCAATACTCTTGACGGCCTGGTAGATGATCTTACCTTTACCGGGAGCAAGGAAGAAGCCGATATTGCCTTATTGGGCAGTAAAGCCATAAAATTAGAGGAATTTCCCCGGTTAAAAGGGATATTCCGGGCTGGGGTGGGTAAGGATAACGTACCCATCGAGGAAGCCGGACGCAAAGGCATCAAGGTGGCCTTCCCTTCCCCTCAAACCATCGAATATATTTACGAAGAAACCGCTAACTTTACCTGCTATTTAATACTAAAAATGGTATATTCTCACGTAGGCAGTCTTTCTCCATGGGAAAAGTTTCCCAGGGGCGCCCTGCAAAACAAAATTCTGCTGGTGGTTGGCGCGGGCAATATCGGGAAAAAGGTCCGGGAAAAAATGAAGCTCCTTATGCAGGTCAAGACCTACGATGTCGTGGAAAATTCCCCCGGCGAATTGGAACCGATGTTGAAAGGGGCGGATGTCGTATCCCTGCATATCCCCAATCTGCCGGGAAACAAGAATTTCATGGATGCGGAAAAGCTGGCGCTGCTGAAAGATCAGGCCATATTAATAAACACCGCCCGCGGGGTCCTGGTCTCGGAAGAGGCCCTTTATCAAGAACTGGAAAAGGGGCGCTTATCAGCGGCTTTCGATGTCTATTGGCAGGAACCATATGAAGGAAAACTAAAAAAGTTCTACCCGGACCGGTTTTTTATGACCCCCCATGTGGCCAGCACCTGCGATGCTTTCTTGAAAGGCTCGGCGGAGGATTTGCGAAAACTCCTGGAGGAAATTGAACAGGAACTTATTATGAGGAAATAACTGAGGAGGAACATGATTAATATCGGCATTATCGGTTTCGGCAAGATGGGAAAAATAAGGGCCGAAGCCATTCAAGCCAATGGCCGGGGGAAAATTAAATCGGTATTCGACGCCGATGCTTCCCAGGATTTCCAGGGGTTTAAGACAGCGGCGTCGGCGGAGGATATCATCGGGGATCCGGGAATCGATGTGGTTTTTGTATGCACCCCCAATTTTCTAAATAAAACCCTCACCATTGCAGCCCTAAACCAGGGAAAACATGTATTCTGTGAAAAACCGCCGGCCTTTAGTGCGTCTGACGTCATGGAAATCCGGGAAGTTGAAAAAAACTCGGGGAAAAAATTAATGTATGGCTTTAATCACCGGCATCATTCCAGTATTCAGCGTATGAAGACCCTGATCGATTCCGGGGAATTCGGGAATATCCTCTGGATGAGGGGACGCTATGGCAAAAGCGTGGACAAAAATTTCTTTGAGCACTGGCGCGCCAAAAAAGAACTGGCCGGGGGCGGCATCCTCCTGGACCAGGGCATTCATATGCTGGACCTCTTCTTATACCTGGCCGGGGATTTCCATGAAGTACAGGCCATGGTCTCTAATTTATACTGGAAACTGGATATCGAAGATAATGTATTTGCCATCTTCCGGAACAATCAAAACGGCATTGTCGCCCAATTACATTCCACCATGACCCAGTGGCGTCACCTGTTCTCCCTGGAAATTTTCCTGGAAAGGGGATACCTGGTGCTGAACGGACTGAAAACCTCTTCCGGCACATACGGCGAAGAGGTGCTGAGCATCGCCAAAAACCGTACCACATCCCCGGCAGCCACCTGGGAAGATGAAGAACGAATCACTTTCCATACGGACCCGTCCTGGAGATCGGAAATCGATTACTTTTTTAACGCCATTCTAAACAAGACGGATATTAAAGTCGGCAACTCAAACGACGCCTTAAAAGTAATGAAAATCATCGATAAAATTTACGCAACTGGGAAAGTGGATAAAAAAGGGGAATTAAATGGCTGATTTAACATTTTTAAATACCTATTTCACGCAATATGAAAAAAATCTATTTGCGGATGAAGCAAAAGAAAAGATTATTGCAATGCGTGATCGCATAGCCCGGATAAAACAAGGCGTGGGAAAGCTTGTTTTTGCCGGTAATGGCGCCAGTGCGGCCATTGCCGCCCACTGCGCCCTGGACTTTACCAAACAGGCCGGCGTTCGGGCCGTCACTTTTAACAACCCCAGTCTAATCACTGCTTTTGCCAATGATTATGGGTATGAACATTGGGTAGCCAGGGCCATCGATTTTTACGCCGAGCAGCGTGATATCGTTGTCTTGATAAGCTCTAGCGGGAAATCGCCAAACATGGTTAACGCGGCAAAATATGCCAAAGAAAAAGGCATGGAATTAATTACCTTTACGGGCTTTTCAATTGATAATCCTTTAAAACAAATGGGAGATTTGAACTTCTGGGTGAACAGCAAGGCCTATAATATCGTCGAGTGTATCCATATGATCTGGTTAACCGCCGTCATCGATCTGACCATTGGAAAGGCCGAATATCCCGCAAGCTAGCGGTCAGGGCTGAGGCGGATTTAGGGGATGAAAAAAATAAATATCCTGGAAAACGATTGGAGAAAAGAACATCCCGCTTCCATACAGGTCTGTCCATCGATAACAGATCTAGCGGAAGCCGTTGCCTTGCGATTTTTAAAACTGGCCTTTTCCACACAGGAAACCGGGATTTTTTCAGTAATAATGGGAGGGGGGCGCACACCCCGGGTAATTAACCAAAGTATTGTGGAATTTTCCCGCGCCGGCAGTATTAAAATCGATTGGCGCCGCGTTTACATCTATTTCAGCGATGAACGATGCGTCCCGCCGGACCATTCCGACAGCAATTATAAACTTATCTTAGAGACCTTCATTCAACCGTTGGCTATCCCGTTGGCAAATGTGCGCCGGATAAAGGGCGAAGCGGACGCCGGGAAAGCCGCGGAGGATTACCATCGCAAATTATCCCTATTGACGCCGGTGGAAAGTCATGGGTTCCCGGTATTCGATTTAGCGGTGCTAGGAATGGGGCTTGACGGTCATACCGCATCCCTATTTCCCCATGCCAATGCCTTGAAAGAGGCAAACCGTTGCGCCGTTCCCGCCGGCGCCGGTCCTGGAGGATGGAACCGCATAACCGTGACATTGCCCGTCTTTAACGCCGCCAAAAATGTCTGGCTGATTGCAGCCGGCGTTGAAAAATCCCCGGTGGTGGAACAACTCATCAACGGAAGCTACAACCCGATTCAATGGCCTGTCCAGGCGATCTTTCCCGCCAACGGGAATTTAATTTACTGGCTGGATGCCGCCGCGTCACCCTGAACTATGAAAACTTTTGCCGCCAAGACACCAAGACACCAAGGATTTTTTTATAATGAACCCCTTTGTGGCTATTTTCACAGCAGGAATGAAAAGCAAATGGAAAAATTAAACCCGGTCTATATCTGTAAGCAGGTTGGATCAAAAATTAAATGGCATGCGCAAGTCCTTTTGACTTACCTGGGTTTGTATGCAAACTGCGATCGAGCGGAACTGGATCGATTTAAAAATAAACATACGGACCAGGTGGGATATTTAATCGGCAGCGGTCCCAGCGTCCGGGTTGAAGACCTTGAAAAACTCAACGGTAGAGTCGCCTTTTGCTTTAATCGATTTCACCTGGCTTACGGGACGATGACGTTTCGTCCCACGTATACCGTTTCGGCGGACTTTGGCATGATCAGGGATTTCGGTTCCCAGATCGTTAGCGAGAGTGAGGGGACCGTATTTCTCGTTTATAAGACGCGACCGGAAATTAGCGGGGACTTTATCTGGGTCGGCGCAAAATATAAAGCCCCTTCACCGGTGTTTTCAAAAAAAATCTATCACCATATCGTTGTTGGCGGTTCAAGTTTGGTGGCGGCCATCCAATTGGGATATTTCATGGGAATCAAACATTTTGTATTGTACGGCGTGGATCACGATTTTAAATACAGTACCGTGGAAACCGTGGAGAGGCCCACAGAAAATAATTATTGTACGGCAGTAGGCGATGAAAATCATTTTATTAAAAATTACCGGTCCGGGAAACCGTGGTGTCCACCCCAGGTTGAGGCTATCGAAAAATCCCTGCGCAGGGCGGATCGTTTTTTGCGTAAACGGGGGGGATGGATTATCAATGCCACCCGGGGGGGGAAATTGGAAATGCTCGAAAGAAAAAATTTCGACGATGCCCTTAAAAAGTGAACACAATGAGATTCCCGGGATTTATGAACCGGTATTTGTGGTATAATACCAGCTCAAGAAAATATTTTTGTATAACATAATATATCACGGTCCTTCGGGATGAATGAAAAGTTGAATGAAAATATGAACTGGCAACCGGTGAAACGATTTTTTAAGGAGTCGATTTTTAAAAACGAACGGCTCACCCTTACATTTATCCTTATCTTTACCTTTGCTAACTGGCTGCTGCTGGCCCTGGTGGAAAAAATCGGCCCCCCGGATTTCTATAAAATCTACCGGCTGGGGGAAAAACTGTTCTCCGGCAATCTCAACATCGAAATTATGCCCCCACTTTTTCCCCTTCTCTTATACCCCCTGGGAAAACTGGCCGGTCTCTTCATCAAACCGACGGAAGCCTTTATTATTGCCGGGAAAATTATCTCGCTGGCGGCCGGCCTGGGGGTTGTCTATTTCTCCTACCTCTTCTTCAAGAAGATCACGGGCAAATTTGCCCTGTGGGGCGTTATCTTCTTCATGATCTCGCCCTGGTACTTGATAATGCTGGCATTCCCTATTACCGATATGCTCTACCTGTTCTTCGCGACGGTAACATTTTATGCTTTCCTTGACAAATCCTCCCCCGTAGCCCATAAAAACTTTGCCACCAGGGCGCCAGGGGAAAAAGATAGAAGCGAAGAAGAGAGGAAGGGAAGAAGAGAAGAAAAAAGCAGGGAGGGCCAGGGGCCCCTGCCAATAAACGGGCGAACACGGGGGTTCGCCCCTACTTCGCGGTCCTTCGCTATTTCAGGGTGTCCCGCCGGGACCTTAGCGGCTATTTTCATTGCAGCGGGGGTGTTGACCCGCTTTGAAGGGGTATTGTTGATTATATCGGGTTTCGTTAATTATTTTAAGTTAAAAAAGCGCTATTTTCTTGCTTTATTGGCCGCCATACCCTTATTGGCCGGCCTTTTGTTGTTCTTCCGCACCTTCACGCCCCGTTTCTTCGCCCATTTCACGGATATTATCCTGCCCCAAAAGAGCTATTTATATATGTTTCTCCATCCCCTTGAATTTTTGGGCGTGATCTCCAACAACATTTTCTTTTTTGTACCGGCTTCTTATCCCTATGGGGTGAAGTTGTTGTTTATGTCGGCGCTCCTGGGATTCTTCTGCTGCGGCGTTTACCGGTTGTATAAAATCGATAAACGGCTGACCTTTGCGATGATGATCTATGAGATATTGTTCCTGGCGGCCAAAGGGTATATCGATACCTCCCGGCCGGATATCGAATGCAGGCGAATCTTTTCGGGGCTGTGGATTTTCTACATGCTCAGCTTTATCGGCGTTTACTTTTTTTTAAAGTTTATTACGAAACACACGGAAGGGCCGGAACCGAAAAGAATTTTAGCCACAGAGGGCGCAGAGAACACAGAGAGAAAAAGATTTAAGTACTTAGTAATTATGGTATTATGGGGCTTTGTCTTGCTTATTTATCCGCCTTCTTTCCGGGAAGCCGCGGCGCATACGGATGCCTATGGTCAAAAAGCGGGCTATGCCGCGGCGCAGTGGCTTAATTCAACCCGCTTCTTGAAAGACGGGGCCGTGGTGCTGTCTTATACGAATAATACGATGATCGAGTATTACCTGGAAAATGGCGGCGCCGACAAGGGGGCAGCGGCGTCGAAATTTAATATGGTGTTCTTTACGGTCCCGATGCGTTACCTCCCGGAAAACCGGGCGCTTTATATCGAATCTTTTTTTAAGGAGCTGAAAAACAATAAAGTGGATTATATTATTTTCGACTACTACGTGGTCCAAAAACCGGAATTCCTGGGTATTAACGATGTCCGGCAGATGTTGATCGATGAAAAAGAGAACCCGCGGTTTTTTCGCGTCCGGCATTACCTGACGTACAAAGGGAATATCGTGGGCTGGGTTTTAAAACCGGTGTATGCCGATCATGCTGAAACGAATTCTTAAAACATCGTTTTTTTCCGTGGGGTCCCGCGGATTCCTGTCTTTTAATAACCTGATCATCATGCTCTTTATTTCCCGCGGCCTGGGGGAAACGAAATTGGGAATCTATTCGATTTCCTCTTTTCTTTATTACCTGTTTGCTTTCCTGGGCTCTTTTGAATTGACTACTTATTTCGGTAAGGAAATCGCCCACCGGCGCGACCGGCTGGAAGAGATAAAACGGTTGTGCGGGGAAATGGTCACGACTTCTTTGTTAGGGTTGGGTTTGAGTCTGCCGGCGTTGGTCTTTATGTTTATTTTTTACCACCAGATCGACGCCTGGTTATTGGTTATCTCTATGGTAAGCGGTTTGATTTTCGGTTTTGAGAAAAATCTTTCGGGCGCTTTGTTGGGCCGGGAGAAGATGCACTTTGAATTTATCTCGCAGGCGGCGGCTTTTGTAATGGTGGCGGTCCCGGTATGTTTTTATGTACGGGAATTGGATATCGCGGGGGTCTATTATTTGCGCATCGCCGCTTCCGTGGTCTGCATCGGGATCAGGGGTTACTTTGCCGGGATGGTTAAATACCTGGAGAAAAAGTACGTATCGCTAAAATCTTACAACTGGAAAGAGATTGGGTTTTTTTCCGGATCGGGTTTTGCCATCTTTATCCAGCAGCATATCGACCTGTTTATCCTGTCTTTTTTGATTTCCAGGGAAGTGCAGGGCGCTTATTTCCTGGCGCTGCGTATATTTCTGGCGTTTACCATGTTGGCGGAAATAACGGCATTTGCTTTGACGCCTTTTATTTCCAGGAGTTACAGGGGTAAGGATACGCAGGGGTTCGCTATTTTTTACACCCGGATGTTTTATCTTCATATGGTCCTGGGGGCGGCGGCGGCGGCGGCGCTCTTTTTTACCAGGGATTTGTTGGCGGCGGCTTTCGCGGGGAAAAACAGCCCGGGCTTGACATCGGAATTTCTTTTCTATTTTTCTTTCTTGATATTTTTCCGGTCTGTCTCGTATTATACCGGGAATGTGCTGACTTCCACCCGTTTCCAGGGAATTTGGGCATATATCGTTATTTCTACCGCGGCGTTGATGATTGCGTTGGAATTTATCCTGGGAAAAATGTTTTCTGTATACGGCGTACTTTGCGCCAGGGGTATTGTCGAATTGTTAATCTTTTCCGGTTTCCTGATTGCAGCGGCGAAAGCAAAAAAGAAAAGTGAATAAAAGTTTTTTAGGGGTCCAGGGGGCAAGTGTCGCATTTTTCAAAAAAGCCCCCTGGCCGCCGGGGGCAAAAAGAAAAAAAAGTAAAGTTGTGATATAATATAACCCGTACAATGAAAAAAGCCATATCATTTTTTGCTGTCTTGTTGGCCGATATTTTTTCGCTTATCTTATCCTTCCGTATATCCTATTTTTTAAGAGTTAACATTATCCCGGCCATCTTCAATGTTGAGAACCCCTGGTTTTTCCCCGAAGAGCACTTTTATAAAATGTACTACCTGCTCTTTGTTTTTATTTTCATTTTTTCCTATGAGAAACTTTACACCCGGCGGTATGAATTTTTCGAAGAGTTTATTTACATCACGCGGGGGCTTTTTATCTCCGTGATATTGATCGCAGTCATCATCTATTTAAGCCGGACGTATGAAATTTTTGCCCGGACCATTCCCATATTGATGATGTGTACCGGCATGATTATCGTGCCGTTGGTGCGTTACACCGTGAAAAAAATCCTGATCGCTTCCGGGTTTTACGTAAAAAATAGCGCGGTGGTGGGGATCGCGGAAGAGACCGGCCGTGTGGTTCCTACCTTTAAGAAACTGGAAGCCATCGGGTACCGGATCGTGGAAGTTTTGGAGCCGGAACTGGTGGAAAACGATGGGAAAGTGGAACAGCTCGCTCTCCGGGATAAAGTGGAAACCATGATTATTCTTCCCAAAGGTATAGAAACGGAGAGGTTGAACCGGTTGATCAACCGGTGTGAGAACTATGTCAAAGAGATACGGATCGTTTCCGATTCCACTTATTTAAAGACTATCGGCGTGGAGACCGAATACATCGATGAACTGCTGGTAATGCGGATGGCCAATAACCTGCTCTCGCCGATTAACCGGTTTTTTAAGAGGGTTTTCGACCTGGCGGCGTCGGCGGTGGGGATTATCTTATTCCTACCGCTTTTTATGATTATTACTCTCTTGATCAAAATCGATTCGCGGGGAACTATTTTTTTCATCCAGGATCGGTTCGGCAAGGGTGGGAAAAAGTTCAAGTTGTTAAAATTCAGGACCATGTATGAGGATGCGGATGAGAAATTGAAAGAGTACCTGGGCCAGGACCCGCGGTTGCAGGAGGAATGGGACCGGTACAAGAAGTTAAAGAGTTTCGATCCGCGCATCACCCGGAGCGGCAAGTTTTTGCGGCGTTTCAGCCTGGATGAAGCGCCCCAGATTTTTAATGTATTGATTGGGGAGATGAGTATTGTGGGGCCGAGGCCTTACCTGGTAAGGGAGAAAGAGGAGATCGAGAAATCCGCGGCCATTATTTTCCGGGTAAACTCCGGGTTAACCGGTTTGTGGCAGATCCGGGGGCGCAGCGATCTTAGTTTTGAAACGCGGTTGAAGTTGGATGAATTTTATGTTCGTAACTGGTCGTTGTTCCTGGATATTATCATCATTTTAAAAACCTTTGGTGTGGTGATAAAAGGCAAAGGCGCGTATTAATAGTTGAAGATGGTCGGACGCCGGCGGAAATCAAAGAGAAAAAGATTCGCGGGGCTAAAGTTTTAACTCCATTGCGCCCTGGCGGTTATGTTCAAACAAGTATTAATTTTACTACAAAAGCCGCTATTAAAGCAACGATAATACTGATAACGGATGAAAGCAAAACGACTTTTTTCCCGAATTCTTTCCACATCACCACGAAAGTACTGAAGCAGGGGAAGTACAGGGTAACAAAAACAGCAAACACCACCACCTGGGCGCCGCTCAAGGGCAACTGTGTAATGGATTTAACGCCAAAGGCGCTGTTGGCCGTCACCAGCACCAATTCTTTGCGGAAAAAACCGAAAACCAGTGTGGAACCCAGTATATCGGGCAATCCAAGGACGCCTTTGACCACCGGGGCGAGGATTCGATTCAACGAATCGTTAATTTTCAGGTACTCCAGCCACCCCATGGCGATGCTGCCCAGGATTAAGAAAGGGACCGCGAAGTTCAAAAACTGTTTTATTTTCGACCGGGTTTTATTAAACGACACTCGCAGGGAAGGGATTTTTAAATCCGGTATTTCCATTACCAGGCCGGTGGGGGCGCCCATGAAAAGGGAGAGCAATTTGCCGGTGATTCCCACCAGGAGGATGACAAAAGCGTAGATAAACAGCGCCCACAGGGGGCCGGCCAGGGCGGCGGTCATGGCCAGGATTACCGAGGTGCGCGCGGAACAGGGGATAAAGGGCAGTAAAATCGCGGTTAAGGTGCGGTCCCGCTTATTTTCGATAATCCGAACTCCATACAATGCGGGTACGGTGCATCCGAAACCGAGGATAAAGGGCGCCACCGACTTGCCGTGCAAGCCGATTTTATGCATAAAAACGTCCATGAGGAAGGCCATGCGGGCAAGGTAACCGGTATCCTCGAACAAAGAGGTTAAAAAAATCAAGGGGAGAAAATAGGGCAGCACAATGCCCAACGTCCCTTCGACACCCTGGTAAATACCTTCGATGGTAAACCATAAAAACGCCTGCTGGGATTTGAGTCCTTGATAAAGGGCCGGGATTTTCTCCAACGGTATTGCCGCCAGGCGGCTCAATAACTCGCCGGTAAAATAGATGGTAATGAAAAAACCCAAAATGAAAATCAAAAGGGGTAAGTATCCCAGGTATGGGTGGAGTAAATAGCGGTCGAGACGTTCCCTGAAGGGGACGGTCTTGCGGTCGATAAAATGAGAGATATCTTCCGTCAATTTCATGGCGATGTGGTGCCGTTCGTATGCGATTGTTTCGCAGCAATCTTTTTTATGGATCCTGGCGATGTTTTCGCGGACTCTTTGCATATCTCCGTCGAGGGCCGCCAATATTTCAGCCGGTACGATTCCCGGGTTTTCAATGGCTTTAATGGCATAGAATCTCGGGGACCCGTTTTTGATTAAACCCGTATCCGCGCCTGTTTTCGCCGTTGAGAAATGCGCCTCGATTCCAGTCACGATTTCCTCGATATGGGAGGTGTATTCCATCCGGGTAGGTGTGCGTTTGCCGTTATAAATCATTTCCCGGCAGGCCTTCATAAGGTTGTTTATTCCTTTTCCCAGCAGGGCCGAGGTGGCGACTACCGGGATATTTAGCAGTTTTTCCAGTTTTTCAGGGTAGATTTTCAGACCTTTGCGTTCCGCTTCATCCCACATATTAAGGGCGATTACCATGGGGATGCCGAATTCTATTAATTCCACGGTTAATTCCAGGCTCCTGGCCAGTTGGGTGGCGTCCACTACGTTGATTACCAGGTCGATATCCTTGAGGGTGAGGTAGCTAAGTGTTACTCGTTCGGCTTCGTCCCCGGGATTCAGGGAGTAGGCCCCGGGCAAATCGACGATATGGAAGGCCCTGCCTTCGATATTGACATCGCTTTCGGCTTTTTCCACGGTAGTGCCGGAAAAATTGGATGTCGCTGTTTTGATATCCGAGAGGACGTTAAAAACAGTGCTTTTCCCGGCATTGGGCTGGCCCACCAGCACGATTTCAGGTTTTTTCATGTCTAACCAGTATTTTCGCCGCCAACAATTTTCCTATGGCGATTTTGGAGGAGTTCAGGGTTATATTTCTTATCAGCACCGGGCACCATGAAGAATCGTTATATTTCAGCAACCGGTCGCCGATATGAATTCCCATGGACATCAACCGTTTTTTCGCGGCATCGCCGGCATTTATTTCTAAAACTTCCAGGGTTTTATTGGAAGGTGCTGTCAAAAGGTTTATATCTTTCATTTTTTTCCTTAAAGGGTCTTTTATGATAAATCCATATCGCTAATAAGTCAAGAAAAAAGTGGACTATTTTTATCCGGCGTCCGCCGGGGGAATTAAGGTGACAGGCAAGGAAGAACCCCGACCGGCGAATATTAATCATCCAATTGCAATAATTTCACATCCTCCAGATCTTTTTTACGGCCTGCCGCAACTTTCGATGCAATAAGATCGCTTTTGGCAACCACCTGAAAATCGATCATTCTATATTGCATCGTTTTTCTATTCTTCCAGGCTTTTTTAAATTCTAAACCTGGCGTTTTTGTTTGAACATCTATGCGCACCAGGTCTTTAAAAACCGTAATTTCCGTTGCCAACACTTCATCGACCGATGTAAGAGATGCGGTATATAAACCGGCTTCAAGGAGCGCATCAAGCAATTTCTTTACATTTTTTGGGGTTGCTTCTATGAGAATATCAAGATCAAAGGTTGCTCTCGGAACTCCATATAACACCACGGCAATCCCACCGATTACCAGGTATTTTACTTTATGCTTTTTCAAGCACCTGAATACGTCCTGTAATCGATTTAACATCTCTCTTCCCTGATATTTTTGGGTTATTATCCAAAATCATATCCGTGAAAAAACACAACATTTCCATCCGCTCGGAGATTGAAAGCGATTTAAACCAGTGAACCTTTGCTTCCATGGTTTCGTCTTCGAAACTGTGTGAAACCTCTATTTTCATTAAATAACTCCTTTTTCTAATCATTATGATAGACCTAAACCATCAAATTGTCAACCCCTGCTGCCCCGACTCCCGGCCTCAGATTTACAGTTGTGGCCGGTTGCATTATTTAATAGTGCAACCGTCATTATCGGGGCCGGAAAATGTAAGAAGTGAAGACTTCCGGTCTGGTCCTACAAATGGAACGGAGCCTGAGGACGCCCCTGGATTATTTCTGCCGTAATGGTTCTACAAACGGGCTTTCAGCATGGGGGGTTCCTTGACAAAGACCTCTTTGCCTGAAAAGACAATGGCCAGCTTTTTAATATTTTTAATTCCTCTTTCTACCAGTTCGGTTTCGTATTGCTTTGCTTCGATCTGGGCCAGGGCAGCTTTAATCGCGTTTTCTACCGTTTCATTTTCATCTTTATCTACCGATTTGAATTCGATTACATAGCCCGTTTGGGTAGGGTCTTTGGGAATAATCATTATATCATATCTGCCGTAACCGGATTCGCGGTTGGATTTTACTTCGTGGGTGTTGGATATCCAGATCAGCAGACCGGCTACCAGGGCATGATAAACTTTCTCCGGTTCATTGCCGAAATCGTGATAACTAAACACAGCCAACACAACCATCTTCAACATTTTTTCGAAAAGTTTGATATCGCCGGCGATCAATGCTTTGAGCATGACCTCCAGTTTTTCGTTTTCGATCTTAGTGGAAAAATAGCGACCGATTATCCTGGTGTACGTAACCTTTACTTCTTCATTGGGAATCGAGAGGGTATAAAAAAACTTCCCTGAGGCCGGGTCCCTTCTTTTGCCGGTCTGTTTGAGGTACCCTCCCATTAATAGGAAACTCCATAAAGATTCTTCATCGGCGTCGATATATGTAAGAACGATATTCTCATCGATGGGTTTTTCGATGGACTCGCCGCGGATGAGCTGTTCCAATTCTTCTTTAAGTTCGGATCCCTGCCTGGTGAGCAAGGTTTCTATAATCTCGTTGCTGGAAGTATTGATCCAGTAAGGTAGCAATTCTTTCTCAGCGCTGTTCAGGAAATTGATAATAGACCAGGGATTATAAATGACCTTGCCGCCGAACCGGTAACCGTTATACCACAACTGCACCTGGTCAAACATATCCGAAACCTGGAAATTTGCCAATATGGTTTTTACTTCTTCTTCAGTGAGCCCAAACCAGTCGTTAAATTTTGACGACAGCAGCGTATACACGCCGGGGTTGTTAAAACCGGAAAAAATCGATTCTTTGGCAATACGCATAATCCCTGTTACAACACCTTTTTCCAGGTATTGGTCGACGTCTTTCAGTCCCCCCCCCAGGAAGTTGCGTATAAAATTAATAATTTCGTCATAATACCCGTAATGATAACCGGCATGCACCGGGGCGTCATATTCATCGATCAAAATAACCGCCTGTTTATTATAAAAACGGCTTAAGAAGATCAGCAGTTTCTCCAGACTTTTTGCATAGTCGCTTTTATTTCCCGTTAGCTCGATGATCTTCCGGAAATAATCCCGCTCATGCGGCAGCAGTTTTTGGCTTTCAAACAGGTAGTAATGGCGGGCATACTCGTCCTGGATAAGTTTTTTTATATTATCCAGGCAAGATTTCCAATCCGTATCCTTTATGTCTTTGAAGGATAAAAAAATAACCGGGTGTTTGCCCATTTTATCGAGGTATTCCTGGCCCGCCCCACAGATTGCCAGTGAAGCAAATAAATCCTTATAGGTATTATTACCGGTGGGTTCCGTTCCACCGCCCGAAGGGACGGGAGGTTGTTCCGAACCTGGAACCCATTTGGCGGGGCAGCAATCATAAAAATATTTCAGCATGGAAATGTTGAGCGTCTTCCCGAAACGCCGGGGCCGCGGAATAAGTAATATGGTATCGCCGCTGTCGATGACTTCTTTAATAAATAGGGTTTTATCTACGTAATAGTAATTGCCCGTCACCATTTTTTTGAAATCCGATACTCCAATGGGCAATTTTTTCATTTTCATCTGCTTTCACCTGGAGCAATTATAGCATATTGAAAAATCATTGGCAAATCACTGGAAACAGGCAGGAAAAGGGGACATACAAGAATTCCTCCTCAAAAACGCCGCCGGCGACGGATTTGCGCCTACAGAAGGAGAGGCAATGAGAGGAAAGCTGATTGCAAATTTATTTGTTCTATGTTATAAATGATGTATGGTGAAAAAACATGAATTTCGTATAATGGTAGTTGGCAAAAGCAAATACCATTTGGAGAAAATATGCCAATGACAGACGTTTACGAGCAGGATAACAAATATGAAGAAGATGGTGTAGAGCAGCTAGCGGTTCTAATACAGGAAGCCGGCGATGAGGCCCGCAAACGCAAACAAGAAGCTATGGAACGGCATTTCAAGATGATTGAGGCTGCAATCGTCGAGGGTTTGTCCCGCCGGAAAGAATCTCTAAAGGCATGAAAGAGAAACCAAGGCTTATTGTAGTGGCAGGGCCAAATGGCTCTGGAAAAACAACAGTTACTGAAAAGCTTTTGCGGCATGAATGGATGGGGGGATGTGTATATATCAACCCGGATGTTATTGCCCAGCAAGAGTTTGGCGGCTGGAATTCGCAAGAAGCCTTTATTAAGGCTGCCAACCGAGCTAAAGAAATGCGTGAAGAATGTCTACGTAATTTTACGAGCATGGCATTTGAAACCGTATTTTCAACCCCGGAAAAGGTGGAATTTGTCATTCGAGCCAGGAATGCAGGTTTCTTTATTCGTTTGTTCTTCGTCTGTACGAACGACCCGGCGATCAATGCCCAACGTATTGCTTTGCGTTTAATGGAAGGTGGGCATGATGTCCCGATACACAAAATCATCAACCGGTATTACCGATCTATAGCGAACTGTGTCGAGATAATGGCAAATGTTGATCGCATCTATTTTTACGATAACTCTGAGACAGACGTCGATCCTTCACTGGTATTCAGGGTCTCAGATGGGAAAATCGTCAAGATTTATAGAGAAATGGTTCCCTGGGCGAAAAGTATTGCCGATTTATTTCCAACTTCTTGATTTTGGAAACTGAAGCCTTTCTCCCTGTGTCTATTTTTCCTCATTGACCCGCCCACTTTTTTCCAGCACCGTTTCTTCGTGGCTAAAATGAGAATTCCTGTTCGATAATGGTCCAGGTTGATTTTTCTTGTTCAGCAATGCTCTTTTTTCGCCTGGGGATATAGCTTTTTATAAAAAAGCTTGACAAAAGAAAGCACAGCGCTATAATTTACTTTCAATAAAGGAGGGTAATTTGATTATAATAAATTGTAGGTGCCCTGGTTATGGATTTGTTGCGTTGAAATCTCCGAATGACTTTTACTGCAGAAATAAGAGCAGTATTTATCAGCTTACTTAGGGGCGAACGTGAACTCCAATGAATGACAATTTTGAATTGGTTAAATCGCAGGGGAAAAAACTTTTGGAGTCTGAAATGCAGCTAAGGGAAGGGTTTGTACGGTTGGAGAAAAAACTTATGCATGCAACTGATGGCCTGCAAATCTATGCAATTAGTAAAGAAACGACTTTAGAATATTATAGTGAGTATTGTGAGGACGACTGCAAACGCGGATATTTATCATTCGATGGTCAGAACCTTTTAGTAAAGCATAGAGATACTGCTGAGGATGATTTAGAAGACTCCTTTAATCCTGTGACGGGCGAGCCACTCTTCACATCTTCTCCTATCTCATCAGCCTCCGTGGTCTGGCTTCGTGCACTAGCAAAGGCCGAAGTAATAAATTCGCTTTATATAAATTTGGCCAAAGTAATCGAAGAACAGGAGACGGAAACGATGAAAAGTGTTAGGGTGATTGATGCTGCATTGAATTATCCGGCTTTAAAACTGAATTCGGACTTTGAACAAGTGGCAAAGAAATTGGGATACGATCAACTGGTAGACGATCAGAAAAAGGCTCAGGCGGCAGTCGTGGTTGATCCAAAGGATGCTGTCACGCGAGCTTCTTGCTTAATTGAATCGGTTTGTCAGCGCATTCTTGAAGAGAAAAGAATGCCTTGCCAAAGCAAGTGGAGCCTGAAACAAAAAGTAAACGAAGCTCTAAACGCACTGCAGATATGCCTGGATGATAAACTTCTTTCAAAAGATGTAAGAAAGGTATTTTCCGGTGTTAGAACTATTGTAGATGGTGTAGGATATTTGAGGAATTCCCATAGTTTAGCTCATGGATACGGGGCGAAGGATGTTGAGCTCGATCACTTAACAGCTCGACTGGCAGTAAATTCATCTGTTGTGATCACTACATTTTTGATGGAAACACTTTTGTCTGACAAGACCTCGGATCCCCATCGTATGTAAACCCTCCTGGTGATTGGAATCCTCTTTTATTAGATTATATTTTATAATACCACGGGTGATTATTCAATAGTGAAAATTAAGATGACAGACAAGTAAGAACCCTCTCTCTTCCCTGAAATTTCCGGGTTATTATCCAAAATTATATCCGTGAAGGGCCATCGGGGACAAGCGAAAAGTCTTCCAAATTTTGTACGCATCATTCATAGGTTTACAGGAATCCGTATGCCTGTTTCATTTATTTCATAAACGATATCTTTCCATCCTTCCTTCCAGTCTTTAGTAGATATCGGATGGGGTTCGATTCTTGAATCAATTTTCGACGAAATATTCATGAGGCGAATTCGCTCGAAGAGTCTGTTCTTTCCGAAATCAGGGGAAATGACTGCAATATCCATGTCACTGTCTTCGTGGAAATTTCCCTTTGCATAGGAACCAAAGAGTATGAGAAATTCAAAAGGGATATTATTTTTTTTAAGTTGCCTTCCGAATTCGTGGATTATTCCCCTGATTTTTTCTGTAACCATTTCAAAACCTCCATCGCTTCATTATACTTATCATTAACATATTGGAAACCCGGAGGGGAGCTATCTTCATCCGGATATCTCGCCTCAATATTAAAGGCCGTGGCCTCGATCAGAAATTTCTCATATTTTTCCGGAAGTTCCAAGGGAATCTTTTCAGCAATATACTTAAGATTATGGGTAATGGGGGGGTGTTCCTTTTTTTCTTTTATGAAAAGCGCTTTAAGAATCTTTTCCAGGGAAAGATGGATAAAAAAAAGAGATTGACGGAGTTTTTTATTTTTTAAAAGAACGGCAGCAGCATTAATTTCTTCGCTTGCAGCATTCTTCCAGAATTCAAATCGTTTTCTCTGTTTTTCATCCATGGAAATACTATAGCATTATTTTTAAATTTTTTCAAGAATCATCCAGTATTCGCAATTCTACCATTCACCAATCAACACTCACTCCTGTCTATTATTTACGGTTGTGGGAAAGCAGGGACAGGGAAGAAAATCTCATTTATCCGGATTTTCCATGGCGGATGATACCAAATCTATGTTCTCTTCTTTGAACTTGTGAAATTGCCCCAGTATTTCATAACGCAGCCGCGGGATTCTTTCCATGTGCCGCAAAAGGTCTTTCACGTCATCCAGGATCAGGGATTCTGTTACGCCTAATTTTTCCGCCAACGTGCCCTGGCCTTTGGAAATCATCGCCCCTTTGCCGCAGATCAACCAATCCAACGATATATTAAAACGGGTCCCTAATTTATACAACGCGCCAATACGGGGAGCAGTCGCGCCGTTTTCATTTTTGGTATAACCTGTCATTGAAATACCGAATTGAGCGCCCATTTCGGTGCGAGAATAATTTAAAGCCGCGCGCGCCGACCTTAACCGGCGCCCAATTTCCGTTAACAAACTATTTTTATTCATTTTATTTACTCCTTAATCGATCCGATCCTTATTATACGAAAATTCAAGGCAAAGGTTTCGATAAATTTCCTTGATAGTCAAGAAATAAGATTATAAAGGCAATATATTGATTCTTAAGGCTATCGATTGACTCCCACGGCATGGGGGTGCTCCCCAGGGAATGCGCGAGCTTAATAAGGCATGCGCGAGCTTATTAAGGTCTTATTGACCTGTATAAGCTAGAAAAAATCCTTTCTAATCTATGCGCGACCCTACCACGACCATTCCACCACTTATTTGGAAATCGATGTCCTTCCCACGACCAAACCACCACTTATTTGTATCTGCGCGACCTTACCACGACCAATGTAATCCTTATTGTTATCATTGCGACCTTACCAGTCAATGGGGAACCTTTCCGGGAATATTTTCACGCTGCTTTTCCCAGGTGGACCGGGTTATTATCGATTGTCGACTTTTTATCGGTGTTATTCTTGTGTATTTAAAAAGACCTCTTTGCCTGGAAAGGCAATGGCCAGTAAATTCGCGTTAATTCGTGGGAATTCGTGGAAATTCGTGGGCCTGAATCTTTTCTTATTCGAACTCAAATCCTTCGATGCCCAGTTCTTTTTTTTTCTTCCAGGGTGAGTTTGGGGTATGTGCTATTTATAATCGCGTGATTTCATCCGTAGATAAACCGGAAATCGCCGCAATCAAATCATCATCAAAACCTTTTTCTTTCAACCGTCTGGCGATTTCCAGGGCTTTACTCTTTTCGCCTTTTGCTTCGCCTTCATTCCAGGCGACTTCATAAATTCCTTGTTCGAATCGTTCTACTTCTTCCCAGAATGTTTTTTCGTTTTGGATATAGCTGAAATCATCGTCGGTTAACGTATCCTTAGAAAGCCTTTTCATCATTTCGCAAAAGATTTCGTCGTCCAGGTATTCCTGGAAATCTTCTTTTTTATTGTCGGTGTTTTTGGTTTTTTCGGCAAATTCAAACCATTTTACGTACCTGGCTTTGTTCTTATTTTTAACCGTGTTCTTTTGCAGCATAAAGATCAAGCGGTTTTTCGCCAGGAATTGGAGTTCTTTCGTTTGGTTATCCAGTACTTCCAGGAGCCTGGCCCGTTCTTTCAATAATTCGACAATTTCCGGTTTATGCCACAGTTTTTTGTTCTTGACAAATTCCACCACGATTTCCGGGGACATGGAGTAAGCCACATAGTCATCCTTGAAGTCCAGGGAATCATCCGCCATCCACACCAGGGTTAATACCGGGAGTAGGGCGCGGTAGTCTTCGACTTTTTTTGATTTTTGATAGGAGTAGTCGTAAAGCACCCGTTTGGAGGGTAATTTTTCCAATTGCAGGCCGGTATTGAGGGCATGATAAATGTAAAACCTCTGGGTGACATCTCGCTTATACCACTGCTGCATATCAAGGATCACAAAGGAATTATCGATCTTACAGCGGAAATCGAATTCCACCAGGGAGGCGTTGTCGGTTACCCGGAGTTTGCCTTTCAACATTTCAAATTCGTTTATGCCGGTTTCCAGGAAGTC
Source organism: Candidatus Aminicenantota bacterium (assembly GCA_026393835.1). Lineage (GTDB taxonomy): Bacteria > Acidobacteriota > Aminicenantia > UBA2199 > UBA2199 > JAKAGC01. Next base: position 50,606 of record JAPKZK010000038.1, on the reverse strand, counting down.
CTCCAGGAACCTCTTTGCGATTCGTTCATTGGAGAAGACCTTATTAAAATACTTATCATAATTCAAGGGCGCCAAAAACATGTTTACTCCTTAATATGATCAATTATATTCCTCTTTGCTTTTCCATCTCTTACTGGATGCCTTCCTGGGAAAGTAGATTCATTACTTGTTGGTACGCTTCTTCACCTTCATGAGTACGATACCCGGTGGAATCGTAGATGACAAAATGCGGGATGGAACGTAACCCGTACTGGCGCGCCACCGGCGAATTCCAATCGATCCCCTGCACTTCCTTCCGGTTGATGTCAATCTTTACGACGACAATGTCTTTCCGTTTCGAATCCAATTTCACCAGCGCCGGGGATATTTTCCTGCACGGGGGACAATATTCGCTGTAAAAATCAAATATGGTCGTTTTACCGGGATGCAAGAGCTTTTCGATATCGATCTCCTCTCCCGGTACATGCGCTTGCGCGAGTTTTTCAGGGTCTTCTTTATCGACCCACGCATAAGGGTCATCCGGTTTAGGCGGCTCTTCTTTGCCGGCGGTTCCGGTTTCATTTTCCGTAAGGGCGTCGGTAGTCGCTCCTGTTTCCCCTGTATCCCGGGCAGGAGATGTCGCCGCGGGGACACCCCCTGCGTCACGGCGACTTTGAGATGCGACGGTTTTCGCTTTCCTGGAGACGGTAGACGGGGATTTCACGGCATCCGGGTTCACATTATTTGTTCCTGTTTCCTTGAAAAATATAAGATACCCCACCACTACCAATCCAACGACAATAACGGCCAGTAATAGAAATGTCACATGCCGGGCCTTTCTTTGTTGGGGCATTTGTTGGAAATCGAGGGGATCGATGCCATGCTTTAATACTTTACGGCAATGGGGGCACCGGTAATTAGCGTCCGGTACATATTGATTACAATTGGGACAAATCATGGAAACCTCCTTTGTTTCTTAGTTTACAATCGGACCTCGGCGCGCATTACGACTATTTTCAGGTAATACCTGACCATCATAAACGCCTGGTATACCAGGAAAAGTAAAAATGCATAGGGTAAACTCTCCTGCAATCCCATGGAAACAGCGTAAGCAAGGTAAATAAGCGCCAGCGATATGCCATAGAGTAAAAAAAGAAATAAAATGGCCAGCTTATTGGAAAAGACAAATATGATTCCTTGTTTAAAGGAATAAAAGCAGCCCCTGTCTTCCCTTAATTTAATGATTCGTGAAAAATCGTATATGGCGGTGGAAAAGGTTAAAAATAACGCGGTAACCGCCGCCCAGATCCAGAAAAAAACCTGGATGATGGTTTCATTGGAGTACAGGGACCTGGCATCGAAAAATACCAGCAGCAAAACCCCGGGGACGATTAAAGCCGCGATAACGTTGATGAGATTAACCAGGGAAATCTTGAACATGTCGGCAAAATTCTGGGTGGAATTGGCGATGAGGTTGGTAAAATTGGTTTTCTCATCTTCCACCAGCACGGCATATACGCCGCCGGAAACGTAGATGGAGACGATGATAAAAGCAATGGTATATACCAGCGCCAATGAAAACACCAGGGGCAAACTGCCTTTATAATGCCTGAGTATATCCGCCAGGAAAGTAAAGGCGCCGAGGTTCGCTTTGACCCCGGCATTTTCGCCGAAGGGGATCAGGGTCTTACCGGCAGGGATGGAAAACACCCGGTAATATCCATAGTAAATGAAAATGGTAAATAAAAAATTGAAAAACCAGGCATATACCGCCGGTCTTACGCATTTAAAACCAAACCCGCGAAAATAAGCGATGATTCCGTGCATGTTTGACTCCTTAAAGTACTAAAAACCCCATTAAATTCTGGAAGAAAAAGCCGAACTTTAGCGATAATCGCCGGATAAAGGTTTTATCCACTTCCAGCATCCGGGAATTATTGAGGAAATTGTAGTCCAGGGGCAGCTTGTAATCCGGGTCCACCGCGGCATAGCGGATGGGGGACTGATCCTCGAATACGATGCGATTCCATTTGTTTTTCTCTTTCCAGAGGGATTTGATCTCTTTGCCGTTTTGCAATTTGATCAGCAGGTCCACGGGGAAATACCCTTCCTTACGCAAAAATACAACTTCATTGCGATAGGCGTCCTTGCCGCCGGTGGAATCTATTTTTACGGATTCGACGGAATAAACTTCATTGTCTACTTTTTCATCGCCGTTGATATAATGGTCGAAGGCCCAGGAAAAATCTTCATTCATGAAGGTGTTGAAGGTTTCGATAAAATCGGCGGTGGTGGGATGTTTGAATTTGAATTTTTCCAGGTAATATTTAAAAAAATCGTACATTTTCTCTTTGCCCACCAGGTTTTTGAGGCTTCTTAAAAAGATGGCGGCTTTGGAATATACATTGGCGGAGTATTGCGCAGCGTTGAGGAATTGCCATGAGTACTGGTTGACATTGTCGCCGGGCAGCAGGGCCGCATAACGCACGCGGTCGGTTTCCCAGATTTCGATATCGATGAAAGGGGAATCCACGGCCGAGGCTGAATCTTTGAAATACTCATCCATGATCTCCAACTCGAAAAATGAGGTAACGCCCTCATCCAGCCAGGCTTCCCTGGACTCATCGCTGCCCACGATGCCGTACCAGTATTGGTGGGCAAATTCATGGACGGTCACTATTTCGGTGAATTTGAACGCATTGGGCAGCATACGGAGATACCCGCCCGTGATTAAGGTGGGATATTCCATGCCGCCGGACCCGATTCCTTTGAAAGGCGGGTCCACCACGGTTATTTTCCGGTAGGGGTAAGGGGCGATGCGCCGGTGGAAAAAATATAAGGCGTACTTAAGGGAATGGAGATACCTGTCGATGGCCGGGTCATGCCCCGGCGCCAGCAGCAGCTCGATGAGAATTTCTTGCTTGCCGTCTTTCAGGGTAAATTTTTCCTCGATCCTTTTGAACCCGGGGTAAGCGGTCCAGGCGAAATCGTGGATATTTTTCTCTTCATAGGTATAGGTTACAGTACCGTCGACATGCTTGTCGGTTTTAACCAGGTTTCCGGTGGCGCCCACGATGTATTCTTCCGGCAGGGTGATATTGACAATGTACTCTCCGTAATCGGCAAAGAACTCGGCGTTCCGGTGAAACTGGTGACAGTTCCAGGCGCCGTCCGCTTGCAAGACGCCGATCTTGGGAAACCACTGGGCAATAAAAAAGTAGTCGTCCGCCTGGCCGGTGCGGTGAAAAATCCGGGGCAGCATTAACACGAACTGGATTTTAAGGGTGACGGAACCCCCGGGCTGCACGGGTTCCGGCAGGGGGATTTCCATAACCGTGCTGTCGTTCTCGTTGCCGTCGTCCGGGGAAAGATAACGGATTTTCCGGGTCAACACCTCGGTGCGCATGCCGCCGATGAGATCGATTTCGTTGATCTTTATTTCACCGAATCTTATGTGGGTCAGTTCTTTTTTCGACTTTTTGGTATACCGGCCCTCCTTCATAAAGGTGGTTTTTTCGCCGCGGAAGGCGTTATAATAGAGATGAAACCTGAGGTGATCCATGGGGACGGCGGAAGTATTGACCCAGGTGAGGACTTCGGTCCCGGAGAGTTTACGGACTTCCGGTTTCAGTTGGGCGTCGATGATGTATTTTACCACCGGGCCTTCGTAGGCCTTAATTTCGGTCTTCATTTCGACCTTCATTTCCGTCTCTGTTGTTTGCTCCTGCCCGGTATCCCGGAGCGGCGCGGCCGCGGCGATTATCATAAAAAATACGATACCGATTATTTTAAACCTCATTTCCTCACCTTCCTCTCTTCCTTTAATTTCTTCTCCCATTTCCAGGCGGTTTCGATAATATAATGGAGGTCATTGAACCGGGGTATCCAGCCCAATTCGGTCCGGATGAGCCGGGAATCGGCCACCAATTCCGGGGCGTCGCCCGGTCGCCGGTCGCAGGGGACGGCGCGAAAATCGACGCCCGTCACTTCCCTGGCGGCGGCGACGACTTCGGCGACAGAGCGGCCGACGCCGTAGCCACAGTTGAAGACCCGGCTTTTTTTTTCGTTTTTCAAATAGCCCAGGGCCAGGAGGTGGGCGGCGGAAAGGTCGTCGATGTGGATATAATCCCTGACCGCGGTGCCGTCCGGGGTAGGGTAATCGCGGCCGAAGATTTTTAATTCGGGGTAGTCCCCCAGCGCGGTGCGCAGCGCAAGGGTCATCAGGTGTGTGGGTTTCCGGTAGTTTTGGCCGAGCCGCGCTTCGCCATCGGCGCCGGCGACATTGAAATAGCGCAGGGCTATGTAATGAAAACCGGGATAAGCGACTGAAACATCCTGCAACAACATCTCGGTCACAACTTTGGATTTCCCGTAGGGATTGATGGGAATCATGGGGGCGGTCTCGGGCACGGGAACTTTTTCGGGTATGCCGTAAACCGCGGCGGTGGAGGAAAACACGAATTCCCGGATGTCGTTTTCAATGCACGTTTTTACCAGGCGGAAAGCGTTCAGGGAATTGTTTTCATAGTATTCCAGGGGGCGGCTGACGGATTCTTCCACCACGATGGAGGCGGCGAAATGGATGACCCCCCGGATATTGTATTCCCGGATGGTGCGGGCCACCAGGGGGCCATCGTTGATATTTCCCAGGACAAAATCGCCGTAAAGGACATTGTCCCGGCAACCGGTGGACAGGTTATCCAGCACCACGGGGTTGAAGCCTTTACCGTAAAGGTCCCTCGCCACGTGGCTGCCGATATAACCCGCGCCGCCGGTTACCAAAATGTTTTCTCTTGCCATTTAGATGGAATTCTCAGTGGCTTTGACTTTTAACCTGGATAAGTATTCGGTGATTTTGATGTCCTTGGGGCAGGCTTCCATGCAATTGAATATGGTATGACAGCGCCAGATACCGTTCTTGTCGTTGATGATATCGACCCGTTCATCGGTCCCGTCATCCCTGGAATCGAAGATATAACGGTACGCTTTTAACATGGCGGCGGGGCCCAGGTAGTTCTCATTGCCCCATAGACTGGGACAGGCGGAGGTGCAGGCGCCGCAAAGGATGCAGTTGATGACTTCCACGATTTGTTCAAACTCTTTGGGGCTCTGGTAGAACTCTTTGTCCGGTATGGGTTTCTCCAGCATCAAGTAGGGTTTTATCCGTTCCAGTTTGGCAAAAAAATCATCCAGGTCCACTACCAGGTCTTTGATGATCTTGAAACCCGGCAGGGGTTCGATTTTAAATTTGTTGCCCTTGAACTGGTGCATGGGGGTTTCGCAGGCCAGCACGTTGCGGCCGTTCACCTTCATGGCGCAGGAGCCGCAGATGGCGCTCCGGCAGGACCGGCGGTAAGACACCGTACCGTCGATATTCCAGTGGATCGTGTTCAACACGTCCAGTATGGTGGAGTCGTCTTCCACTTCCGGCTCATATAATTTCCAGTAGGGTTTGGAGTCGGTTTCCGGGTTGTATCTTAAGATTTTAACTTTAATTTTTACTTTAGCCATGGTTCATCTCCTTAGTTTTCCCGTTCATTTTAATATTTCCTTTCCTGCGGCGGGAATCTATCCATGAAAATCACTACATCTTTCGAGTGATCCAGTTTGACGCCCTCGTCGGTTTTCCAGGCCAGGGTATGCTTGAGCCAGTTCTTATCGTCACGGGTAGGATAATCGTTGCGGAAATGGGCGCCGCGGGATTCTTTCCGGGCGAGGGCCCCTTCCGCGATGGTCTCGGAAAAACTTAAAAGGTTGCCCAATTCGAAGGCTTCCTGTAAATCGAGATTATAGGAGGGCCCTTTATCGTCGATGGCAACCTCTTTGAACCGAACTTGCAGTTCCTTGACAACCTTTTTCAATTTCAGCAGTTCCTCTTCGCAGCGGAAAACGCCGGCGTATTTGCTCATACTGGCCTGCAGTTCTTCGCGGATAACCGAGTAGCGTTCTTTGCCTTTGCCTTCCATCAGGGCGGAGATTTTAGCCTGGGCCCTGTCCAGCGGGTTGGCCGGGAGGTTTTCATAACCGTTGGCTTTGACGAATTCGGACATATAGATACCGCCGATGCGTCCGAAAGTGACGGCGTCTTGCAAGGAGTTGGTGCCCAGGCGGTTGGCGCCGTGAAGCGAATGACAGGCCGCCTCGCCGGCGGAATAAAGCCCTTTCACCACCGTACCTTTGGCGTCCTTGATGACTTCGGTGTGAATATTGGCCGGGATACCGCCCATGGAATAATGGGCCGTGGGCTGGATGGGAACGGCCTGGGTCAGGGCGTCTACATTCAAATAGTTGAGCGCCAGTAAATAGACCTGGGGCAGACGTTCCATGATGCGTTCCTTGCCGATGTGGCGCAGGTCCAGGTAAACATAATCCTTGCCGTCGATGCCCCTGCCCTCGTTGATTTCCGTCTGTTCGGAGCGGGAAACTAGGTCGCGGGGGGCCAGTTCCATCTTGGTGGGGGCGTAGTTCTTCATGAACCGATCGCCCTGGTTGTTGGTAATATAGGCGCCTTCGCCCCGGGCGGCTTCGGAAAGCAGGATGCCGTGTTTATACAACCCGGTGGGGTGGAATTGGACAAATTCCATATCTTCCAGCGGCAGGCCGCATTCAAGGATCAGACCCAACGCATCGCCGGTATTGGCGTGGGCGTTGGAGGTAATTTTGAAGGCCCGTCCGTAACCGCCCGTGGCCAGCATGACCACTTTGGCATGGAAAATATGCAAGCCGCCGTTACGGACATCCCAGGCCACTACGCCCCGGGAGATGTCGTTCTCGATCAACAGGGAGAACACCTGGAATTCGCTGTAGAATTGGACGTTGTGTTTCACGCATTGTTCGTACAGGGTGTGCAGGAGTACATGTCCCGTCACATCGGCGGAGAAGCACGCCCTTGGGGAGCTGTGGCCGCCGAAGGGCCGTTGATTGATGCGGCCGTCCTCGGTCCTGGAAAAGGGTACGCCCATATGTTCCAGTTCATAAACCGTTTTGATGGCTTCATTGACAAAAAGTTCGATGACATCCTGGTCGGCCAGGTAGTCGCTGCCTTTGACCGAATCGAACATATGGAGCTCCGGCGAGTCTTCCGCCGTATTGCCCAGTGCGGCGGCGATGCCGCCCTGGGCGGCGCCGGAATGGGACCGGGTCGGGTAAACCTTGCTCAGTACGGCCACCTGGCGCCCGTTTTTGGCGAGCTCCAGCGCGGCCCTCATCCCGGCCAGGCCGGCGCCTACCACTACTGCATCGATTTTATGATATTTTTTTGCTTCATCTACTTTCATGATTTCATTCCTCCACTGTTACTCAAAATTTCGTTAAATCCAGGCTTGAGATTTTAATGATGGTCATTACGCCGACAAAAAGCAGGGATATGCCCACCAGTAAAATCAAGCTGAAAATAACGATTCTCCAGGACCGGCTGTGAATATAATCCTCGGTTACCATCCAGATACCGTTAAGGCCGTGATAAAGTGCGCACACCAGGAATATGAACTGGAATAGGTTAAACCAGGGAGACTGCATTTTGGCAACCACTTCTTTCCAGGGGGGAGTAACTCCCTTGCTGAGAAAATGGTAGGTCACAAAGTGGATGATTAAGATCACGAAAAGCACGACTGCCGAAATTCGCTGCAGCAGCCAGGGAACAGCGCCCGTTTTTGAAGTTTCTTTAAAGTTTTTATTCATCGTTTCCTCCTGAATTCCCCGGGCTTTAGCTTCCCCAGTTGATATGGGAGAGCAGCAGCCATGCCCCGATTGCCCACAGGATCGCTGCGATCGCAACCAGTATGAAAAACATTTTCTTATGGAATAGCGAGCCCATGAAGAAATCCACAATCACAATCCTGACGCCGTTGAAGGCGTGGTACATGATGACGCCCCATAATCCTACTTCGAGGATTTTAAACAGCGGCGAAGCCAGGAAAGTCATTACGCTGTCGAATTTGCCCGGCCCAAGGGTCAGGGTATTGATAACCCAGATGTGCAGGCAGAGGTAAAAAATCAATGCCAGCCCGGACAACCTGTGCAATATCCATGCCCAGGAACCGATAAACCTGTAATAATTTGGATCGAAAACTTTAGTTCTTTGATACAATCTGGTCCTCCTTTAAGTGAACGTTTTTTAAACTCATTTTGGTCTCATTGTTTTAAATGGTTTTTAGTCTCTATTTTAATATTTTACTTTGATTTCTGCAATATGAAGTTGACTTTTTTTTCAAAAAATTTTATTTTATAGGCATGCAAAAAGAAAAACAATTATTCCCGGATATTGATGATCCCCAGGAATTGGCCGCGGACCTGGTTATCAGTAAGAATCGTTGGCTCACCAGGAGCCGGGCGTTATACACCCTGTTTATTTTTATTTTTTTTATTGCCTATGCCTATTTTTCCGGCGCGGTGGATATTAATCTCAGGGAAATCCTGTTGACCGTCATGTTGTCTTTGTTGGGCAATCTTCTCTTTATTCTTGTCCTTAAGAGGAGTATAAAAATTTCTTCGTCGGAGGTCAACCGGGGGGCCCTTTCCTCGCTGACAATGCTGCAATTGGATTTCGACCTGGTGGTATTGGCGCTGTTGATCTTTTTTTCCGGTGGTTTCGAGAGTCCCCTGCTGGTCTTTTTTGTTTTCTATATCGTGATGACCACATTTTTAGTGGAGCATAAAAAGGCTTTGAAAAACACCCTGGCGGCGATTGCCTTGGTGGCGGGCATTTTTTTGACCCACGCGGGCTTTCGGGTATCGTCAAAGGATATCACTTCACTGGTGGGATTTGGTTTTATTTTGTTGTTCACGTACCTGGTTTCGGCTTACCTGTCGCAGAGTCTCAGGGAGAATGAAAGGAAGCTCCGGGAGTTATTGGAAAAATTCAGGGAGCAGTCGGTCACGGATGGCTTGACCGGGTTGTATAACCAGACCCATTTTTTTTTGCTTTTCAATTTGCAGTTAGAGAGGGCCAGGCGGTATCGGACGGCTTTGTCGCTTATTATTTTCGATGTGGATTATTTTAAAAACTACAATGATTCCAATGGACATATTGCCGGTTCCGCGGCGTTGAAGAAGGTGGGGCAATTGACGCAAAAAGTGTTCCGGGCCAGCGATATCCTGTCCAAATATGGCGGGGATGAGTTTGTGATTATCCTGCCCAATTCCGATAAAATCGGCGCTTTCCTGGGGGCGGAACGGCTCAGGGAAACCGTGGAACATACTTCTTTTGAAGGCGGTGAAACTCAACCCCTGGGGAAGGTCACTCTTTCGTTGGGCATCGCCAGTTACCCGGAACATGGGGTTACGACGAAGGATATCCTGGATAGGGCGGACAAAGCCATGTATGTCGCCAAGGAAAGCGGCAGGAATAAGACGGTCATTTACAGCCCGGACCTGGAAGAAATATCCGTGGATTAGGGGGCTTCTTGTTTCAAATTAGAAAAAAAAAGCCCGGCGCACTTACAATTCGTTTCATTTTGGGATAAAATAAGGCATTAAGGATTCCTAAGGAATTTTTTGAAGGCGACCCATGACAAAATTTTTTGAAGCCAATGAGCATTGCGCACTGCAAATGGACGCACAAGACCCCCTGGCCCAATTCCGGGACAGGTTCTTTTTACCGGGAAATACGATTTACCTGGACGGCAACTCCCTGGGTTTGATGCCCAGGGATTCGGAAGAAGCGATCCGGCGGGTGATGCAAGAATGGAAAACCCAGGCCATCGACGGATGGCTGCATGCGAACCCGCCCTGGTTCTACAAGGCGGAAATCCTGGGCGCCCTGGCCGCCCCGCTGGTGGGCGCTGAAGAAAATGAAGTGGTGTGCACGGGCACAACTACAGTCAACCTCCACGCCCTGGTCGGCGGCTTTTACCACCCCCAGGGAAAACGTACGAAAATCCTGGCGGATGAGCTGAACTTTCCTTCGGATATCTACGCTCTAAAAGGCCAGATCAAATTGAAAAACCTGCCCGCCGAAAATCACCTGGTCCTGGTCCCGGGCGCAGCGGGCGACGGCCAACTACTGGACGAGAATGAGATCATCGCCGCCATGAGCGACGAAATCGCGCTGGCGCTATTCCCATCCGTACTGTACCGCAGCGGTCAACTGCTGGATATGCCCCTGCTTACTAAAAAAGCCCACGAAAAAGGCATTATTATCGGTTTCGATTGCTCCCATTCGGTGGGCGGCGTTCCTCATCACTTCGACCAATGGGACGTGGATTTTGCTTTCTGGTGCAGTTACAAATACATGAACGGCGGGCCCGGCAGCCCGGGGTTTCTATATATAAATAAAAAGCACTTTCAAAAGGAACCGCTGCTGGCCGGTTGGTTCGGCTGCGTCAAAGAAAAACAATTCGATATGTCGTTGGATTTCGAGTACACCCGGGGCGCCGGTGGCTGGCAAATTTCCTCGCCGTCCGCATTGAGCGCCGCGGCTGTACAGGGGGCTTTGAAAATTCTACTGGAAGCCGGCATCGAACGAATCCGGGAAAAATCCATCCGCCTGACTGAGTATTTTATCTTCCTGGTAGACCGCCTGCTGCCCCCAGAGAAATACAACCTCACCATCGCAAATCCCAGGGACCCGGAACGCCGCAGCGGCCACGTGGCTGTACAGGGAAACGGCAATATCTGGCGCATTCACCAGGCCCTGAAAGCCGGCGGCATCATACCGGATTTCCGTCCGCCCAATATTATCCGCTTCGCCCCCATCGCCCTCTACAACACTTTCCACGAAGTCTGGCAGACGGTCAACCGCCTCAAGGAAATCATCGATAATAAAGAATATGAATCCTTCCCGGCCGAACGCAGCGCCATTACCTGAACTTGCCTCCGGCGGTAAGAAACCTTTTCGAGAAAGCCCTCACGGAGGGCCCGGTTTCTTAACTTCCCAAAGCTTTTGGTTAGTCACTTAGCACACCATTATCTAACAATCCGCGGGATCAAAGGATTGATCCGGGCCAGGATTTCATAATTGATGGTGCCGGCCAATTCGGCCAGGTCATCGGCGTCGATCACTTCATCTCCCTCCCGGCCAATCAATGTGATCCTGTCGCCGGCCTTGATATGCTTGATGTGCGTTACCTCGGCCATGAACATGTCCATACATACCCTTCCCCTTACCGGCGCTTTGACCCCATTTACGATAATGGTGGAAATATTGGAAAGCTTCCGGTCATACCCGTCATAATACCCCACCGGGACCACCAGGATTTTGGTTTTATTAAAGGTACGGTAACTCAACCCGTAACCGATGGGGTCCCCGGTTTCCAGCGTCTTCACCTGCGCGGCTTTGGCATACCAGCTTAATACCGGTTTCAATTCTATCTTATGGAGATGTTTGCCGTTTTTGTCCTGCTCGATATAAGAAATATAGGTCTGCTTCGACGGCCAGTACCCATAACCGGAAATCCCCACCCTGACGATATCGAAATAGGTCTCGGGGAAAAGAAGCGAAGACGCGGAACAGGAAAAATGCCGGAGCAGGCCCGGGACATTGATTTTTGCCAGGAGGCTATTGAAGATTTCCAACTGGCGCTGGGCGTAAGAATGATCGGTGGTGTCTTCGATATTGGCAAAATGGGAGTAAATACCTTTCACCCGGATATTGGGGTAAGGAAACGGCGAAACATTAAACAGCTCCGCTGCCGGGGCAGGGGCCATACCCATCCGGCCCGTGCCGGTCTCTATTTTCAAATGGATATCGGCTTTGACTTTGAGCTTTCCCGCCAGCTTATCGGCGTCTTTTAAGAACTGCGACGACGGCGCAATGGTTTCGAAACCGTTTATAAGTAAGGCTTCCAATTCTTCTTTATCCGACCACCCCAACACCAATATTTTCTTTTTATCATCGACCTGTTTGACCTGCAGTGCTTCGGTCGCCGAATCCACGGCGTAATAATCGATGATGGATAGGTCTTTGGTGATACTGAGGACCTCTTTCAAGCCATGCCCGTAAGCATCGGCTTTAACCACGAACATAAGTTTCTTATTGCTCAGGCGCTTAAATAGGTTTAAATTGTGCACCAGGTTGTCTCGACTGATCTCGATATGTGTTTTCATAGTTAAATCCTTTTTTGTCCACAGATTACACTGAAAGAAAAGATAGCCCACGAATTACACGAATTTTCACGAATGAAATAAACAAGAAAACAAAAACTTTTTTTTTCTTTATAATTCGTGTTAATTCGTGTAATTCGTGGGCCTTTTTTTTCATTTTACCATATTCCAGGTGATCCATTGGTCTTTTTCGATATCGACGCCGGCGACCCTGCCGTACAGGTGACGGGCTTCCGAAGGTTTTATACCTTTGGCCGGGCGTTTGATAATAGTATTCTCCCTGGAGATGGTTTCACCCGCGGCGATTTTTCGGAGGGCGACGACACTCTTGCGGCCCAGTTCGCGGGAGTCTTTTTCCTGTGGGGAGATAACAAATTTCCCGTTGGTTTTGAGGGAGATTTCGATTTCCCGTACTGCGTGGACCAGTTGTTTCATTTCCGCCGCATCCGCGGAGATTTTATGGTCCGGGCCGGGCATATTTTTATCCAGGGTAAAGTGTTTCTCAATAAACCGCGCCCCCCTGGCCGCGGCTGCCACGGCGTGATGATATCCCATGGTATGGTCGGAAAACCCGACGGGCAAAGGAAACGTCTCTCTCAAGAAATCGATGTTTAAAAGATGGATGGCTTCCGGCGGCGCCGGGTAACTGGAAGTGCACTCCAGGAGAATGATTTTGGTTATGCCCTTTTCCCGGAGGCAGCGGACCGCGGCGGCGATCTCCTCCAGGTAGGCCATGCCCGTGGATATGACAAAGATATCGCCCAGCGCTATCTGTTCCGCCAGGAATTCCAGGTTATCGATTTCCGCCGAGGCGATTTTGACAAAATCCAGGCCGGGTTTCTTTAGGATATCCAATGAAGGCCGGTCAAATATCGACGACGAAAAATACAAACCGCGTTTCTTTGCTCTTTCCCGTAAGCCCTGCCACCAGGACTCGTTTATTTCCAGGGCTTTCATCTGGGCGAAGACGTCTTTATCGGTATGGGAGAAACCCGGGGTCAGGCGGGAGTACATGAATTCCGTGTTAAAGGCCTGGAACTTAACGGCGTCGACGCCGCATTGGGCGGCGGCGTCGATCATTTCTTCCGCCAGTTTCAAGTCGCCGTTGTGGTTGATCCCGATTTCGGCGGTAATGACGATCTTCTCTTTTGCTAGCTCAAAAATGTCTTTCATAGAACTATTTTACACCTTTTTATCATAAAATGCCAATTAAACTCCTTGCATTATTCATCCGACCGTACTATCGGGAAATAAATACAAAATAAAGGGTTGAAAAATGGGTGGGGATTTACATTAATTTTTTAGTTTTATCGGCGGATGTGTAATCGATATTGCCTTGCAAATCGGCCTCTCCCAGGTGGTGAAAATTTTTGTTGAAAACTTCGATATGTACTGCCTTTCCAGTATGTAAATTATCTACATACCAGTAATAGCCGGTTTTTATTTCCTTATAGACCTTCCTTCCCTGTTGGAACGGCATCGATGTCGCTTGAAAGCGGTGAGAATCCCTTAAAACCGTCTGGCTGTCAATGGGCGGTTCCTGGCTTGTTTCATCATAAATATCCAGCAGGGAATGTTTATAAAGCCATTTTTCTAATGTTCCGCTGTCTTCGATACATTCCAGGTCGATCTCATCGGTTTTATTTTTTAAAACCCTGGCAATTTCCAGGCGCTCAAATTTTGACTTTGGAAAATTAATCAGCACACCCAACAGTTGCAGATCGTTTAATCTCCGTTCCGCCAGTTCCGCCATACTGGTTCCGGTGACGGATTCGTTATCATATTCGAAAGAATCCTCAAGGGAATGCTCTCGCTCATCATTCCAATCGATGGCATTATTCTTATTAAATACTTTTTCTTTTAGCGCCTGACCTAGTGATTTATCCCGCAGGGAATGTTTCAGGCTGCTGGTGAATAATTCGTCTCTCAAAGCCTTATAATTGATAAACAACTCGGCGCTTTTAAAAATTGTTTTTTCGATGTTATACTTATTTAAAACTACAAAAATCGAATAAAAAATCCTCAGCGCTTCGGTAAATTCCCGGTCAGTGAAAAATTGACTATGCAAGGAACACTCATTAATAAATAGTTTCATCCAGTGGTTACACTCCAAAAAGACGTTCGAAATCTTTATCGGTTTGGTCGAAGAATCCGGGAGGCCAATGGGTAATAGCTCCATCGGCTTCGATGGGGATTTTTATGATATCCAGGTCTGCATTTCTTTGAAAGTAAAGGATATTCAGATCATTAACGTTTATTATTTTATCGAGGACAGCGACGCGCAGTCCGTTGAGAATATGATCGCTGTGGGATTCCACGAAAACCTGTACGCCATTGCGGCTCACCTGGGCCAGGAATTTTGCGATTTGTGACTGGGCATAAGGATGTAAATGGGCTTCCGGGTTCTCGACAATCAATATCTCGCCTTCCCTGGCAATCAATCCCGAAACAATGATAGGTAAGGCATAACTGTAGCCAAACCCGATGTTGAGTGGTTTAAACATATTGGAAGCGTTTTCCGAGTTCATCTGCATGATAACAATATTAGCTTCAACGTCTTTAACATCGATACGTCCTCCATTAAAAATTTTTTGCAGCCATGCTTCAGTCTGCTCTAATACAGTATGGGAAGCCTCCGGGGCAGCCGCCAAGAATTCAGGCACTTTCTGCTGTTTTTTTTTTGACAACAATAAAATATTGGCGGTAAATTCCCCCCTGGCTCCTACTGTGGGAAACCCGAAAGTACTCTGGCGAGGATAAAAATCTTGCGGTCCAATCCGGTTGGCCGACACATAGTGAATCCTCTCAAATTCTACTAATCCATGAATAAATTTAAGAAATTTATCTGAACACTCTCTTTCCGAAAAAATTAAATTTTGCCAATGCATCGGTACATCTTTATCGTCACAATTTAGGTAATATAGATCCTTTCTCTTTGAGATTGAAACGCGGAAAACCTGGTTTTCATATTCCCCCTTTATATTGACGCTGTCGATACTGGCCGACATATTATCCTCTTCATTGGCTTTAAAGCGGTAATACAATTCTACGTGGTCATTGCTCCTGGAAAAGGTATAAATAAATTCAATGGATTCTGTTTTGGGAGTGTGAATATTCTTTATATCGTCAAAATTACCTAATTCGATAGATCGGCCATTAAAGGTGAGCCGGGAAGTTTCATGACTTATTTCCACCGATTGTCTCATCAAAAGTAGAGCCTGGAGTATTGTAGATTTCCCCCGGCCATTAATACCGGTAAACAGGTTAATAGAGTTGAAAGGAACAGTAGTTAAATTTCTAAAACATTTGAAATTTTTCAATTGGAGTTGGCTGAGCATCATACATCTCCCAAAATTTCTTGAACCGTTTTAAATCGTTTGATAACTTTCCCTTTGCCCCCTGTAGAACGGATTACTGACTCAATAAAATCTCTATCGCCGAATAACCGGTCGAAATTTTTTTTTATTTTCTCTTTATGATGATTTAAAAACTGGTCCGGATGTATTGAAAAAAAATAACTGATCGATTCCATTAAAGCAATGTTAATCCTACCTTTGGATTTTTCCGTAGGAAGTCGAAAATTCCTGGGACCAAAAAATTCATATGTCAGTTTCATAACCCGTTCGAAATCCTTTTCTAATGCACTGGTTTCATCTTCATTCATTTGATTGATGGCTTTCATGGTTGTACCCAGGAAGTCATCCATATCATCTTTGTAATCGCGATCGTAATTGAAAATTTTAAAGGCCAGGTATCTTAATATTGCTTCCCTATCCTTCATTCGCTTGAGAGAAATACCATAATCGATGGCCAATTTGAAATACTCCTGTTCCGATAACTTTTTTAATAACCTGGTTGCCCTGCCAAGGAAAATACAATTGCGGATTTCTTGACGGGTGAGTTGGGTCCCACCGGTATTTATGCGGTTAAAGATTTCATAAATCATGGGCAGAGGCACAGTAAGTTTAATAATATAAAATGATAATTGTTTATCTTCGATGGTGGCTTTCAATCCTGAGTCCAGATCATTAAAGCTCTTTCCATCCAATTTTTTTAAAATCTGTAACCCGCTTAATTTAAATTTCCCTTCTTCAAAGTCTCGAAGAGTCGAGGTGCGCTGTTGCCCATCCACGATAATGTATCTCCCCTCTTTATCCTCCCGGACATACAAAGGCGGGAGCGGGATATTTAAAAGTATCGACTCGATAAACCTGGATCTCTGGTCATCTTTCCAGACAAGGTGCCGTTGAAAATCCGGGGTTAAGAGCATTTTTCCTTCTTTCAATTTCCTGAGCCATTCGAATATAGAAAACTTACTTTCACGGATTTCCACTTCCCTGGGCATTTCAAGGGGATAGGGGGTTCCGTTATCGTAAAGTTCTTCTTCCTGGGTATCCCCATCATCTTTAAGGGTATCTTTTCCGGTAACCTCTATAATTCCATATGCAGTACCCACCCTCCGAGAAAGCTCTTGAACCAATAAATGCCTGGAAGCGTATTCTTTGTGATCAATTAAATCCGGGCGGTCTGTACTATTTTCGTTACCATCAAAAATTACCACCTTACTGCACCGAAAACCACCCATGCGGTCTTGAGGCGTATCATTTTCAAGGGTTACCTCAACCCGAGCAATCATTTTTTTACTCCTTACTATTTTCTTTTTATTTAACTATAATAGATTTTGCCACTGAAATCAAGAGTTTGTAATGAAATTTTTTTATTGAACACACGACAGACCTCCTCCGAAAGTCTACAGGGTGAATTTCTACCGGGTATGTTTTTTTCGCCTTTAACCCTGTGACAAAACAATCGATTTCAAGTATAATAATATTTCTTATTTCCCCGGTGAGGTATTGTAATGGACTTTCTCGTTTTTTTTGTAACCCGTTTAGTGGCAATCGTCGTATTCCTGGCAGTGGCAATATATATCATGATGGCCCTCAGGATTTTGTATATCCATCCGTACCTCGTATACATGCCCAGGCGGAAGATGGAAGGCACACCCAGCCGGGCGAAACTTGAGTACCGGGAAATCTTCTTTAAAACCAAAGACGGAGTGATTCTTAACGCCTGGTTTATTCCCGCCGAAGAACCCTGGGCAACGGCCTTACACTGCCACGGCAATTCCGGGAACATTTCCGACCGCATCGACACGATTAAAATTTATCATAATATGGGTATCAGCCTCTTTATTTTCGATTATCGGGGCTACGGCAAAAGTAAAGGATCGCCTTCGGAAAAAGGCACTTATAAAGATGCGGAAGCCGCCTGGAACTACCTGGTGGAAGAAATGGGAACCGAACCGGGAGATATCATCATTAGCGGCCATTCCCTGGGCGGCGCCGTGGCAACTTACCTGGCAGGAAAAGTCGCACCCAAAGCCCTCATCGTCGAAGGCTCTTTTACCTCCATGACCGAGATGGGGAAACTGTATTACCCTTACCTGCCCATCCGCCTGCTGGTCAGGCACCGCTACAATTCCATGAATAATTTAAAAAAAGTTCACTGCCCCGTTCTCATTATCCACAGCCCGGATGATAGGGTCGTCCCTTTCTTCATGGGAAAATCTCTTTACTACGCAGCCAACCCACCCAAACGGTTCCTGGAAATACACGGTTCCCACAATGATGCGATACTGGATTCCAGGGAAGCATACACAAGAGAAATAAATGAGTTTATTGCCGGCATTAATAATAACTGAATCGTGGAGTATTTCGGTTCATCTTATCAAGCCCCTTTTCTAAAAAGAGCAGTTGTCGAAGTAAACTAAATAAAAAAAGGGCAGTTGTTAGGCTGCCCTTTTCTTGAGCTTGCCGCTCGCGGCTATTTACGCGACATCAATGGGAATGGCTTTGGGTTTGGTTTCTTCCATTTTAGGGATTCTCAATTCCAGTATTCCTTCTTTCATTGCCGCCTTCATATTTTGACCGTCCGCGTTTTTGGGAAGCCGGAAGCTCCTGGTGAAGCTGCCGCAGTAGCGTTCAACCCGGTGGTATTCTTCTTTTTTAACTTCTGTTTCCTCTTTCCGTTCGCCTTTGATGCTGAGATTATCGCCGGTCAGTTCCACTTTGATATCTTCCCTGGAGATTCCCGGCAGTTCGACTTTGAATACAAAGTCATCCCTGGTTTCGTAAATATCCGCGGCCGGGTTCCAGCAGCGTGAAGAGAGTTGGGTCTCTTTGTCCTGGCCCATTAAATCCTCTTCAAAAAGCTTGTTGATCCTGTCATACATATCTACCATACTACCAAACGGTTTGTGAAATCTTACTATACTCATTTTAACCTCCTTTAAAATCTTTTTTTGATTTTTACGGTCATAGTATAATATAAAAATTCCAGCCTGTCAACTATCTTAGTCTAAAAATATAAAGATTATGTGAGTCTATTACTATCAAATCGCTAAAAATAAGCATCAAATAATGCTGCGCAAGGTGAAATTTTCACAAATGATTCATAAATATCTGCTTCAACGCTTCGATTTTTGTCCCGGTGAGAACTCCTTGCAATCAACCGGGAAACAATGTATATTGGATTCTTAAAAAAGGAGTTTCCGTATGAGCGATGTTTCATGGGTATTAAAGCAGTTCCGGGTCGAGGGTGAATTTTTAAACGCCCGGCCCGCCGGTTCGGGCCATATTAATGATACGTACCTGGCGCAGTTTCAACGGGCCGGTCTTAACGTATCGTATATCTTGCAGCGCATCAACCGGCATGTGTTTCCCGATCCGCCGGCCATGATGGAAAACATTGTCCGCGTTACGCGGCATATCCGGCGGAAGCTGGAGGCGCGGGGTGTACAGGATATTTCGCGCCGGGCGCTGCGGGTTATTCTTGCCCATGACGGTTCCCCATATTTTCGCGACCCGGAAGGGGATTATTGGAGGTTCTACGATTATATTGAAAAGGCCGGGAGTTATGATTCCCTTGGTTCTCCCGGGCAGGCTTTCGAGGCGGCGCGAATGTTCGGCGGTTTCCTGGAGATGCTGCGTGATTTCCCCGATCCGCCGCTGCATGAAACCATCCCCGGGTTTCATGACGGACAAAAACGGCTGGCAGCGTTTCAAAAGGCATTGGCCGGCGACCCATATAACCGTGCGCAAGCGGCCCGGCCCGAGATCGATTTCGCGTTGGCCCACGCGGGGTTATTTGACCTCTTACCGGACCTGGTGAAGGAAGGGAAAATCCCGCTGCGCGCGACCCACAATGACACCAAGGTGAATAATGTGCTGTTGGATGAAACCACCGGGGAAGGGGTTTGTGTGATCGACCTGGATACCGTGATGCCGGGGTTATCGCTGTACGATTTTGGGGACCTGGCCCGTTCCACGCTCAGTTCCGCGGCTGAGGATGAAGCGGATGCGGCGCGAATCAGGGTCGATATGTCGCGGTTTGAAGCCATTTTGAAAGGTTTTTTAGCCGCTGCCGGGGGTATCCTGACGGAAACCGAGCGTAGTTGCCTGGTTTTTAGTACGAAGATGATGACGCAGATCATTGGGGTACGTTTTTTAACGGATTATTTGTTGGGGGATACCTATTTTAAGGTTCACCGGGAGGGGCACAACCTGGACCGGTGTCGTAGGCAGTTTAAGTTGGTGCAATCGATCATGGAGCATGAGGAGAGAATGGAAGACATGGTGGGAAAGTATATTTGCATAAAACTGCCCACGAATTACACGAATTAACACGAATTAGAGGGTGATTGGTGAGTAGTGAGTGGTGATTGGCGATTGGTGAGGTCCACCACTTTACCACTCTACCACTCTACCAATCACCACTTTTTTTCATCATTCATCATTCATCATTCATCATTTTATCTTTTTACCCTTTAGTTCGCAGGTACTGGCGCCGGTGGGGTCGTGTTGGTATCGGTATTCTCGTCTTCGGTGGAAGAGGAGGCCGGTTTATAGCCTTCGGAGTATTCGATAAAGCCGAGAATTTCGAGGCGCTGCGGGGTATCTTTCAGGGCGCTGCGGCAGGCCGTTTCAAATTCCGACATCCAGTCGTTCAGTTCGGTAAAGATTTTATTGCGTTCAACCGTAAGGTCCTGGGCTTCGCCTTTGACCGATTCATGGAATTCATCTTCGCCTTCCAGGGCGGCCAATTTATCCAGGCCGGCTTGCAATACCTCCGGGGTAATACCAAGGTCTGTTACTTGTGCAAACAGCTCCTGGTTATCTTTCAGGTTCTGGAAAAAAAGCATCGCCTGGGTCAATAAGCCGGAGAGGGAAAGCTTGCGCTTGCCGGTTAAGCCGAGGATAGTCAATGCTTCTTTGTTTCTTTTCAGCCGTTTCCTGACCAGTTTCGCATACTCCATATAATAGACATAGACGGCATCGATCATGTCCACCAGGTTTTTGGTAGCAGCGAGCTGCAGGCCCCATTTTGTTTTCCGGGCAATGTACAGCGACTGAGCTTTTTTATACAAAGCGAGGCCCGCATTCAGTTTTTCATCGTTATACCCGAATTTCAGCACTTTCTCTTTGATATCCAGGGTTGCGATGGCATTGGTGATTGCTCTTCTTGCTCTTTTTAGAAGAGTTTCCATTAGTTTTCTTGTCCAACAAGCCATGTTTTACCTCCATTTTTCGTTTTTTTTATATGATTTATTTGACTCAAACCGGGGCGACGGACTGTCCGTTGGTAATCTGTCAATATCCGATGGGAAGGAATCAATATCCGTTGGTAATCTGTCAATATCCGATGGGAAGGAACCAATATCCGTTGGTAATCTGTCAATATCCGATGGGAAGGAATCAATATCCGTTGGTAATCTGTCAATATCCGGCGGGAAGGAACCAATATCCGTTGGTAATCTGTCAATATCCGGCGGGAAGGAACCAATATCCGATGGGAAGGAATCAATATCCGTTGGTAATCTGTCATTATCCGGCGGGAAGGAATCAATATCCGTTGGTAATCTGTCAATATCCGTTGGGAAGGAATCAATATCCGTTGGTAATCTGTCAATATCCGATGGGAAGGAATCAATATCCGTTGGTAATCTGTCAATATCCGTTGGGAAGGAAACAATATCCGTTGGTAATCTGTCAATATCCGACGGGAAGGAACCAATATCCGTTGGTAATCTGTCAATATCCGATGGGAAACCATGGGAGTCCGCTACCGCGGAATGAATTTTTAAGGGTGAGTCTATTTTTGGGGAAGAGATGATATCGATGTATTCGAGAGGAACCTCTTTATTTTTCAGAGGATGGAATTTGTCTGACCGGAAAAATCGATTGTCAAGACAAACTGTCGCCCTGTCGAAATAATATATCGCTATCATGATAAAATGGTAGCATAACTTCGAGAAAATGTCCACAAAAAAAATTTTTTTTCTGGAGATATATTGGTCGTAGGGATTATTTTTACCGCAGAGGGCGCAGAGGCCGCAGAGGTACAAACTTTTTTTTATTCGTAAATGACTATTCTTCCGGCTTTTTTTCAGCCGTTTCCGCTGGCTTTGTTGTTATCTGGCCGATTTGAAAAATTTTTCCTTTAAATACACTCTTCCTAAAGAGAAACCAGAGCAGTAAAACCGGAACTATAAAAAAGTAATGCCACCAACTTTTTAACAGGACTACAATGAGGCCATAAAAAATGCCGGTCACCGTTACGATGGTATCTGCCAATGAATCATTGAACTGTATGGTTGTTGCCGGTTCTCCTTCTTTGCCGGATTCTTTTTTCAGATTGTCGTTGGCAAAGCGCATGGCTTTACTGAAATACCCCACCAGCATACCGGCCAACGTTCCCACGATGATAAAAACGATGTAAATCGGCTGCTTAAGCAGATCCGGCACTTTCTGAAATGCGCCGGGTTGATTTAGTAACAGGATACTCACCAAAAAGGAAATCAAAAAACCTAAAAAGGTACCGATTATTCCTTGCATTTGAACCTCCTATGTGTCAATCTTTCAACTCCTCTGTCATCCGTCTGCCGGACCAGATTACCTGGGTGACAATCCCCAATAATACGGTGACCGATGAACCTAATATGATCGCCCAACCCAGGACAATGGAGTCATATATATTGAATACCATGTAGTCCTTATGGATAAACGTATAAACCGGGACCATTGTCAGAAACAATATCATCCCGGAAAGAGCCGAGAAGATTTGAGTCAAAAAAACAAATAATACTGCCCGCGACAGTGATTTATGATTTTGGCCCCGCTGTTGTATCTCCCACCTGAAGATAAATACGGTGGTCAAAATAGAGAGTACCCAGAATAAAAGGAAATAATTCAAAGAAAGCACGGAAAGAATGATCAATAGGAAACTAAAAAGAAGCAATTTCCAATAGACGTTTTTTTCCTTTTTCGTTGCGTGTTCGGAAAAAATCCGGTAAAGCCATTTGGCCTTGGTATACCGCTGTTTATAAATCGATACGGAGAAAAATATATCGCTGAACAGGATAAAAGCCAGTAATATCAAACTGTACCGGAAAAACTTAAACAAGTCGGAAGCGGCAATTTTGCGACTCGTATCAGGCTCCGGTGCGCAACGGGACATCATGTGCAAAGGAATCGGGCACGCAGCGGGAACGATGAAAATTTCGATATAATTATGAAACGCCTCGTTAAAGCTTTCCTCATCGGTGGGATTGATAGCCCTTTCATCGATGCTTGCAAACCGTGTAACGGGCATGGAGTAACTGTGGATATTGTTTTTTTTAGTCTCCTCCTGTTTTGTCGGTTGACCTGAGGCCGGAGGCTTCCAATTGTCGTTGATCATTAAGCCGGGAATGATATTGGCGGCAATGAAGAACCATCCCAACAACCCTATCCAGACAAATTTGGGGATAAGTTTACCCACAACGTTCCAGGTGTTGCGCCAGAACAGGGCAAGCGCCGAAATAACGGCGATTTCCAGGACAATTCTATGGAATAGGGTAAGTGTATGGGATGCAATGAGAATCCAGGTGAATTGGAAGAGTGCAAACGAGATTACAGTAGAAAGAACACCGCCGAGTAATTTTTTAATGCCGACGACTTTCTCTACGGCGTAACGCTTCATCAGAATTTCTTTGAGCCGGTCCTGGACAAAAGTAGGGGTTCTGTTCATTTGTTTTTCTCTCTTTTCTTTTCTTCATTTCTCAAAAGGCTATAAACCCTGAAAACATCCTTTTCTATGATGACACCGAAGACCTCCTCCAATTGTGGAAACCGGTTCACCAGGGTCATATAATTATTTAAAACAACATATTGAGTCTCTGTTAACTCCTTCTCTTCATCGTTTATAAGCTGTTTCAAGCCGATGTGATATACCATAAAATGGTTTATCAACTGATTAAACGTAAACAGGTCCTTTTGGGTTAAACTGAAATATTTGAAGATATTATTTTCCCAGAAATGCTCAATACTCCCGTCTAAATTCCCTCTTACCAGGAAAGTAACGCCCCAATTAACCTGTGTGGCGGCAAAGTCCGTTACACCTACAGTATCAAGAAATTTAAAAAACAAATCGATTTCACTATCTTCAAAATCCTCATACCCTTTTGCAATCAGCCACCGGTAAAAGTAGAGGCAGTTAATGGAAAAGCTGGAATAACTGGAGGTTTCGACCCATTCTTGTATTTCTTTTATAGATTGAGAAATATCCTCGCCATCCTTCAGGCCCGCTTGATCAAGATATTTCAAAAAACTACGGGCGATATCGATTCTTTCCTCGACTTCTTCCTGGAAATGGTCAAAGGTTTGAAAAGATTTCCGGATAAAAAATTCCTGCCAATCACTCATGGGAATTACTCTTTAAAATCGCTTGTAACCGTAAATTTTCTATATCTCTTTGCCAATCGCTTAAGTACTTTCTCCAAAAAGGCGATTCATTTTCAATGGAAAGAAAGAGCCGTTCCAATACTGGCCGGTAAAAGTGTTTATCTGTTTTAAATTCATTCTCTGCGAATTTTTTGTATTTTTCCAGGAAACGCCAACGGGAGATATTTTGGGATAGCGCCCAGAGTAGGTCGAATAATCCCCCGGGATTTCCGCTACCGTGAGCATTTGGTATTTCAATGGTTTCGCCTCTTTCTTTCATAATGACGATATCGGCCCCTGCCTTGACCGCGCTGTTAATGACAAAGGGGGATTTCCCACCCGTAAATCCAACTATTAACGGCGTCATTTCTCGTTCATGCCCACCTGGAAATTCCTTGCGTAAATCTCGAATCAGGTTATCGCCTTCTATTTTATTGATACATTCTTCATCCAGGTAGAGCAAATCGATAATCAGAACAGGTAATTTACCTCCTGTTTTTTCTGCGCATTTTTGATTTATAATTTCAATAACCTTGTCCCTGGTTAAATCCCTATTATAGCCAAATTTCACTTTTTCATCTTTATCTTTTAATACCGGGTTAATCCAAATCTTGTTATTCTCTGTTGGGCTGGTTTTAAATTTTTTGAAGTCTGATTTATCTCGTTCTATTTTGTTAACATGTCCAATCCCCCATCTTTTATCAAAATCCACTTCGTCATCGATGAAAATTAGACATATATCATCACCTAAAATCCTTTCCCAGATTTTATTTATTATTTCCATATTATCTTCGAACATTGCATATAGAACTGAATATTCATTTCGTTTTCCACAAAAGTATTGCATCAAATAGTTAATTTCATTTTTAAGTTCCTTAAACTGTTCGTCCAGTTTAAACTCTCCCAACTCCAGCATTAGTGCTGACCAGCCAGATGAAAGTCGTTCTTTCTCATTTTTTTTATTGCCTGGAAAATTTGATTCGCTGCTAGATTTAGCAAAGCCCCATAAAAACAACGGGAAGTCGCTTATACTCCAATTGAATAATTCTTTAACATCGGCCTTTTCCAGATTCGGGAATAAAAGATCAAGTATCTTTTGATATTCCCCTGAATCCAGTAGATAGTCTCCCAATGCCAGCTCGAAGTTTTGAAGAACTTTATGCACTTCCTTATCATGGCTGTCAAGTTCCACTATTTTACCTACTGTATCAAGAATATCTATTCTCTCAAATCTTCCAATTAACGGTAATCTTAAAATCGCTTTTTTTTGATCTGTCGTCATGATCCATTAACCCCTTTCGTTCATGTATCCATAGGATTTACGGATAAACATTTTATCTTCCAAAAGATCAGGATAATTCTTATGAATGGTCTTTATCTTGTAGCGGAGTGCTTCGTCATCTTTTAGACCTAATAGCATTGCCGCTTCTTTTTTATTTCCCACTGTCTCGGCAAGGGCCTTTTCCGCCAATCCCACGAATAGGCGGTTCATTTCTTTCTCAACTTCAATCCCCTTGTAAAGAGTTAAGGGCGCTTGCACAGATTTGTCCGTATTTTGTTGTATCTCAAAAGGGAGATGTTTCACTGTAATTTGGCTTGAATCTTCCATATCCGCCTTTAATAAAGCGGCTTCCAGTACATTGCGAAGTTCCCGTACATTGCCTTTCCAGGGATGTGATAACAATAGCTCCATGGCGTCATCGGTAATGGCGGTCGCACTTCGAATGTTTTTCCCGGAAAAATTTTTGAGAAAATAGTCCGCTAAGCCACGGATATCTTCTTTTCTTTCTCTCAACGGAGGAATTAAAATCTCATACACTTTGATCCTGAAGTAGAGGTCTTCCCTGAAATTTCCTTTATTAATCTCTTCCTTAAGATTTTTATTGGTAGCGCAGATCAAGCGGATGTCTACCGGTACACCTTTTGTACTGCCAAGGGGGTAAACGGTCTTATCTTCCAGGAAACGTAAAATCTTAACCTGTACCTCTTTAGGCAGTTCCCCGATTTCATCAAGGAACAAGGTGCTATAGTTTGCCACTTCAAAATATCCTTTCCGGTCTGTCCGGGCATCGGTGAAGGCCCCTTTGCGGTAGCCGAAAAGTTCCGGTTCCAAGAGATTGGCGGGCAGTGCAGACAGGTTAACCGGTATAAAAGGCCGGTTTCTCCGGGGAGATAGCTGATGAATATAATGGGCCACCACTTCCTTGCCTACCCCGGTTTCCCCGGTTACCAGGACAGTGGTATCATATGGCGCGATCTTTGCCAATTCTTCTTTTAAGGCCTGACTCCCGGATGAGGTAGTTATGAATTGGGTATTATCGCCGCCTTTAACCGTTGCCTGGATTCTCCTGTTTTTTTCAAGGTGTCGCTGAACCAGGATTTCCAACTCTTTAACATTGACTTTTCCTTTGATGACATAGTCGCTGGCCCCTTTCCTGAAGGCATCGATAATGATTTCAGGGGCTTCGTAACCGCTGATCATAATAATGGGAAGAAGAACGTAGCGCTCCCTTATTGCTTCCAAAATGGCAAACCCAGAGGTATCGCCGGAACTCAACTCTTCCGAAAAATTAATGTCCAATAAAACGGCATCCACTTTGAAGGAGAGTAACTCCATGGCTTCCGCCCTGTTTTCAGCCGTCAGGGTTTCAAACTCCTTTTTAAACGAATAGGCAAGGGCATTGGCATATTCTTTGTCGTCATCGATGATTAGTATCTTCTCTTTCATTAGCTAATTTTTACCGCGGAGAGCGCTGAGGCCGCGGAGTTTTATTTTTTTTCTTTTTTCTCTGCGTCCTCTGTGTCCTCGGCGGTTCATCTTTTTTCCTCGATTTTATGGATTTTCATCGGTTGCGAGATGCTTTCAACAACTTTTTCACCGCAGAGAGCGCAGAGAGCGCGGAGTTTAAATTTTTTTCTTTTTTCTCTGTGTCCTCTGCGTTCTCCGCGGTTCACTTTCATTTTTTCTCCACTATTTTATGGATTTTCATCAGTTGCGAGATGCTTTCAAAAGCCATTTTAACATGGTTCAAAATCTCATCATGTGAGATTACCGATTCATTCGGTTGTTTCAACCAACTTTCCACGGTAATTATCATTTTATCCAGTTGTTCGATCTCCTGTTCCCAGGGAAGATATTCCAACAATGGCCGATATTTTCCCAACCGGGATTGCAGTTGTTCCAGGTGGGCTGCTGCGTGGGTAAAAAATATTTCCTTTACTTCTTCTATCGCTGCCCCTTCCCGGATCATGAGGATGCCGTTTCTGATATAATCGGTTATTTTACCCAATAAACCTTTGATATTTTCCTCCCCGTGGCCGTGGAAAAATGCAGAGATATAGTCTTTTCCCGAGCAGGTTCCCGGAATTTGGGAGTAATCTATGGTTTCGGTTTTGAGCAATTTCCCTATACCGCCCAGTATCATCTCTTCCTGGAATGGGGTTACATAATAGGGCAAATCCTGGTATTGGGTTTCAATCCCGGCTACTATTATTTTCCATGGATTACTTAATTTGCCGAAGTGCATATAGTATTCTAACCAGAGGGGGAACACTTCCACCAGTGTGTCATGCCAGCGGTTTTCTTTTTGCGACTGTATAAATAAGGGAGATTGAATAATGATGGCATTTTCTATTTCCAGGTATCCCGCATCTTCAAGACCATCCCTGATGGCCTGTTCCATGTTTTTATCGGCAATAACGAGGTTATTTTTGACCATCTGCCTTAACCCGCCCAATGTTTTAAATCACCTAATAACGTCAACCACTCGGTCTCTTCCATAGGTACTTTTGATCCATCTTCTTTTAATCCGATAAATTTTTTCATCTCATTTTCCTTTAGTCTACCATATCCATCTAACAAATCTTCAATTTTACCCCACAGTTTCCTTATATTCTCTGGAAATTCAAATTTATCTTTGAAATTCTCATTCTCTATTTTCTCTAATTCTACTTGAATTTTCATTTTATTATTCTCAAAACTATTGAATTTATAGGCGTTCTCACAGTATAAGCAAAAAGGCAGCACCATAGGAATTAATTTTTTTTTTTCATCTTTATCTTCCCAATAATACTGCCATACTTCATCAAAATTTGATTCTGTGATATCTTCGGTGAACCCTGTGCCATCTAAAAAACCAGTTTTTTTATCATCGTTATAGTATATTACTCCCTCTCCTTGGCCAAACGGTTTTATTTTTATCTTCTCCTTTCGAAATTCAGTTTTTCTTGAATCGAATAAGCTTGTTCTGTCTTTAACGTCAGTATGAACCATCACTATAATCTCAGGATCATTATAGCTTTCCTGAAATTTTTTAATCTCAGAAATAATGTCGACATTCTTTTTACATTCACCAATTGGTATCAAAATCTTGTCCTCTTTAATCCTTTTGGTTGTTTCAGGGGGATCCCATTTCCAAATTATAATCATAACCTCTTTTTTTTGCATTTTTCCTCCTACTTATGCCCCCAGAAGCACCCTGGCCAAATTGATTTTTATCTGGAAATCATCGCTAAGTGCCCGTCCGTCACTCACGGCATTTATTATCGATTCAATAGGTCTGAAGGTCACAAATTTTTTATATATATACCATTCCGGTGATTTTTTTAGTTTTTCCCACCATTCAATTCTCCCTCTTGCAGTAGTAATCACTAAAATAAAATTATCAGGGATATTGGGGTTATTCTTAATAATTTTTTCTTTTATGAACTCTGTAATATTTTCTTCCTTATATTTCAATACATTTTCGATGTATGATAAGTGAATAACAACGAAATGATATTCTTTCAACGCACTTATATTGAAAGAAAAATCGATTTCACCAAGTGTTTCTAGTTCGGAAGATTCCGGATAGACCTCTAATAACAACCGTTTCTTTAATATCGATATTTTGGTAGCCTTAGAATATTCGGATCGTAAGTCAAGTTCCATTCTTAAGAGATTAAAAATACGATTATCTATAACGGCGATGCGAGTGAGTATAATTTCTAAAAACTCAAAGTATTTTAGTTTTTCTTTACTTTTTTGCGGCCATAAATGAAAATATGATGCAAATTCACCATGAGAACTATAGCTAAGCGCGTTATTTATAATGTTTTGGCCGGCTCTATGGGCATACATTAATTCCAGCACACATTTTTCAGACCTTTCACAATCGATCTTCCCAGACAAATCAAAACAGCCTTTGGGAACGACATTCCCATCACTCGAAATTTCACTCCTGTATATCTTAGTTTTATACTCTTTCTTGAGCCATGTTTTGAGCCAGTCTTCATAAATATCTTCTTTCATTTTTTCATAGGCATTATTGATAATAGAAATCTCTTTATTGTAAAATCGTATAATGCCTTCCTCTCTGGCTTCATCAACATCTCCAATATAAAAATTAAATCTTTTTTTGTTTTCCCGGCTCCCGTTACTTTCCTTGCCGGGAATTGAAGTTTTAACTTTCTTATTCATTATAAAATCTCCCTTCCACAAATAAAAATATTTTGCTAAATAACCCCTATCGTCCTCATTCAAAATTTTTTCTGTTGTGATCCAGGGATATACATTAGGCCCAATTTCATCGAACCGCTTATCTTTGTCTTGTACTTTATAAAAATCATTTAGGTACAGCATTGCGGCACAAATTTTATCCTGGGTGTTCCCACCCATTTTTGGATTTCCGTGTTCGTCAACAATACTGCTCTTCGAAATATTATTTATCCGGGTATCAATCGGCCCTTCATTATCAATCAAATTACTCTCGTGCTTTAAGTAAATCCTGATTTTAAACCATTTTACAAAAAAATCGTCATCTATATTTTCACCTACCGGAGTAATCTCAATACAAAGATTAATCCCTTTATCTTTGATGCTTTTAATTTCACTTGTATCCTTAATATGTTTTACATTCCTGATCGTGTTTTCCAGTATAGTATAGAACGCTTGTTTTCCAACGATGCCTCCCGGTAAATATATAAAATGTTGTTTTCCCAATAGGCGCTCTTTTAATGTTTTAAAATTGCTTCCTGGCCGCAAAACCCCGTACGATGAGTATTCAATTCTTACATTTTTATCAGTATAGTCGATCGCTGTGCTTTTAAAATTATCATTCATTATTGACATGTCTATTTGGGCAAACTCTCCCGAAATTTCTTCATCACCAGTCGATAATGGCTTAAATTTAGGTTCCACTTCCGAGAAATCTGCGATTAACGTCTTTTTTAAAGATACGTAAATATTGACTTTAAAAAAATCCTCTGATGATGCAATGGTACCCAGGAATAATGGATTATTAGCGAAATCCCACAGCAAGTTGTAAATTGAAATATGAATTCCTGAAAATACTACATTTCGAGTAACGCCACTCCAGAAAGCGGCTTTCTCTTTTAGATATCGCATAAATTTCCAGATCATATCGTGGGAGACAAAATCAAATTTCAATTCACAATCTATACCATCATCCCCCTTGTACAACAACTGATTTGTCAGTTTTTCCCAGCTAGTGCCAAAATAAATCAAATCATGCAGTGAAAAATGCTCCTTATTAAAAGTTCCATTTTTTTGCCCCATTAAATCATAATAATGTTCGGCTGTCTGCGATATCTTCTCCAACTCCTTTTTAGTTAAGATTTCACTGCATTTTTTAACCATCTCCATGAGATCATCCAAATCATTTTTTCTCAACTTTTTCAAAATTTCGCAACTCCGGGTTAAATCAGTCTCTCCGATTTTATATCTTTTTTGAAATTTGAGGGAATTTTCTCTCATCCAAGCTTCGATTGCATGTATTGAATGCGCACTAATATTATGAGCATAGGAGTCAACCAGGATAGTGATTATAGCATTCCTCAATATATTTTGATTCCAAGGTATCAGCGTATTGTGGTATAAAGAAATTGCGGCTTCTACCAGCCCTTCGATTATTTCCTGGTTTAATACTTTTTCATCTGGTTTATCTTCCGGTTTTTTTATATTGACCACATTTTTACCGTAGTCTACCGAAATAAACTCGTTTACTGATTTTTTGTTTGTATCATAAGTAATCTCAGATTCGTCTATGCGTAAAAGAAAAGAAATTGTCTTTTTGATGAAGGAAGTGAAATCGGCCGTGGCACTCATTTCTTTTACCAGAGTTTGGAAAAAGTTATTAATAATGTTTTGATAAAAATGATTGGTGTAACTTTCAAAAATTTTCAGAAAATTGAACCAGTATTCTCTTGCGTCGTTTTTTTCTATCTCGAACAATATTTCCTCGTTAAAAACAGGGCCTTCCTCTTTCTTTTTTACGCTTTCCCACAATTTTTCCAAAAATTTTTCTTCTTCAGAACCGGGTGATTCAAATTTAAAATTAATGTAAAAGGTAAAGACATGATACGCGCCTATAATCAAAGAATGATACAAAAAATAGTCATACCTCTTAAAAAGAAAATGATAGTCTATAGAACGAATATACTTTTTGAAGCTGCGGAGATCATCTGTATATTTTTGTGGGATTGAACAAGAATATTTATTATCCGATTCCTGCACACTACTATTAATAAATTCTTTAATATTATTGAAATCACAGTTTTGATCTTTGCCTGGAAGATCGGGTTCGTTGCATATCCGCTTTTTGTAAGAAAAATGCCCATCTTCCAGGTCATTTGTTTTACCTATTCCCCAATGATGAAACATACCGACCTCACCTGAAGCGTCTTTTCCTGTAAAAACATAAGGAGAACTGTTTTCTCCAAATAGTATTCGTACTTTTTTAAGCAGTATATCCAACTCCTCTTTATCTATTAACTTTTTGTTTTCTTTTTTAAGTAAGTCAGTCTCGTTGATCCCAACCCAATAACGCCACTGGAAGGTCTCTTTTTGCTGATCATCAATTTCTATTTCCCTTTTTCTTATGGTAAAAAAGACCCGGGTAGAGATACCATCTTTGGATTCTTTTGTAAGTTTTTCAATAAATTCTTGAATCCTTTTTTTTTGATTTGAAATATATCCGCTATATCCCTCCTCAATACTGGCATCATTGTTCATTGTTACCCTCCTTCCCTTGTTCAAATACCATAACTTTATAAAAATTTTGGGACCACAGAAGCTTAGAGAATAGAAAATCGATTCTTCCCAATAAATTGGTCAAATAAAAAGAAGTATAAAGACTATCTCTAATGTGAACTTCAATCTCTTTTAAAGCATCCACCGTTTTAATCCCTCTATTTACCATCCAATTATACCATTCGAGAATACATTCTTCACGTTTGTCAGGCTCTTCAATGTTAAAGATATCTCCAATGATTATTTTGGTCTTTTTTTTACTCCATACTTTTATTTTTTTAATTAACTCCTCTCGCTGATCAGGGTAGAGTTCATGGATAAAAAGAAAAGATATTATATAGTCGAATTCTGTACTTTGCAGATCGACTTCTAAAATATTTCCAACCCTTAAATCGAGCCGTGAATCGCTATCTAATTTTTTCTGAGCATTTGCGATTAACCTTTCTGAAATATCTACCCCAGTTATTTTTAGATTTCGTTTCTCTGAGATTTTTTTTGTTAAATTTCCACTTCCGCATCCCATTTCAAGAACTTTCAGATTCTCGTTCGGCAATTCATTAAAAATAGCATTCATCATCTCCTCGTAGTGCATCACATAGCTATTTATTGTTTGGTCATATCCTTCAATGAAGTCATAATAAAGATATTTATTAAATTTATTCATTTTCGTTCAGGACATTATTAAACAGTTTATCGTCCTTTATTATTCTGTCGATAGTTCCTTTTGCATTAAGGGCATTTGAGCTTTGGAGGGCTGTCGCGCCAACCAGTAATGCAAATTCCTGTTCCATCTCGGATAAGTAAAAGTCTCGCCCACCACCAAGTACAATCCTACACTGGGGGTACACTAACCTGAAAAAAGCAAGAGAAAGAAAAATTTCTAGGGTTGAAATCTGTTTTTCCCCTACCATGGAACTGAGTGGGATGTTATCGTATCTTACAAAAATATTGAAAGGGGAAGATTCGACTTTTAACTCTTTGATTAAAAAAAACAGATCTATTCTCTCTTTGAGATTTTCCCCGACCCCAAATATGCCACCAGAACAAATACTATAGCCCATGCGTTTGGCAAGCCTTATCACGTCAATTTTTTGCTGCAGCGTGTGACTCGAAATAATCTTATTAAAGTGCTTCTCGGAAGTCTCAAGGTTATTGTTATAAAAATCTGCTCCAGCTTCCCTTAATTTCAATAAATTGGACTCAGACAATAGCCCCATAGAGACACAGATTTGGAGATTGGGGTGCTTTAGTTTCACTGCCACTATACCCTCGCAGACTTTTTCTATATGCGCATCATCTGCCCTCAATCCAGTTGAAACGATTTTGAAGTGATTTATCCCCAAGGCAGCAATTCTATCAGCATATTTTAGCATATTTTCAATCAATATTTCAGATGTCTGCTGTTCCAGGTTCAAAGATGTATAATGATCATGGGAGAATGGGCAAAATGCACAATCTTCTGCACAAGGGGAGACATCCGAATAGAATGAACCGCATTTATCAACTTTTTTTCTTGTTTTGGAGTTTATCTGGGTCGAAAGGTCAAAGATTGCAGTATAAAGGGATACTGGAAGCTCTGACAGAATGAGGGCTTCGTCTTTAGACAGACCCTCGAATTTTCCTTTGTCAATACGAGCTTTTATTTCTGCTATCAGCGATATTAAATTGTCCATTTTACCCATCCTATTAATATTCTTTTCATTTTTGTTCTTTTTAAATCTTAATAGCTAATCGTATTTCTCGATTTTGCCATTTCTGATTACCCTTTTCCCGAATTCTTTGCTTATGACATTACCCTTATCATCAAATTTAGCTTTTCCTGTAACTCCAATATAATTATCCATTTTGAGTAATTCACTCTTTAGATTATCTGAATTTACTTCGGAATTAGCTATAATAAGGTTGTTGATGGCCAAAATTAAAATGTCGGCGGAATCATAGCCTGCACCTGCCGTTAAATCGGGATCGACCTTATACTCTTCGACAAAAGCATTTTTGAATTTTTGATATTCGGGCCCTTCATATTGCATGGGAGCTAAAAATTTTGCTCCATCCGCACTATCGCCAGCGATGTTGATGATTTCACCGTTTGCCCACGGATCAGCTCCGAAAATTGGCAAATTGATCTTCATTTCTTTCAATTGCTTCAAGAAACTCCCGCCTTCTTTGGGATATGTCGGTGAAAAAATAACATCTATTTCATTTTTCTTTTTTTTCAATTTGGAAATAATTTCTTTAAAGTCCTTTTGACCTTCATTACAGCCTTCAATAAAGACAATTTGGCCCTTTTGAAAAGTAAATTCATTTTCAAAATTACTCTTCAGAGCTTCTCCCCACTCACTTAATACGTGAACAATGCCAACTTTTTGATACTTCAATTCCTTGAACCATTTTACAAGTAAAATTGATTGAAAAGCGTCTGAAGGCATAATTTTAAAGAAATATTTACCAGCGTCAGCCAGTCTGGGCGATGATGCAAATGCACACATAAATAAGACTTTTGAGTCTTCTGTAATGGGGCCGATAGCCAACGCGATCGAACTGGCTATCCCACCGATTATTATTGGAGTTTTTTCAATATCAAGAAGTTTCTTAGTACTGTTTACCGCACCAATAGTTGTGCTTAAATCGTTTTCAACAATTAATTTGATTTCGAAATTCTTTTTTTCTTGTTGCCATTTTTTTACAGCCAGTTGAATTCCCTTTAAACTCATCTGACCGTATGAAGCGAAATTTCCTGTTAACGGGAGGATAACCCCGATTTTAATTTCCCTTAATTGTTGGTCTCCTGTTTTGCTTTGAGCACCCTTGCTGTTGCATGCGGGAAACAAAATAAGGGATACCGCAAAACCTATTACTGTTGTTAATGTGAAAAAGATATTCTTTCTTTTAACCATAGTTTTTCTCCTTACGTTAATTTATATTTTATATTTAAAAAACAATTTTTAAGCAATAATTTATGCCAAATCATTTGCAGTAGTACCTCCAAAGAAAAAGTTACCAATATCTTCGATATCTTCAAATGATTGAGATATTTCTTCTTTTTCTATTTTGCCATTCTTTAACAA
Source organism: Candidatus Aminicenantota bacterium (assembly GCA_026393835.1). Lineage (GTDB taxonomy): Bacteria > Acidobacteriota > Aminicenantia > UBA2199 > UBA2199 > JAKAGC01. Next base: position 15,729 of record JAPKZK010000038.1, on the reverse strand, counting down.
ACACACGCGATCCGAAAATTTTACGGCTTCGGTTACCTTCTGCTCAATGAGCAGCATACTCAACGCCATCTTGGATTTGATTACTTCCAACAATACATACATCTTATCAACGTTTACGGGCGAAAGTCCTGCCGAAGGTTCATCCAACAGCAATAAGTCCAGGTCATTCATCAATACCATCCCCAGGGAAAGCTGATGGCGCTCACCACCACTTAATGCGGCTGCCTGCATATTCAAACTCCTGCTTTTCAAAAACGGTAACATTTCGCTCATCCCATCTATTTTATCTTTTAAATTTTTTTTTGTCAACCCATTACCGGCTACCTCCAGGTTTTCTCTGACGGTAAGGTTGGGAAACACCCTCCCACCCTGCATGAAATAACCAACCTTTTTACTTTGCACGATATAGGGAGGTTGGTTGGTAATGCAGGTATCGTTCAGATAGATTTCCCCTTCTTCTACCGGTAAGAAACCCATGATGGCTTTTAACAAGGTAGACTTGCCCGCACCGTTCTTGCCGATTACTGCCACGACTTCTCCCTTTTCTACCTCAAGAGAAATTCCTTTTAGAACTTTTCGCTTCTGGTAGCCGGAAAAAATTCGCTCGATCCGTAAAATTTTCGCTTCATCTGTCATTTTCATAATTACACCGCAGAGAACGCTGAGGACGCGGAGTTTTTTATTGTGTTTTTACTCTGCGCACTCTGCGACCTCTGTGGTAAACTCAAAGTTATTTCTATTATCACATTTCACCTACTTTGCTTTTGTTCACCGCAGAGGACACGGAGGACGCGGAGGATTTATAGACTTTTTTCTCTGTGCGCTCTGCGACCTCTGTGATAAACTCAAACCTATTCCTCTATTCACATTTCACCTGCTTGGGTTTTGTTTAACCGCTGAGAACACAGAGGACACAGAGGTTTTTTTATGTCTTTTCTCTGCGCACTCTGCGACCTCTGCGGTAAACTCAAACCTATTCCTCTATTCACATTTCACCTGCTCTGTTTAACCGCTGAGGACGCGGAGGGCGCGGAGAGGTTATTATTTTTTTCTCTGCGCACTCTGTGCTCTCTGCGGTGAACACTTGTTTCTCAATCATTTTTTAACCTTTGCAACCTCTGCACTCTCTGCGGTTCCTGAAATTGATTTACAATTCTTTGCAATCCATCTTTTAAAAGGGCGACATTAAAGTTAATTAATAACCCCACGCTGCAGCCGGACATCCTTAAATATGAAATCAATTGGGCTTTATGAATCGGTAATAGGGCTTCTATTGATTTCAATTCAACTATAATTTGGTCTTCCACTAGTAAATCCAATCGGTAACCACAATCAATCCTGATACTTTTATAATAAACAGGCAGCGCTTTTTGTCGCTCAACTTTCAAACCGGCTTGCGCCAATTCAAAAAATAGACAAGCCTCATAAGCCGACTCCAGGAGTCCCGGTCCCAATTCGCGATGAACTTCAATTGCACTGCCTATGATTTTATCAGTCAATTCATTCAACTCCAGTTTTACAATCATTTTTACATCCTCTGCGCCCTCTGCGTTCTCTGCGGTGAAAAACCCATTCATTATCTCCCTAAATACCTCTCCCGGACTTTACGATTACCAAGTACATCCGCGGGCGTACCGAAAGCCGCCACTTCACCTTCATCCAGGAAATAACAGAAATCCGCCACTTCCAAAACAAATTCCCAATTATGTTCGATTAAAAGAACCGTATACCCTTTTTGGGGCATGCCTTTAATGATTTCCACCATCTTCTTAATAACCTCGACATTCACCCCTGCGGTAGGTTCATCCAACAGCAGCAGTTCATATTGCCCGATGAATAAACGAAGTATGGCCAGGAGCCTCTGCTGCCCAAATGAAAGCGTATTGGCATAGTGATCTTTTCGATTGGAAAAAGGGTCATCCTCTTCTCCGAAAACAGTTTTGAAGAGATTTAACGCTTGCTCTTCCCGTTCTTTATTTTCTGTTTTTACAGCGGCGCGTTTTAAAATGGAATTCAGCAGGCCCTCGGTTGAAGACACCTTACCTGCGATTATCATATTATCCATAATGCTGAGGTTGGGAAATAGATGGCTGTCCTGGAAAAGCCTGCCCACTCCCAGTCTACCAATACGGTGGGCGGGCAGTTGATTGAGCACATAAGCGTTGCCATTTGGCTGATAGATGATTTGACCGGTATCGGGCCTCAAGAACCCGGAGATAATATTAAATAGTGTGGTCTTGCCAGCGCCATTGGAACCGATTATGGCTGTGATTTTGTTTTTTCCGATCTCCATATCCACATCGTTCAGCGCCATGAACCCATCCGGTTTCTTATTGCCAAAATATTTACTAACTCCATCGACAGCCAGGGCAAGATTATTCTCATTATTGAATTTCATAATCCCCCCATATTCCTTTGGGTCTGAACATCATGAGGATGACCAATAACAGTCCGTAGATGATCTGTCGCATGTTTGCGGCGATGGCGTCCGGCATTCCCAGGAACCGCAGCGCTTCAGGCAGGACCACCACAAAAATGGCCCCGGCAATAGAACCCCTGATTGTACCTGCGCCGCCGATCAATACAGCAGATACGATAAAAATGGATTCATCCAGTGTAAAACTGGTGGGGTCTATATACGAAACATACGAAGCGAAAAGGAACCCGGAAACGGCGGCCATGGAACTGCCGATCACAAAAGCGCGGATTTTGAACGAGGTGACATCCCTACCCAGGGATAACACGCCGATTTCATCATCTCGAATTCCCTTTAAAATTCGCCCGAAAGGTGATTGAATAATGCGATAATAGAGTATGATAATCAAAGCGACTAAAACGCTGCTTAGGGCCAGGAAACCGCCGATGCCTTTGATTTCAATCGAGCCGATGAGTTTAGGAGAGGGGATGCCGGGGATGCCGTAGGGACCGCGAGTCACACTGACCCAATTATAAAGAATGGCAAACACGATCATCTGGAACCCCAGGGTGACCAGTACAAAATAGTCTCCTTTTAAACGAATGGAAACCTTCCCGATAAAATAGGCCAACACGGCCGTACCCGTGGCAGCAAATGCGATAGAAGGAATCAAAGTGAATTTGAAGGTCATTAATGCCAGGACCGACAGGTAAGCGCCGATACCGTAAAAAGCGGCGTGGGAAATAGAGAGAAGATTCGAGTATCCTACCAGCAGGTTCAGACCGAGGGTGAGAATGATGTAGATGTTGATCATAATCATAATATGGAGTACGTAATTCACATTTCACCTGCTTTGTTTTTGTTTAACCGCGGAGAACGCTGAGGACGCTGAGGTTTTATTAAGTTTTTTCTCTGCGCTCTCTGCGACCTCTGCGGTGAATGTAACTCTTTATCCACTTTTAAACCTCTCTTTTTTGTTCACCCAGGATTCCCTGGGGTCTGAAAATAAGAAAAACGATCAACACTGCGAAAGTAATGGCTTCCACCCAGCGCGTGGAGAACTTCCAGACCACCAGGGCCTGGAGTATACCCAGGAGAAAACCGCCCAACACCGGACCTTCAAAGCGGCCTACGCCGCCGACAATTAACGCCACCACCGCGGAAAGCAAAACCGGCATGCCCACATAAGGGTCCATACCCACATCCACGGAAACCAGGACAGCGGGCAGCGCCGCCAGGAATGCGCTGGCTGCGATTAAAGTAACCCGGTTTTTCCAAATATTAATACCCAGCGCCATTGCCAGGGATTCATCATCCCGGATAGCGCGGATCATTTTGCCCCACTTAGTGGCTTTCAGGAAAATTAAGGTGGCAACGATTGCCAGCAGGGAAATGGTAAATTGCCATACCTGGGGGAACGTGATGATTAAATCGCCGATTTCGATGGATTCGGCAATCCCGGAAAAGATAATTTTAACCTCGTTCCCATAGAACATGGCGATTAGATTGATAATGATGATCATCATGCCGATGGATGCGATCAGGATGATGTTCAGTGAAGAGTGCCGGCGGGAAAGGGGTTGATATACTGCTAATTCTAACAGTGCGCCGGCCAGCATGATGGCGGCGGCGGTAAGAATAAATGCCGGGAGCCACTCCTTATTAAATAGGAGAAAAAAAGATAGAAAAAAATAACCGGCCAGCGTATATAAACCCGCGAAAGCGATGTGGAAAATGCGTGTAGTATTGTAATAGAGAGCAAAAGCGAGGCCTGCCAGGGCAATTAATGCGCCCTTGACCAATCCGTTTATCAACAGTTGTAAAAGCATCTATACTCCCAGCAATTCCTATGCCAGTTTTCTCTTTTCATTTCTCAATCCATTTTTTCTTTTAAAATAGCTCTCATCCGGAGAATATCGATGGGTTTTTCGAAAAAATATTGGGCCCCCAGTTGCAGTGCTTCTTCCCTGTAGCCCTCATCCTTATAAGAGGTCATCACAAAAGCTTGAACCACAGGGCAATTTTGGTTAATCCATTCAAGAATGCGCAAGCCATCTTTATTGGACACGTCATTTTCATCCAGGCGTACGTCAAGAAGAGCAGCGCGGATATTTCCTTCTTTAAGACGGTTGAGCGCTTCATCGAGAGACGAAGCGGTTATGGTCTCAAAGTCTCTTTTCAAAGCAAACGCCAGGGACCTGGCATATGCTTTTTCGTCATCCACAATTAATAAAATTTTCTTATCCATGCGGTACCTTCATTTTCATTTCCCAATATAGCACAATTCCGGCAAAAAAAAAAGCTTTCACATGGGTTTTAATCCGGACATGGCAGAGGTTCATTTTGGTCTTTTCTGTATCGTTCATAAAAAATCGAAGCAAGAATCTTGCCGGAAGCCATTAACCCACTCCATGTCTGTCCGTGTTCGTCCGTGGCTAAGAGAAAAACAAAAAACTCCTGCGGCAATAGGGGGGGCAAAATTTGAATAGAATGATGAATGATGAATGATGAATGCTGAATGATGAATGATGAAAAAAGAGGGATCAGGGATCGGGAGTCGGGGATCAGGGAAAAAGGAAGAGCGGAAGAGCGGATAAAGCAGAAGAGAAGAGGAGGAGAAGAGAAGAAGAGAAGAAAAAACCTCCTGTAATCTGTGATAATCAGCGTAATCTGTGAACAAAAAACATTCGTGAAAATTCGTGTAATTCGTGGGCTTGCTTTTGAATTTGTCTCAAATTTCGTGCTTCGGATTTCGAATTTATTCTTTCCCTGTCCGTGTTCGTCCGTGGCTAAGTGGCTAAGAGAAAAGGGCGATTCCCTAAGTGCCTCCAGTTTTCTCTTTTTTCTTTTCATACTCTTCCAATTCTTCGGCGATCATGCTTTTCCGATCGTATAAAAAGGTCTTATAAAACTGCAAAACCGAAAGCTTGACAATCTCCGATCGTTTGAAATACCACAGCATCTCTGCGACAATGTCGCTGTTAGCGCCGCAATCCGGCAGCGGTTCGGATTCCGCCGCCCCTGTTTTGGTCAAAAAAAACTCCCCCTCCCCTTTGTGCAGGTAATTGGGATTCACATTGTAAATCAGCGTGAGATTCTTGAAAAACTCATACCCGGGCTTTGTTTTCGCCGCTTCCACCTCCGAAATAAAACTGGCCGACAACCCAAGCGCATCGCCAAACTCTTTCTGGGATAAATGAAAATGCCTTCTTAACTCTTTTACCCGGTTCCCAAAGTCCACCAGTTCCTGTTTTTCCTTTTCGTCGAGGGCTTCCATATTAAACTCCCTGGTGGATATACAATCCTTTTTCCACCTGCTCTTTCAGCATTTTACCGGTGGGATCGTTTTTTTCGATAAACAATTGGTGTTTGTCTTTGACCAGGTCCTTTGCCATGTAGTAGTCGTTGGTGATAATAAGACAGTGCAGTTGGGTTTGACTCAGCCACACGGCCAGTTCTTTTACCCTTTTAGGCTCAGTCCCTTTTATGAATTGGTCCAGGATGACGATTTTTTGGGTCAGCAGGAATTTGAGCAGGATATCCCAGGTATCCATGTTTTTTTCCGGTTTCGCGCCGAATAAGAAACAATGCAGGGCTGTGGGAGATAGGCCGGCGAAAGCTTCCGGGCCGGGGATATAGGTAAATTCCGCTGCGCCGCCGGTTTCAGACTCTATCCCGGGAATAATGGCAATCTCGCCTTTTAGCGTCTCTTTTCCCGAGAGGTGGTTGTACAGTTTTGATTTGAGTAATTCCGAGTCGGTAAACAGGATGTTGTTGTTTCCCCTGGCGATTTCCACATAAAAATCATCTTCATTTTCCATTTTTTCGTTTATAGGGAAAACTCTCCGGCGGGTATTCCGGTAGGTGAAAAAGCCAAGGATGGTCGTATATAGTAAGGTAAGGAATATCCCAAGCAGGAATTTCGGCGGAAGGCCGGGTTGGCAATAGAAAATATTGCTGTCCCCTTTGATAAAGGACTCTACCTTTTCCGAATCGGACTTTGAAAAATATTCCTTATCGAAAAAGAACTTGATGAACCCGTTTTTCATTTTTTCGATAAATCCATAAAAGTCAAAGAAACTTTTATAGCCGCCCCCGCTTATTTCATTTGCCGAGGACAAATAAAACAGCGAAGGGAAAAAGCACGATAAGTCCTGGAACATACCTACTTTATCTTGAAGCTCCTTTTTATACTTACTCTCCATATCCTCGAGGATTTTCAATTCATTGGCAATGAAATCCTTTATAAATCGATTTATTTCTTCCCCGGTCCTGGTATTGCCAAACCGTTTAATGCCGTTCCTCTCTATGGCCATATAGAACCTTAATTTATCATACTCTGTTTGATATTCCGAGATGGTATTGGAGACGCTTTTTACCAGGTTAACGATTACCATTAAGGGAAGAATGGTCAGCGTTAAGTATAGACCAACAAAGGTGATGATCCGTTTTTTCCTGGTTTTTAACGACCCGGCAAACGTTCCCAGGAAATAATAGAAATTCATCACCAGGACGGCCAGGCCTAAAAAAGCCAGGAAATAAAGAACGGGAATGGCTAAGCCGTTTAACCGGGCCAGTAATGCCGCACTTAAGGTTAATAGTATGAGCGCGGATGTGATAAAGATTATCCGTGAGACAATTGGCGCCACAAACATCCTGTCAAAGTTTTTCAAGGAGCATAAAAATCTTGATTCCTTGTCATTTTTAAAAGTCGAATCTCCCAGCAGCATCGATAGCAGTGAGCCGAATATGAGGAGCAGCCCGGCAAAATTCAAAAACCCACTGGAAGGATCAGGCAATATATTAGGTCCTTTCCTGGTCTCATATAGGTTTAATTTGGTGCCGTGATCCACGGAGGCAACCAGGTTACTGTATATTTTAAAGCCGGACATAAAACTCAATGGCGAAGGCATCATATAAAACTTGATTCCATACGCGGCGTAAGCTTGATATCGTTCGAACTGTTCACCGTGCAATTTTTCAAGTTTGTTCGAAATCTCGATCTCGCTTAATTCTTTTTTATATTCAATGATGCCAAGCTGCTCTATCCCCAGCAGCAGGGCGAATAGAATAAAGAGTGTTGCCAGGTTCCAAAAGCAGGACAGTTTTTTAAACTCCAGGTAATATAAGGGCTTCTTAGGTTTCATACTATGCCTCCTTACTTTGAATAACCGGTCGATCAGAGGTTATTAAATACCTGGGCGATATATTGCCCGAACAACAGCGTTTCGCAGTAAGCCTGGTTTACCTGGTACAACAGGTTTACATCCGGGAAAAGGTTTGAGTCTACCGCGGCTTTGATCATATATAACTGGGCGATAATAGCGTCTTTGGAGGCTTTCAATTTGATATAGGCGCCGGTAACGTCGCCCCGGGCCAGGAAACCCTGTACCTTTATAAAAACATCGGCCACCAGGTTGTTTTTTTTCATGAAGCCCCGGTAATCGAATTTCACTAGCCTATCGATAACCGCCTGGTTATAGGGAGTTTCTTTGGCTGCCCGGATAAGGCTCTTATATGTGCCCGCGGCATTTTCCATGTTGGCGATGGCCCTGTTGAGAATCTCCTGTAATCCCGGGTAGTTTACGCCGTTTATTTCGGACAATTCGATCTTATTCGAGAAACCCTGCATATCGGCATGAGAGGCCAGGAAATAGCCGGCCCCCTCGATAATCATTTGACCCATGGAGGGGTTGAAGCCGCCATTCACGTCGGGGGAGCAGCTATTAAACGCATCACAGGAGCGATTAACATAAAGAATCGCAAAAATGTTGCCTGTAAACAACGTTATCGTCAGCGCCGCGATTAAGATTGTATTTTTCATGGTCGATCTCCTTATTTATCACTGATTTCTAGATTTCTTTGCCTAAAAATATTTTATAGCACAAAAAAATTCAGAAGTAAAGCCGGCGGTCAAACCTTTTTTTGAAATTCATATTGTCACCCTTTAAATTACTGCAGCCAGGCCCTGATAGAAATTAATATTTTTTCGTGGGTTCCGCGCACTTCTGCGCTTACCGGGAAAGGTCAGAGTCTCACAGGCTACTCGGCGATTGCGGTAGTATGGGGAAAAATGAATGGGGAGCCGAAAACCGATAGCAAAAATTGTTTCACAAACAAAATAGAGTAAAATAAAAAACGATGACGTCTTAAAATGCTTTTATTAAGCACACTCCAGGAAATATTTAAGTATATTAAATTTGTTAAATAAAAATTATTTTAAATAAAAACGAAGATAACTTTTATTATAAAAGGTTTTCCGGCTCAATTAATGAAATACAACAATATTATCGATTGAAAAAAACACTTGAATCTGCTACCATTTTATTTTATGCCTAAAAGTGTTTATTAGTTTCAATAAATCCGAATCAAAACCTTAAAAATAGTCTTTCAAAAAGCCTGTTTACATTACGAGGGCGGTAGCTTAATCAAATTTAAACCAATTTGCGGCGCTTAAGAATCAAGGCAGGAACAAACAATTCTCTGGTTGGAGTTACAAGATGGAAAAATTAGACCCCAAAGACATCGAAAATATCCTTGCGTTAACCCCCCTACAAGAAGGAATGCTTTTTCATTATTTACATGACCCCAAAAGCCGGGTTTATTTTGAACAATTAAAGCTGGGTATCACCGGTGAAATGGATGTGGAAGTTTTTAAAAAAGCCTGGGACTTTGTCGTTGAAACCAATGAAATGCTGCGTACCGTGTTCCGCTGGGAAAAATTGGAAAAACCTTCACAGCTCATTTTAACGGGGCATCCAGTTGAACTAAGATTCCATGATTTCTCCATTGTGGACAATCACCTCGGGGGAACAGCGTTAGAAGAAATCAAAGCCAAAGATAGGCGCGAAGGATTCGATTTATCCCGGGTTCCTTTTCGGGTCACTTTATGCAAGCAGGAAGAAAAGAAATACGAAATGATCGTCAGCAACCACCATATATTATATGACGGGTGGAGTAACGGCATTATTTTAAAGGAATTTTTTAACGCTTATCTTGAGTTGCACCGAGGCAAACGAACACTAAACGTTCCCGCCAAACCGCCCTTTAAAGAATTTGTCAGGTGGATTCAAAACCAGGATAGAAATAAACAAGAACAGTACTGGAGAGAATATTTGGCAGGTTTTGAAACACGGACGGAACTACCCATAAAAAGGAGAACAGAAGAGACATCAAACGCGGAAGAATATTCGCTTGTTATGAAAGAGGATACAAAAGGGAAGTTGGATGTTTTTGTTAAAAATAACCGGGTCACCTTGGCCTCTGTCTTCTACGCCGCCTGGGGGATATTGCTGCAAAAATATTGCGCCGGCGAGGATGTTATTTTCGGAACAACCGTGTCCGGGAGATCTACCGCGATAAAAGGCGTAGAGGAAATGGTGGGGCTGTTTATCAACACCGTTCCTTTAAGAATCCAGGCAATTCCTGGTGAAAAAATAATCGCTGTGGTTTTTCGAACAGATCAAGTATTGCGGAAGCGGGAAGAGTTTGAGAGTACACCGCTTCCGGATATCCGAAGCTGCAGCAGCGTGGGCGGCGGCGGGTCGTTGTTCGATACGATTGTCGCCATCGAGAATTATCCGCTGGATAACCACCTGGTCCCGGAAGGCAGCTTATTATCGGTTCAATCATATTCCATTGTCGAAATGACCCATTATGATCTAGCCGTGGCCGTTATGCCGCTTAATGAGATGGAAATTAAATTTTCCTGGAAGCAGGGATTATTTGAGAAAGAGACTATTGAAAACCTGGCCCGCCATTTTAAAGGAATCGTACAAAATATCTTAGAGAACCCGGAAACGGCATTATCTCAATTAGAGATAATAGCCACCGAAGAAAAGAACCGGGTTTTGTATGAATTTAATAATACCGCGGCGGAGTATCCCGCGGATAAAACCATCCATCGATTGTTCCAAGAGCAAGCGGAAAAATCGCCGGATCGTATTGCCCTCGTAGGGGCGAACCGGCACCCCCGTGTCTGCCCTATCAGTTTAACCTACCGCCAATTAGATGCTCAATCCCATCGCCTGGCCGGATTGTTAATCGAAGAAGGTGAGAAGGTGAGAAGGTGGGAAGGTGAGAAAATTCTTTTAGAATTCATCATTAATCATTCAAATCATCTTTCTTTTCATCATTCATCATTCATCATTCATCATTCAAATCAACTTGCTTACATCATCTACACCTCCGGGTCCACGGGAATTCCCAAAGGAGTTCCAATTACCCATGCCAACCTTTGCCCGCTTCTCCAGTGGGGTTATGAATCCATGGGTTGGGGACCGGGGGATCACGTCTTACAAACATTGGCTTATTATTTCGATTGGTCTGCCTGGGAGATATTCCTGGCCCTTACTTCCGGGGCATGTTTATATATGATTTCCGAGGAGATTTTATTAAACCCCGAAGCCCAAATGGATTTTATCCGGAAGAACGATATTACCGTCATGGAAGCGACGCCTACGCGGTTTCAATCACTGCTTTCCGTAAACCCGGCGCAGGGTGCATTGAGCACCTTAAGATGTTTATGTATCGGTGCTGAGAAATTAACCGTTAACCTGGTAAAGTCCGGCCGTGAACTCATCTCCGGCGATTGCCGGGTCTTCAATTTGTATGGACCTACCGAAGCAACTATCATCTCGTGCGCCCTGGAAATCGATATGGCAAATGTGGAAAAATATGATTGCTTATCCGGTGTGCCCATCGGTAAACCAGTGGCAAACTCCCCTTTACTTGTCCTGGATAAGAATTTAAAGATCTGCCCCGTCGATGTAACCGGTGAATTGTATATCGCCGGCGACGGCGTTGCCGGGGGATATCTAAATAACCCGGAATTAACCGCGGAAAAATTTGTTGCCCACGAATTACACGAATTAAACGAATTAAACGAATTAAAACAAATTAAAAATAAATCCCGGGAAAATTTTCATCATTCATCATTCGATCTTCCACGCATTCATCATTCGATTTTATATCGCACCGGGGACCTTGCCCGGTGGCTGCCGGACGGCAACATCGAATACCTGGGCAGGATCGATCGCCAGGTCAAAATCAGGGGATTCCGCGTCGAACTGGGAGAGATAGAGAACCGGTTAACGAAACACCCACGGATAAAAGAGGCCGTGGCGGCGGCCGCCGAAAGTAATTTACCCCATCTCTGTGCATATATCGTTTTGAAAAATGAAGAACCGGGGACAATCGAAAAAACCCCGGATGCAGCCGAATTTAGAGAATACCTTTCTCAACGGTTACCGGACTACATGATACCGGCCCATTTCTACCTGGTTGAAAAAATACCTTTAACGCCCAATGGAAAAGTCGACCGGAAAGCACTTCAAGCAGAACAATCGCTTTTAAGAACAGGAGCGGAATATATCTCCCCCAAAAGCGATTTGGAAAAAATCATTGCCGGTGTATGGCAGGATTTACTGGGCCTGGATAAAGTCGGGATTCATGATAATTTCTTTGAACTTGGCGGCAATTCATTAACTATCATCCGCTTAAACAGCCGGTTAAAAGCCGCGCTGCCGGACAACAAGGATATCTCCGTCGTAAACCTATTCAATCATCCCACGATCGCTTCACAGGCGCGCTATCTAAACCGGGAAGAACCGGGAGCAGCAGCCGTAAAAATCAAAACCCACTTTGAACGTTCGCAAAACCAAATCGCGGTAATCGGGATGGCCGGTCGCTTCCCCGGCTCTAAAAATATCGACGCATTCTTGAGCAATATCAAAAACGGCGTAGAATCCATTCGCTTTTTTACCAGGGAAGAGCTAATTCAAATGGGAGTTGAAGACAAATTAATAAACAACCCCGATTATGTACCGGCCAAAGGAGTTTTAGAAAGAAAGGAATATTTCGATTCTTTCTTTTTCGGTTATACACCCGCGGAAGCAGAAATCATGGACCCGCAGGTGAGACTATTCCATGAGTGTACCTGGGAAGCGCTGGAAAATGCCGGTTACGATCCCTTTCATTATGATGGCCCTGTAGGTCTATATGCGGGGGCCAGCCCGAATCCTTTGTGGGTGATTTCCCCCTTAACATCCGGGGCTGCCGGCGGTTCTTATCCCGAGATATGGAATGCCTTACAATTCAGCGATAAGGATTATCTCAGCACCCGGATCGCCTATAAACTCGATTTGAAAGGCCCCTGTGTAACTATTCAAACCGCCTGCTCTACATCGTTAGTGGCGGTTGACCATGCGTGTAGGGCTTTGGTCGGCGGGGCATGCACAATAGCATTGGCGGGGGGGGTATCCGTCACATTCCAGGATGAAGGCGGTTATCTATACCAGGAAGGCGCCATCATGTCCCCGGACGGCCACTGCCGCGCATTCGATGCCGGCGCCAAAGGAACCGTGGGCGGAAACGGCGTGGGCGTCGTCGTATTGAAACGCCTGGAAGAGGCCGAGGCCGACGGCGATACAATTTATGCCAAGGTTAAAGGTTTTGCCGTCAATAACGACGGCAGGAACAAAGTGGGCTTCACGGCACCCAGCAGCCAGGGCCAGGCAAAAGCCATCCGCAACGCCCTGGACATGGCAATGGCGCCCCCCGAAAGCATCGGTTATATCGAAACCCACGGCGCCGGGACGCTATTGGGCGATCCCATTGAAATCGAAGGATTGAAACTGGCCTTTAATACAGCCGGTTCCCATAAAAAACATTACTGCGCCCTGGGTTCTATAAAAACCAATATCGGCCACCTGGACGCCGCCGCCGGCATCGCTGGATTTATTAAAACAGTGCTGTCGCTCTATCACGGATTTATCCCCCCCAGCCTCAATTTCAAAGCCCCCAACCCCCAGATCGATTTTGAAAATAGCCCATTTTATGTCAATACAGAACTCAAAACATGGGAACGTAATAGCTATCCCTTACGGGCCGGCGTCAGTTCCTTCGGCCTCGGCGGCACCAATGTACATGTGATACTGGAAGAATATGCCTCCGGCGGCAAGGGGGCGCTTTTTGAAAAAACTGCCCCCTTGAACCCCGCAAAAACTTTTTATTATTTAATACCACTATCTGCCAGGACAAAAAACACTCTCGATAAACTAACCGCAAACCTCACCCACCACTTTGAACAAAATCCCAGGATTGACCTGGCAGATGCCGCCTATACCCTCCAGGTAGGACGTAAGACCTTTACCCACCGCAAAATGCTGGTTTGCTCAGACACGGCCGAAGCCATCCGCAAACTCCAATCCGGTGAAGTGGAGACCGGCGTCGCAACAGAAGAAAAACATACCGCCATCTATATGTTTTCCGGACAGGGCAGCCAATACGTCAACATGGGACTCGGCCTTTACCAAAACGAACCCGAGTTTCAAGGTCAGATTGATGAGTGCTTTCAATTATTAAAGAATATCACCGGCATCGACATGAAACCCGTACTTTACCCCGGCGAAGGGAAAATAACAATAGAAGAAGCAGAAGAGAAAATTTTTCAATTCAAATATACCACCCCCATCAAATTCATTTTCGAATACTCCCTGGCAAAAATGTTGATGAGATGGGGAATACGCCCCGATGCCATGATCGGCCACAGTTTCGGCCAGTACGCGGCAGCCTGTATCGCCGGGGCGTTTTCGCTGGAAGACGGATTGTATTTGGCCGCGCTGCGGGGCGAACTAATGCACGGCTTACCCGACGGCGCCATGCTCAGCGTCCCACTGTCGGAAAAAGAACTAAAACAACGATTGACCGGGGAAAATCACTTAGACATAGCCGCCATCAATGGCGCATCGCTCTGCGTAATTTCCGGCCCGATAGAAGCCGTAAACCGGTTCGAAGAACAATTGAACCGGGAAGGCCTCGAATGCTTACGGCTCCAGGTGCCCAAAGCCGGTCACTCCCGGATGGTGGAACCCATGATGGCGGAATTCAAACAAAAGATCGGGAAAGTAAAATTCGCTAAGCCGCGGATACCGTTTATATCATGTGTAAGCGGTACATGGATTACAGCGGAAGAGGCAGTGGACCCCGGGTACTGGACGCGGCATTTGCGGGAACCGGTCCGTTTCGCCGACGGCCTGACCACCCTCTTTAAAGAACCCAATCCCGTATTTTTGCAGGCATCTCCCGGCAAAGGTTTAATCCTATTTATTAACCAACACCCGGACAATAAAGCGGAAACCTTTACATTGAGCATGGTGAGACATCGCAATGAGCCGGCGCCGGATGTCTGTCACACCCTCACGCAAATCGGTCGCTTATGGCTGCACGGATGTGCAGCCGGGATCCATTGGCAAGCGTTTTATGACAGAGAAGGAGAAAGCGAAGGAGAAAAAAGACGGCGTATCCCGTTACCGTCATATCCGTTCGAGCCCATCCATTACCCCGTGAATAGAAGTTTATTCAAGCCCGGTGCCCTTGCTATTCCATCATTTTCAAAAGAAAGCGAGCGCCGGGAATTGCGAAAAAAAACCGATAAAGCCGAATGGTTCTATGTCCCCTCATGGGAACGGGTAATGCTTGCGGGCAGCCCGGCGATTCAACGGCAAGAGCCGCCATGCACCCCAGCGGTTATATTACTATTCATGGACGGGTGGGGATTGGGAGCACTGTTGAAAGAACAACTGGAGCAGGACGGTGCAAGTGTGATTACCGTCCATATGGGGACTGGTTTCAAAAAATCCACTGCCCGGGGCTATACCCTTAATCCGTCCGATAGAGAAAACTATCATGAACTTATAAGAGAATTGGAAACGCAGGGTGAAATGCCCAGCCGGGTTTATCATTTATGGAGTCTTTGCCGGGGGGATGCGGATAAATCAGCCAAAGACAATGTAAATGAAGCCCTGGACAGGGGGTTTTACAGTTTGCTTTTCCTGGTGCAGGCCCTGGGCAAACGAAATGACAATACGAGTCGGGGGATCCGTATCGAGGTAGTTACCGGCGGCGTCCTGGAGGTTACTGGTGAAGAAGAACTAAACCCGGTAATCGCCCCTGTTTACGGACTTTGCCGCGTAATACCCCAGGAATATCCCGAAATCGAGTGTCGATGCATCGATATCACATTACCGTCATCATTGTCCCCCGGTGTTGTCATTGGCGAGAAACAGGTAAGGCAGTTACTGGGTGAGTTTTCATCCGGTTCGCCGGACCGGGTGGCGGCTTATCGCGGCGATTACCGGTGGGTAGAGAGATTTACCCCCTTGCGCCTGGAAAAACCCCAACCCGGGGCGCTGCCGTTAAAAGAAAAGGGAGTGTATGTGATAACCGGCGGCCTGGGGGCCATCGGGCTGGCGCTGGCCGAATACCTGGCAAAGACTTTTAAAGCCCGGTTGATACTAACCGGACGTTCGGAC
>JAPKZK010000144.1 GCA_026393835.1 Candidatus Aminicenantota bacterium | reverse complement strand
CGGTTGTCTAAAATGGCAATCTGGGCCAGTATCCTGGGATTTGTACTCGCGGTGATTGCCCTGGTGGTGACTCTTATATTGAGTTCTTCTTCGGATAAACAATTATACGATGTGAAAACCAAACTGGAAAGATTCGATCCTATAACGCATGATAAAGTGCTTAAAGAAAAGGATAAGCAGTTAGCTGACAGTGATAGGCTGTTGACAGAGAAGGAAAAGAAGATCAAGGAACTGGAAAAAGCGGTGGCGGAATTATGTGTGGGCGCCCCCCAGGAAAGGAAGGAAGCCCTGGCGGAATTGAAAAAGGGTAATATGGAAAAAGCCAGGGCCTTATTAAAGAAAGCTATCGATTCCCAGTGTGGGGTTCCTGGCCGGGCATTGGAATATTATGAAAGGGCGCCGGCCATCCGGAAAAAGGTATCCGGCGATCAACATCCGGATGTGGCCGGTTTACGTAGGGGCGAGCCCCAAGACTTAAAATTTTTCTTTTTCCAGGAACAATGTTGACAAAATATACTTTTACCACTATATTGAATCCATGAAAATTTGGAAACCAGGACAAAAGGATAGACAATGAGAACGATCGAAGTCAAAGTAATGGACGATTTGGTCACCCTGTATGGCATTGAAGCAATTAAAAGAATGTTAGAAGAAGAGTTAGAATATCAGCGGTTCCGGTTGTTAGAGAACAAGATTCAAAAAGCCCTATCCGATACCGATGTCGATTGGGAAAAAGAATTTGAGCAGAAACGAGAGGAAGCCTTTGCAGAATATAAGCACAGAAGAGCAGGTTGAGAACCATTTTGTCGTAGATGTAAATATTATTTTTAGCGGGGTGCTGAGCAGGAAGGGTATTTATAAGAAATTGTTTAAAGAGTATACACTGTATACCCCTGATTTTGCTTTGATCGAATTAAGCAAATACAGGGAAATAATATTAAAGAAAGCCAGGAAAATAAATAGGGATGACTTTCGAGATTTTACCCTCTTTCTGTTTTCAAAGATAATCGTTGTCCCGGATTATATGATATCTGACGAATCGTATCGCAGCGCCGAAAAATTATTAGCGTCCATCGATAAAAAGGATGTTGCCTATTTAGCTCTGGCAACGGAATTGGATTTGGTATTACTAACACGCGACAAACATCTATATGAAGGGTTAAGGTCAAAAGGCTATGAGAAAGTCCAACTTTTTGAAGATTTTGTAGAAGATTTATCCGATTAGCGACCCCGGCGGATTTTATTAAGGGGAAAAGGGAACAGGGGAAAATTAGTTCCTTCCCCGCTTCCTTTTTTTTCTCATCCTCTTTTCTTCATCATTCATCATTCTATCCCTGACATCCCTGCCTCCGTTAGTCGTCCATGTTCGTCCGTGGCCCTCTTTTTTTCGTGTTTTTCGCGTGTTTCGCGGGCCATGTTTTCTTGACAATACATTTCTCCAATGGTATAAGGTTATCTTTAAAGACGTTTCCGCATGGAAATAGGAGGCATGAATGGCTGGAGAAAGCCTTGAAGGTTTGTTGACGGATTGCACGAAGGAGCGATTGTGCGGCCTGGCGCGGGAGTTTGGGCTGAAAGGCTATTCCCCGTTTGATAAAGGGGGCCTGGTTTCTTTCCTGCTGGAAAAGGCGGACCACGACGCCCTGCGGGATCGCCTCCTGGCCGTGGAAAAGCATTTGCCCCCGGTTAAAGATAATGGAGACGCCCCTTTTTCCCCGGCGCCGGCTGAAAAGGAGATAAAGGAAAAACGTTTGTCTAAAATGGCTACTTGGGGCAGTATCCTGGGAGTTCCCATCGCGGTGATTGCCCTGGTGGTGACTCTTATATTGAGTTCTTCTTCGGATAAACATTTAATTGATGTGAAAAACAAACTGGAAGAATACAATCCTTTAAAACGGGATGCGGTGATTAAAGAAAAAGATGAATTGTTGACAGAGAAGGAAAAGAAGATCAAGGAGCTGGAAAAAGCCGTGGCGGAGTTATGTGTGGGCGCGCCTGGGGAGCGGCGGGAGGCCCTTAAAGAAATAAAAAATGGCAATAATGAAAAAGCCAGGGAATTGTTAAAGAAAGCCATTTCGGCTCAGTGTGGGGTTGTGGCCGCTGATTATTTCCAGGTGGGGAACGCTTATTTTTATGATAAAAAGCCGGATTACCGGGGTGCCCTGGCGGCATATCTTGAAGCAGACCGCCTGGCGCCGGGGAATGCGGAGTATTTAAATATGGTAGGACGGGCCTACCATGCATTGGCGGAATATACCCGGGCATTGGATTATTTTGAGAAAGCGCTGGCCATCCGGAAAAAGGCTTCTGGCGAAAATCATCCGGATGTGGCCACATTTTTGAATAACCTGGGTGGTGCATATTATGCTCTGGGCGACCATAAGAAGGCCATTTCTTATTTTGAGCAGGCGCTGGCCATTGATGAAAAGGCATATGGCA
Organism: Candidatus Aminicenantota bacterium; assembly: GCA_026393835.1. Lineage (GTDB taxonomy): Bacteria > Acidobacteriota > Aminicenantia > UBA2199 > UBA2199 > JAKAGC01. The sequence continues at coordinate 18,140 of JAPKZK010000144.1, read as the reverse complement.
AAGAGCATCCGGATGTGGCCAGGGACTTGAATAACCTGGGTGGGGTGTATGATGACCTGAGGGACCAACAAAAGGCCATTTCTTATTATGAGCAGGCGCTGGAAATCGTAAGAAAAACTTATGGCGAAAAGCATACATATGTAGCCTCAACTTTGAATAACCTGGGGTTGTCGTATCAAGCCCTTGGCGAAGCAAAGAAGGCCATGTCGTATTATGAGCAGGCGCTGGCCATTGATGAAAAGGCATATGGCAAAGTGCATCCGGATGTGGCCACTGACTTAAATAACCTGGGAGAGGCATGGAGATCGCTTGGCGAACCAAAGAAGGCCATGTCGTATTATGAGCAGGCGCTGGCCATCGATGAAAAGGCATATGGCAAAGTGCATCCGGATGTGGCAAGGGACCGGAATAACCTGGGTGCCGCATATTATATCCTGCGCGACTATAAAAAGGCCATTTCTTATTTTGAGCAGGCGCAAGCCATCGATGAGGCGGTGTTTGGCAAAGAACATTCCAACGTAGCCAGGGACTTGAATAACCTGGGTGTAGCGTTTAGAGCCTTGGGCGATCATAAGAAGGCCATTTCTTATTTTGAGCAGGCGCTGGCCATCGATGAGGCGGTATTTGGCAAACATCCAGACGTGGCCCTTGACTTGAATAACGTGGGTTCGGCCTACTATCAACTGGGCCGAAAGGATAAAGCTAAACCATATTTTGAAAAAGCCTATGCCATATTTAAACAATTCCATGGAGATGATCATCCTGATACGAAAATGGCCAAAGAGTGGCTGGAAAAGTGCCGAAACTAAAGAATGATGAATGATGAATGATGAAGAAAAGTATCCCATCGTGAGCTTGTATGAAATGTAAGGGATATTCTATAAAAAAAATCCAAAGAATCGAGTATTGACAAAAAGCTGTTTAAATACTATTATTTAACATGTTCAAATATGATAGAAATGTAATGAGGTAATGAAATGGCGAAAACTGCGGCCCTTAGAATTCAGTTGGAACCACATCTTAAAAGTGAGGTGGAAGATATCTTTAGAAAATTGGGGATTTCAGCATCAGAAGCGGTTACGCTGTTTTATCGCAGTGTAATGAAAAAGAAAAATCTCCCGTTTGAAATAGAAGATATACCCAATGCAGAAACTCTCAAGGTGATGAGAGATACTGATGAAGGCAAAAACCTGGTGGAGTGTAACGACTTTGACGATTTTGTTAAAAAGTTGGAAATTTAATGGCGCTAAAACCTTATTTTTCTAAAAAATTCAAAAAGGATTTCCACAAAAAAATCAGGGCGGGGAAAGACAAAGATGAACTCTTAAACATCGCCCAAAAACTTATAAACCGGGAACCCCTGGAAAACAAACATAAGAATCATAAGTTAAAAGGCAATTATAAAGGGCATTGGGAGTGCCACATTGAACCGGATTGGCTTCTAATTTACAAAATTGAAGGCGAAAAAATCTTATTTGAAAGGACCGGGAGTCACGGCGAATTGTTTTAAGAGAGTGCACCCCATCATGGGGAAATAAAAATTTGCTTGTCCCCAAAAATCCGGATGTCTTGATATTAAAATTGTAGTAAGTCGCGGACTGGCATTGCCTTGTTCCAAATTGGCATCGAAGGAACAGGCGATGCCTGTTCCCTACCAGATTGTGCCCTGCGTAATACCTTTGTGTCCTGGCGGCCAATTCATAAAATTTTCCCCGCTTGAATTTACAAAACCACCAAGTTGAAGTATAATTATTGATGGTAAATAAATCCATAAATAACAAAGGAAGACGTAAGACCGTTCTTAAACTTCCATGAAGATTAGCCATATAAATAGAAGAAGGAGCGTGCAATGACAACCACGGAAATCAAACAGCCGAATTTCCCCCCAAAGGAGTTCAAGGACTTTAAAAGAGATTTGATACATAAACGCAAGCAGCATGGTTCCTTAATACCGCTGCTCCAATCGGCGCAGGACTCCTACGGGTATATCCCCGAAAAAGTAATCCACTACATCAGCGAACTGGTGGAAATCCCCGCGGCCGATATCTACGGCGTTATCACCTTTTACGCCCAATTCCGCCTGAAACCCTTAGGCAAAAATGTGATCCGCATTTGCGAAGGAACCGCCTGCCATGTCAACGGCGCCAAAAGCATCCTCAGAACCCTCCAGGATGACCTCGGCGTCGCCGTCGGCGAAACCACCGATGACGGCGTCTTTACCCTCCTGTCCGTGGCATGCCTCGGCTGCTGCTCTCTCTCTCCCGTTATCATGATCAACAGCGATACCCACGGCAACCTTACCCCGGATAAAACCAGGAAAATCATCAAAAAATACAAACAAGAAACCGCAAAGGAGGTTCAGCATGAAGGAAATTAAAATCGGGTTGGCTACCTGCGGCATCGCCGCCGGCGGCCAGGCCGTCCATGAAGCATTCAAAAAAGAACTAAAAGAAAACCTCCTGGATATCCCGGTAAAAGAAACCGGCTGCATGGGAACATGCTATGCGGAAGTCCTGGTGGAACTGGTTGACGACTCCGAATCCCACCTCTACTCAAAAGTGACCCCGGATAAAGTGAAACGAATTGTCGATGAACATATAATGGGCCGTAAACCCGTCGAAGAATGGATTATTAAAAATAAAAATATCGATAAAGAAGCCGCCTTTTTCAAAAAACAAAAACAGATCGTATTAAGAAACTGCGGCGTCATCGATCCCGGTTCCATCGATGATTACATCGCCCACGGCGGCTATCAAGCCATCCGCAAATGCTTGAAAGAATATACCCCGGAACAGGTGATCGAAATCATTACCAAATCCGGGTTACGCGGTAGGGGCGGCGGCGGTTTTCCCACCGGTTTGAAATGGAAACTGGCCCGCCAGGCCCAGGGCGATAAAAAATACGTTATCTGCAACGCCGATGAAGGCGACCCCGGCGCGTTTATGGACCGCAGCACCCTGGAAGGCGACCCCCACTCCGTACTGGAAGGCATGATGATCGCCGCCTACGCCATCGGCTCCGATGAAGCCTATGTCTATGCACGGGCCGAATACCCCCTGGCCGTGGAACGCCTGGTGAATTCCATCCAACAACTTGAACAAAAAGGGTTCCTGGGCCATAACATTTTCGACTCCGCCATGGATTTTAAGATCAAAATCAAAGAGGGCGCCGGGGCCTTTGTCTGCGGCGAAGAAACCGCACTAATGGCCTCTATCGAAGGTAAACGGGGCCTGCCCCGCGTCCGGCCCCCATTCCCCGCCCAAAAAGGCCTCTGGGAAAAACCCACCAATATCAATAACGTCGAAACCTACGCCAATGTCCCCTGGATCATCCTGAACGGCGCCGAAGCCTTCGCCGCCATGGGAACCGAAAAAAGCAAAGGCACCAAAGTCTTTGCCCTGGCCGGTAAAATCGCTAAAAGCGGCCTCGTCGAAGTCCCCATGGGCATTACCATTAATGAAATCGTTTACGAAATCGGCGGCGGCATCGCCGGCGGTAAAAAATTTAAAGCCGTTCAAATGGGCGGACCATCCGGTGGAACCATCCCCGCCACCCAGGGCGATCTGAAAATCGATTACGACGAAATCACCCGCACCGGCGCCATCATGGGCTCCGGCGGCCTCATCGTCCTGGATGAAACTACCTGCATGGTGGACCTGGCCCGGTTTTTCCTCAATTTCACCCAGAACGAATCCTGCGGCAAATGCACCTTCTGCCGCATCGGCACCAAACGCATGCTGGAAATCCTGGACCGCATTACCCTGGGCGAAGGAAAAGAAGGCGATATTCAACTGCTGGAAGACCTGGCTTATAAAATCAAAAGCGGCAGCCTCTGCGGCCTGGGTCAGACCGCCCCCAACCCCGTGCTGACCACCATCAAGTATTTCCGGGAAGAGTACGAAACCCATATTCGCCAAAAAAAGTGCCCGGCCCATTCCTGCACCGCCCTCCTGACCTATACCATTACCGCCGATAACTGCACCGGCTGCACCCTGTGCGCCAGGAAATGCCCGGTTCACGCCATCACCGGCGAAGTGAAAAAAGTTCATACCCTGGACCAGGCCCTCTGTATCAAATGCGGACTCTGCTTCGATGCATGTAAATTCGAAGCCGTCCTGAAAAATTAAACCCCTGGAGGAACTCAGCAATGGCTCAAGAACAAATAAAAGTTACGATAAACGGCAAAGAAATCGTTACCGATGCCGGGAAAACCATTCTTCAAGTGGTTCATGAAAACAAAATCGATAAAATACCCACCCTCTGTCACGATGAACGCATCGAACCTTACGGTTCCTGTTTCCTTTGCGTCGTGGCAATCGAAGGCATGAATAAACTGGTGGCTTCCTGCTGCACCCCTATTGCCAACGGCATGAAAATCCACACCGACAGCGAGCAGGTGCGCAGTTCCAGGAAAACCGCCCTGGAATTACTCCTCTCCAACCACTACGCCGATTGCATCGGCCCCTGTATTAACAACTGCCCCGCCAACGTCGACGCCCAGGGTTATATCGCCCTCATTTCCATGGGCAAGGTCCGGGAAGCCCTGGCACTCATTAAGCAGCAGAACCCGTTGCCCCTATCCATCGGTAGGGTGTGCGTACGCGACTGCGAGACCGCCTGCCGCCGGCAGATCATCGATGAAGCCCTGGGCATCAATTACCTGAAGCGTTATGCCGCGGACCTGGACGCCCCCCACAAATGGCGGCCCGAAGTCAAACCCGCCAACGGCAAGAAAATCGCCGTCGTGGGCGGCGGCCCCTCCGGTCTGACCTGCGCCTATTACCTCACCCTGGAAGGCTACAAAGTGACCATATTCGAAAAACTCTCCCGCCTGGGCGGCATGCTGATGTGGGGTATCCCCGAATACCGTCTGCCCAAGAAAACCCTGCAAGACGAAATCGATTGGATCACCGGCGTGGGAAGCGGCGTCGAGGTTAAAACCAACGTCGCCATGGGCAAAGATTTCACCGTCGCATCCCTGTTAAAAGACGGGTTCGCTTCCGTATACCTGGCCGTCGGCGCCCATAAAGCCAGCATCATGCAGTTAGAGCATGAACATGAAACCGAAGGCGTGATGGGCGGGATCGATTTCCTCCGCCAACTACCCGACGGCGTACCTACGTTGAAAGGTACGGTGGTGGTGGTGGGCGGCGGCAATACCGCCATCGACGCCGCCAGGACCTCGTTACGCTGCGGCGCCGATAAAGTCAAAATCGTCTACCGCCGCAGCATTAAAGAAATGCCGGCCCACCCCGAAGAAATCCACGCCGCACAGGCCGAAGGCGTCGAAATCAATATCCTCACCCTCCCCAAAGCCATTATCCGCGATAAGAATAATAAATTAAAAGGCATCGTGTGCCTGAAAATGAAACTGGAAGAGGCCAAACCCGGTGAACGACCCCGCCCCGTACCCATCGAAGGCTCGGATTTCGAAATCCCTTGCGATTACCTTATCGGCGCCATCGGTCAGCAGGTGGATACCGCGTTCGCCGCCCCGGAAAAAGAACTGAAACTGGAACGCTGGGGGACCATCATTGCCGGCGAAGGTACACTGGAAACTTCCATTAAAGGCGTCTTTGCCGGGGGCGACGCCGTGCTGGGTCCCCTGACCGCCATCGCCGCCATCGCCCAGGGAAAAATCGCCGCCCGGTCCATCGATGAATATATACGTACCGGGAAAGTAGAAAAACGGCCCAAACCATTCTTAAGTTTTAAACATAAATTCGGTGAAGTCTCCGAGCATGAATTGTCCCACTTCCCCAAAGTACCCCGCGGTAAAATGCCGGAACTGCCCGTAAACGAACGGATCCATAACCTTGCCGAAGTGGACCTGGGGCTTACCCCCCAACAGGCCGTATGCGAACCAAAACGCTGCATCGAGTGCGGGTGTTCCGAATATTACGATTGTCAACTCAGGCTGCGGGCCGATGATTTCAACGTCGATATCGCCCCCTACCTGGGCGAAGTTCGCAAATACAAAGTCGATACCCGTCACCCCTTTATCGTCATGGACCCCAATAAGTGCATCAACTGCGGACGATGTGTCCGGACCTGCGCGGAAATATTGAAAGTATCCGCCCTGGGATTTGTCAACCGCGGTTTCCGCTCCGTGGTGAAACCGGCCATGGAAAAACCGCTGCTGGAAACCAACTGCGTCGCCTGCGGCAATTGCGTCGATACCTGTCCTACCGGCGCATTGACGGAAAAGTTCCCCTTCAAAGTATTGGGGACCCTGCCCAAAGAAAATCACGAAGCCGTGTGCCATTTCTGTTCCATCGGCTGCAAAGTCAATTTCAAAGTCATCGATAATCAAGTTTACTTTGTCGCCAACAGCGAAGAGGCCGGCGTGTATGGCAGTCACAACAAGGGTTACCTCTGCGTCAAGGGCCGGTTCGGCCACCGTTACCTCATGGAAAAGAACCGCCTGCAAAAACCCCTTCTTAGAGAAAAAGATACATTTAACGAAGTCTCCTGGGATAAAGCGCTGGATTACACCGCCCAAAAAATCAAGGAAATCATTGCAAAATACGGCCCCGAAGCCGTGGCCCTGTTCGGCTCGCCCAAAATGTCCAACCAGGAACTCTACCTGCTGCAGAAATTCGCCCGTACCGTTTTGGAAACAAATAATATCGACAGTTTCTCCAACCTATTTTACGGGGTGGACCTGGACAGCCTCGACGAAACCCTGGGTTATACCGATTCCACCGTTGCCATGGATGATATCCGGGACGCCGATGTGGTTATTGTGATTAACGGCAACCTTTCGCAAGAGAATTTAATCATGGAATTAAAAATAAAAGAGGCCCAGAAAAAGCACGGCGCAAAAATGGTGTTAATCGATTCCGCCCAGTCCAGGGCCACCCGGTTCGCCGACCTCTGGATCGATTCCCGGAAAGGTTCCAACACCATTTTGATGAACGGACTGATGAGGGAAGCCATCGAAAAAGGATTCGTCGCTAAGACCGGCCTGGAAATCGAAGGTTTCGACGCCCTCAAGAAAATGGTGCGGCCTTATACCACGGAAAAAGTGGTGGAGGACGCGGATATCGCCGAGGAAAAGTACCGCCGATTGCTCCAGTGGATAGAGAAACCCGATCAGAAGATCGTTTTTATTTACAACATCGACGCCCCGCGGGATAAGTCCAAAAACGATTTGAAAGCCATCGGCAATTTCCTTTTGCTGACCGGTCGCGTCCGGACCGGCAGCGTCCAACAGCAAGGCGGCGGTTTAATCATCATGCGCGAATACGCCAATTCCGCCGGCCTCATGAATATGGGCGTCAATCCCAACTACTTACCCGGCTGGGTCAAACCCTTTGAAACCGCCGAGATCAAACGCATCGAAAAGCAGTGGGACGCCGGGGTGGAGAAAGTATTTCAACCCGTGAACCTCAAAGAAAAACTATTGAAAGGCGAGATCAAGGCCCTGTTGGTTTTCGGCGAGGACCCCCTGGTTGTCGGCGATAACAGCAAGTACTTCAAGGCCGTCGAGTTCCTGGCCGTGCAGGAAATGTTTCATACCGATACCACGGCCGATGCGGATGTAGTGTTTCCCGCCGCTTCATATATCGAACAGGACGGTTCTTATACTTCCTGTGACCGGAGAGTACAGGAGGTCCACCGGATCATCGAACCCGCAGCGGGCATGGAAAACTGGAAAGTGATCGAAAAACTGGCCGGGAAATTCGAAAAAACATTCGCTTACGATTCCGTTGCCGCGATAACCGCTGAAATCGAAACAGTTAACCGTTTCTCCGCTGGAAATACCGGCGAGTATTACAATGAAAAAGGGAAGCCCGTGTATGCACTTTACGATATCGATACTGCCGCACACCACCCGGGATTGCCCACGCTTCTTTTTTCAGAGTATTATTACAGGACCAGGATAAAGAGTCGGTTGACAAAATAATAAAATGGGCAGGGGGCTCTTTTGAAAAACCGCCCCCTTGACCCCCGTAAAACTTTTGATAGTTAAAAGTTTTAGGAAATCCAGGAACCTGTCCATCCGTGATGGTTCACGAAAGGGTTCCTGGTCGTCGAAGACAACATAATGAGCAATACCATTATCGAAGACAACATAAAAACAATTGCGGAAGGCATTAATGATATCTTCCCCATCTTTAACAAAATCACTGCCGAATTGGCCATCGTTGCCATGAAGGTAGGCTGTCCGGATTACATGGTGAAACCCATCGCCCAACAGGACACATCGGAACAGGTTTCGAAAGATAACGAACCTATTGCTGAAAATGAGCAGCCGCTGGAACCCCTTTCCACTGAGCACTTAAAATACCCGGAAGTTTTCAAAGAAATCATCACCCGGGATGAAAAGATGATGAGAATCTTTTATTTCGTAGAGAAGTTTGCCGCTGCCGGCAACAGTGTGTTGATCTGGGGCGAGAGCGGGGTCGGCAAAGAGTTGATCGCCAGGGCCATCCATGAAATCAGTCCCAGGAAAAATAAACCCTTTGTGGCCGTCAATGCCGGCGTTTTTGCCAATGAGCTCTTTGCTTCCGAGTTTTTCGGTCATGCCAGGGGGTCTTTTACCGGCGCCTCAGCCGATAAAAAAGGCTTTATCGAAGAGGCCCAGGGCGGTACGCTTTTCCTGGATGAAATAGGGGAGTTGGGGTTGCCCATCCAGGTTAAATTATTAAGAGTTTTGCAGGAAGAAGAATTTTATCGACTCGGTTCCACCAGGAATATTAAAGCCGATGTCCGTATTATTGCCGCCACCAATAAGAACCTTTTCGATGAGATCAAGCGGGGCAATTTCAGGAAGGACCTTTTTTTCCGTTTGAACATCAATTCCATCAACTTACCGCCGCTGCGGGAGCGGCAGGCGGATATCCCGCTGTTGGCGAATCATTTTTTAAGCAAATACAGCGCCGGGTATGATAAGAAGATCGAGAAAATCTCCGCGTCCGTGATGAATTTATTAAAAGGGTACGGTTTTCCCGGCAATGTACGGGAGTTGATGAACATTATCAACAGCGCCGTTATTGTCGAGTCGGGAAGCGAGTTGCAGAAAAAATCCCTGCCCGGTTATTTCCTGGAGAAGGCCCGTTTGCGGGTGGATACTCAGCGTACCGGGCCGCTGCCGTCGCTGTTGGAATTAGAAAAGGAACATATTAAAAAAGTACTGGAGCATACAAAGAATAATAAGACCCAGGCCGCTAGAATCCTGGGTATCTCCCGCGTCAACCTGATTGCCAGGATAAAGAAATATGGTTAGCCGCGAAGAACGCGAAGAGACGCGAAACAGGAATAAAGCACGAAGCACGAAATTCGAAATTCGGATTTTTAGCTGATCCCTAACCCCTTAATAAGAGATAATTGTCAATTGTTAACGAGAAGGGCCCCTTAGGAGCCGTGCGGGGAGGGTGATGATGGCTTTAAGAAGGTCGAAGACGGCGCTGACGGTAATACCCACCAGGCGAAAAGGAAGGGAGAGAAGCCAGAGGAGGGGGTAAAGAATGAGGCCCAGCAGCGCCAGCGGCCAGCACAGGAAAAAAAGGATAAGCCATAAAAGAAATTTTGCCATTCGAGTCTTTTAAATGAAAACGCGCCTGGCAGGAGTTGAACCTGCGACTCCAGGATTAGGAATCCTGTGCTCTATCCTCTGAGCTACAGGCGCATTTAAGATATAAAAATATCACTTTTTCCAGTATATGTCAATCTCTATCGAAATTTTTATGGAAAAACCTTATAAAATATATTATTATATTACCTGTTTTCTTCGTTTCCCGGTTTTAAAAAAATATCAGGAGGCAAAGTGAGAAAAATATTATTATACATAATACTGGTGGGCCTGGTAACAGGTATGGCCCACCCGGCGGCGCCGGCCCAGGAAAAACAAGAACCGCCCGAAGCCCGGGAATCCACCAAAACAACAGACGACGCCTTGAGTTACCAGGTAGACGTGAACGTTAAACTACTCCCGGTTTTTGCCCTGGACGCCGCCGGAAACCCTGTATTTGACCTGGAACAGGGGGATATGGAACTCTATGTTAATGGCGAGCCCAGGGGAATCGCTTATTTTAAGCGTTACGATTTTGAGACCAGTACCGTTGAAAAGCGGAAGATGGTCCCGGAAGAAAAAGAACGGGTAATATTTATTATATTGGACACCATGTTTATCAGCGCCACCGGTTTTAAACGATCCAAAGAGATTGCCGGCGACATCGTGAAACAGGGGAACCCGGGCGATCGATTCGTGGTATTTGAGAATAGTATTTTTGGCGGTCTAAAGTATATTGACGGGCCCTCCGACAGCCAGGAGAAATTATTGGAGAAAATCGCAAAACTTCGGCGACCCATAGAGAGATGGACCACCCATTTATTCAACACCCGCGACCTCCTCAATAATATCGATTTTTCAATCGAGACAGAGGAACGTATGGAAAACGAGCAGTGGAAAAAACTCAGGGATTTTTACCTCGACTCGGAAGCAATGCGCTACAAGCACCAGGTAGAACATTTCTGCCGGGTACTTTCTCAATTTAAATATATCCTCAAAACCATCAGTAAACCCAAGCTGGTTTTCCTGTTATCCGAAGGCATGGCGGACGGCGCTTTTAAAATGAAACTGCTTAAGACTGAAATGAAAGTGGAAACTGATCCCCGACGCGAATCCGATGCTGAACTTCGCCGAAGGCAATTTGAAACCATACTGGTCAAACCCGAAAGGGATGTATTCCAGGAAGACAAGGCCTATTCCACCGATCTATTTCGCTACCTGGATGAAATCGTAAAATCCATCAATTACGGCGGCAGCGTGATCCATACCATCAATCCCGGGCGTCCCAACGACACCAATGACGCCGGGGTCTCGGGCGAAAAGAGTTTGAGATACCTGGCCGGCGAAAGCGGCGGAGGCTATTTTACCGGCTCCGATACCCAGGAGATCGCCAAACGTATCGTAAAGTCGACTTCCGCTTATTATGAAATGGTTTTCTATATCGATCCCGCGTTGGGTGATAATCTCCAGGTGGAACTCAAATGTAAACGTAATGGGGTGCGGGTATATACCGCCGGTCAGACCGAAGGCGGCCGCTCCTACCGCGATATGGACCCGGTGCAAAAAAAAATGTTTGCCCTTAATGTGGTCGCCGGCGGTTCCTGGAGCCGCAATACAGGTAAAGTGATGCTTGTTCCTTATCGAAAATTTCCTGTTGCTAAAAACGACAAAGAGGATTTCTATACCCTTGATGTGCCCCTCCCCAATCAAATGAAGAACAAAAAACTGGATATCTTTTTGATTCAAAAGGACCTGGAAACCAACCGCGTAGATATGAGCCTTGTCTATAGAGATGCAAAAAACTGGGTCAAAATTAAGATTAAAAGCAGGGGCAGTGAAAACCTGGAAAAATTTTTCGTAATCATCGAACCCCTGGATACCTATTGTATTTATAATAAAACTTAAATGATGAATGATGAATGATGAATGATGAAATATAAAACATTGATATTGCTATTAAGTTTCTTATTTATTTTTGCGGCGGTTGAAGCGGCGGGGCCGGGTGAAAAAGGGAAGGTTGAAAAGGAAGAAGAGATATGGGCCGGGGCGGGGTTTGTTAAACCGAAAGTGGAATTTATCGATGTGGGCAGGTTTTATGAAAAAACGCGGCAGGCGTTTACGCATTCCTTTGATTTGACGCTGGTAATGTTTCGCGGGACAGGGTGGAGTAAAAAGGTCGTATTGCAGCGGTTAAAAAAGGTGGCCGATATTTTTGCCCAGTGTGGGGTGCGGTTTGGGCGGGTGAAGTTCGTGGAAGCCGGGGCGCCGGGTGGGGTAATCGATTTCGCCGGCCCGGGGGTTGGGGACCGGGAAATCGCTGAGAAAGTACCGCTTACGTTCAGACCGGTACTTTTTTATTTCCGGTCGATCCCAAAGTTTAATGCCTATGCCTGGCCCGAGAGCAGTGAAGATGAGGAAGTTTCGGATGCGCTGCGGAATACCGCCTGGTTTTCGTTGAGCGTCGCCATGAAACTTAATATCAAAATCCGGCGCCCCAATTATGTTTCCGAGGCGCATGAGTTGGGACATATTTTATTGGATTCGTTGGGACATGCCGGGGCGGGCGTAGAGAATTTAATGGCAGAGAGTTATGAGTTTGAGAATGACCGGTTGACAGCCGATCAATGCCGGAAGATAAAAGAACATCGGCTGGTTATACCTATCGCCCGTTGAGGAGGAAAGGGAAAATTAATCTCGATGAGGGGTCGCCGTGGGGCAGCATAAAAAAATGGGGGGTTACCGAATCGTCATCATCATTGCATTTTGACCACTTTTCTGGTAAAATTAATTATGAATATCATAGATAAGGAATATTCATATATGGTGTACAATGACTAATTGCTCGAATTGTGGCTTTGAAAATTCGTTAATGAGTGAAAAATGCTCTCAATGTGGGATGTTTTTGGGCTTTCCCAATGTGAACGATTGTTCTCAAAAGGAAGAAATGAAAGCATTGAGAAAGAGATACCGTGAAAAATTCAAATTGGCTGAATTGGGAGAACAGCAAGAAAAACGAATTGACTTTGAAGGGCAAGTAAAAAAGAGTTCAGCGGTTATTAATGTCAGTCTGGATTATCTTTATAATATGATTGCAGGGAAAAGCACAATTTATTCGACGTATCAATTGCAAACCGAAGGAGAGGCGAGAGATTTTGTGCGTTCCGAATTCGATAAGGAACGCTTGGGTATCGAAGGAACACTTTTTGGAAGTTATGGTTCAAACATTCGATATGCCGCTATGTCCCTGGATGGCTCAGGACTAAAGTCATATGGCGATTATACCATCATTTTATCGGATGAATCCGTAAGATTAAGAACGACCTTGTTAGAGGAAAATTCGTACAGTTTTATTCGACGACATAAAATTCTTGCAGGTGATAAAATCCCGAAAGGATATCGGGCTGTGTGGAAGGAGAGATATAAATTGGCGATTGCAAAATTGATGGGGAAAATTTTATTGACAAAAGAGACGGATTATGCCATCATTGTCTTAAAGAGCACAGGAGACAGAAAACGTGATGAGTATATTGAGGTTCATATATATGGAAAAATCAACAAAGAGGCCATCCGGGCTGTACGGGGAAATTCAAACGTCGATCCCGGGCAGAAGGAGAAAATATTAAGAATAAAGGAGTATTTGAAGATATACAAGAAGGAGTGGATTGAAGAATGATTGAAAAAGCTTTAGTATGCGGGCAAATTGCCCAGGCGATGTTCAAAGAGGAAGATCGATTATTTCTCTTATATGCCGGGGAGACCGAACAAGCCATTTATTGTACTCCATATGAAGAAAGCCTTTTTTTCGACAGCGATTCGGAAATAAAAGTTTTTGAGAATATTTCGTTAGACGAACTCCGAAAAAAACTATTAAAGGACAAATTACTCTTTGATGCGCTTCATGGCGCCATCGCCGGATTTGACGGTAATTTATCCACAAAAACCAGGATTTTATCCATGCGGAAAGCGGAAACCCTTGTTAAAGACCCTGATGCCTTTTCTTTTGTGGAATCACGTCTCTTTGGAAACCCGGCGCCGCAAGAAGCCGACCTTGAAAAAGCTGTAAAATTATCTGGAAAAAATTCTTTCCAATGTATGAATAGCCTTTATTCCCAGATGATGGAAGGAAGTGAAATTCTCGAATATATATCGGCAAGTTTTAAAGAATTGATTTTTGAATACTCCCTTGAAAATAACTATACAAGGATAAAAAATATTTTTATTACTTCCGGGCTTTTTGCCAAATTGTTCTTTATAGCCCAGGCGGGTCTCTTATTATTCATAGAAAACCCAGTTTATGAACCCTGCGCCGATGAAAAAGAAAGAGAGAATATCGTTAATATTTATAGAGGCTTATGGGGCAAACTCGATAAGAAGTATACACCTCCCCTGATAGAGGATTTTTGGACTCTTAAAGAGAAAAGCTACCCAAGGGAGGCTCCCCTTCTTTCCCATGAAATTGGAATTAATGAATCAGAAATTCCCGGACTTACTAAAAAATATAAAAAACAGGAAAAAGTTTCAATATATCATGGGGACTATGTGGGATACCTTAAAGCCAGTAAGACGGCAAATATGGTTAAGATGGGCGACCCGGTCCCTTATGGAACTTTGCCTGGAAAAAGTCGACTTAAAAAAAAAGATCACAAATTTGATTAATGACCGGTGATTGACCAAATAATCATTGTTAGCACTCTATTACGAGCGGTCTATTAATTTGGTTGGGTTTCGCCTGTCCCCGATCTCACTCCGTGGATTTTTTTTCTTCGCGGTCCTTCGCGTTCTTCGCGGCTATACTTTTATAGCGACCTAAAAATCCGGCAGGTTAAATTGTTCCAGCAAAATCCCGAAAGTAATGACGATAATCAATAAATCGCTGTCAAACGGGACATTGAGGCGAAACCCTTCTTGCATATATTGTTTTTTCAGAGTTTCCACCGTGTCGGGATTAAAATATCCCTGTTTCTTTATCTTCTCATACGAGAGGAGCTCATCGATGTACTGGATGTTGCGCTGCAATAAATAAGGGCTCCCTGGCGCCACAAAACCGAATTTCTCTCGTTTGAGAATCTCTTCCGGGATCAGCCCTTTGGCCGCCTTTTTTACGATATATTTCTCATCGAAGTCCTTTAGTTTTAAGTCCGGTGGCACAGTGGCCGCGAATTCGATCAAATCCTTATCCAGGAACGGGTACCTGGCCTCTACCGAGTTGGCCATGGCCATCCGGTCGCCGTGATCCGATATTAAATGATCGGCCAGGCGCAATTTATAATCGAGGTACGAACGTTTATGAATAATATCCTTGTTTATCAGCCTTTCTTTTTTAATGATATAGTGATTGAGACAATCCACTTCATCATAAATCTCATGGATCCGCTGCGAATATAACTCCTTTTTTGTCTTAGTGAAAGCATATTTGTTTTTCTCATAAAAGAAATTGCCATCGCCGTAGATTTTTTGGCGAATGGCTTCTTCGAAAGGCGTATCCGGCGTCGCCTGTTTTTTCTGCATTTGCCGCATCTTGTCGAAGCGGTATCCCACATACCCCGCAAAAAATTCATCCGACCCTTCGCCCGTTAAGATCACTTTGATATCGTTTGCTCTCACCAATTCGGACAGGGCCAGGGACGCAGTGTTATAAGTTTCTTTTACAGGGCATTCGCTGTGGTAAACGGATTTGACCAGGCGTTCGCTGATATCCGTAAACCGGAACACGATTTCGTGGTGGAGCGAATCCACGAACTTTGCCATGATACGTTGATACTTTGATTCGGAAATATCTTTTTCAATGAAATCGATGGAAAAAGAGTTACTTCTTACCCCGGCCAGTAACCGGTGCGCCACAGCCGTCGTGATGGAAGAATCCAGCCCGCCGCTGATATAAAAACCCACCGGCACATCCGACCGCAGTCGCAATTTCACCGATTGGGAGATTAACGCTTTCACCTGCTCTATATAATATTGCTCATTGAATTTCTTGTAATCGATTTCATCGATGTTGGGATAGATGACGTCCCAGTATTCGTAGTCCGTAATATCTCCCGGTGTTTTTACCGTCAGGTAATGCCCGTTTTCCAGGCTGCGGATATTTTTAAACATGGTCCTGGGGCTGATTAAACCCGGGAATGTAAATACCTGGTCCAGTCCCACCAGGTCCACTTCTCTCTTTACCGCCGGGTGTTCCAGGATGGCCTTAATTTCAGAGCCGAAAATAAAAAGATCATCCGCGATAGTATAAAAGAAAGGCAGCACCCCGAAATGGTCCCTGGCGCAAAATAGCTGCTGTTTTTTTAAATCGCAAATCGCAAAAGAAAATTGGCCGTTCAGGCGATTAAGAAATTCCGTACCGTTTGAGTTTTCTTCATAGAGATGGAGCAGCACTTCCACATCGGTTTGGGTTTTGAAACAGTGCCCCTTATTGATCAATTCCTCTCTTAATTCGATGTAGTTGAAGATTTCTCCGTTGCAGATCAGTACCAGGGACTTGTCTTCATTGAACAGGGGTTGCATCCCGCCGGCCAGGTCGATGATACTGAGCCTTGAAAAACCATAACCCAGGTTGCGTTCGGTATAATGATTTTCGCCGTCAGGTCCCCGATGGTGAAGGGTAGAGGTCATCCGTTTTATCAAGGAAGCATCGATCCTCTTTTCTTGTTTTAAGTCGAAAATACCACAAATTCCACACATCGATGTTATATCCTTATCTTGTTATTTAAGGAATAAACTTAACATATTTAATCGTATTTGTAAAGAGAATGGCGGGAGTGAAACGGAAATACCAGGGAAAAGGGATCGATCTGTTAATGATCATTGAAATCGTAAATACGTTAATAGAGAAAGCGTTTACGTATGCCGAATAGAACCTGGAGCTTGAGACCAATACCCGGGTCCAGGCGTTATGGAAGCATTTTAATCCCTGTCGTCACCGGGCCAGGAGGATATATAAAAAGGATATCGATTACTCTTTTTTACAGGTTATTTAACTTATTCAACTCAATTTTCGCTGTCTTTCCGGTTTCTTTCAAGCCATAATCCCGGCATAAATGATCAGCCTCCAGGAAAATTTTTTTTGCTTCGGTAATTTTATTTTGTTTTCGATAGACTATTCCTAATCGAAGGGCAGCGTAGGCAGTACAGCCAAAATTTTTAATTTCAGAAGATATTTTCATACTCAATTCGTAATACTGAGTGGCTTCGTCAAACACATCTTTTGATTCCTTGACCCTGGCAAAATTACAATACGCATTTCCAAGACCATAATTGTTACCCAATGCTTTAAATATTTCAATCGCCTGGAGGCAATTTTTCTCTGCCTCATTGTAATCTCCCCATTCATTATGAAGATATCCCAACTCAGAATGGATCGCCCCAATTTCGTTAGCATGGTTATAAGATCGACTAATTTCTAATGCATCTTTATAATGCTTAAGTGCTTCAACCTTTTTTTTCTTTTTGTCCCATAGTAAAAAGCCCATTTTACAAAGAGCGCTGCTTATGATTTTATAGTCTCTTTCTTTTTCGGCATACTCCAGGCTTGATTGGTAGAATTCAAGTACTTTTTCTGTTTTAAAAGATCTACATTGCAGATTCCACCCCATAGATAGGAAGATTCCCCCCCTATTTTCAGTTATACTATGTTCTTCACATATGTTAATGCATTCTTCAAAATATGAATTGGCCTTGTCGAATTCCAAAAGAGCGTTATGTATATCTCCAATTCGGAACAATGTTCGGGTAACACCCCCATAATCTTTAACAGAGGTATACAATTCGAGTGCATTCTCGAAATGCTCCAGGGCCGTCGCATAGTTTGCACGCAAAGCATCTATTCTTCCGCGTATCCAGGCACATTGCGCCAGCAGGAGGTTGTCGCCAATATTGTTTGCTGCCTGCAGAACCTGCTGTTCCGCTTGTTCAATATAGCCCCAATCAATAAGATAAGCAGCGCCGGACAAAATGGCTTTCGCTGCGTTTTCAGTGTCACCACATTGAAACCTATGATAAGCCTCTTCCAATACCAATTGAAGGGTCTCATAGTTTTGAGGGCTGCGGTTCCCATGAATCTCATTATAAAATACTGCCGCATTTTTATGCAATTCTAAACGTCGAGATTCAGGGAGGGTCTCTAATACAAAATTCCTAACTCTTATCGGTACATTGATAAATTCTCCGTTAGTCACAAGGAAACAATCTATCAATGGTTCAATGGCTTTGTTAAAAGGAACACCGAGTGTTTTAAGCTGTTTCCTCTTTAATGGTAGACGATAAATACTGAGTTTTTCCAAAACCTCGCGACTTTCCCGGGATAATCCGGAGGTGGCTTTAACGAGCAAATTAGCAAATGGTGTTTCATTTACACCGGCAGCGATTAGTTCATTGGGGTCACAATGGCGGTTACGAACCTGGAAACTAAAAATTTGCAGCATCAGCGGATTCTCATCACAATATCTTACAATTTGGCTCATCAGTCCCTTATCTTCAATCCTCAGCCCTGATTCCCGGAGGAGTTGAATCGCATATGGCTCACTAAGCCCAATTATCGTATGCTCCTCCATGATACCCAATGGCAGCGGTGCGGTAACAGGGTCGAATACAGGGCGCTTGTGAGAGACTAAAATAAATTTAC
>JAPKZK010000020.1 GCA_026393835.1 Candidatus Aminicenantota bacterium | reverse complement strand
GGCGGTTCATGGGACTATTATCCCCAAAATTTGCTTTGTGCGGCGCGCTGCCTCCGAATTCCCCAGTACTCATGGAATGACCACGGGTTTCGTGTGGTGTGTTTTCGCCCCCAGCTTTGAAAGATTGAGAAGGTGAGAGGGGAAGAGGGGAAGCGCATGGTACGATAAGCTCACCTTTTTATTTGACATTAGAAACCAATTATGTTAAATTCTGAACATGGCCGATAATTCAAGGAGACTTATATGATTGATGATTTATCTCAACAGGAAGCTGATGCACTGTTTGAAATGGCTAAAATTCCAAAAGAAAATCGCACTTACTTTTTCCCTGGGAAAGGTATTAAACTTACGATTCCCTTTTTGTCCAGCGATAATAAAGAAGAATTCCTTTTCGATATAAGCCGGCATGAAATCAAGGTCTCAAAAATCACATATCAAAACAGGGTAAAGAAAATATTCCCGCTAAGACGCCTTGATATAGATGGCCCACCTCACAAAAATCCTTTCGCTGAAAAAGTTCCTCTTCCTTTATTGGCGCCGTATAACGGCATGGACATCGGTTGCCCACATCTGCATCTTTATGTGGAATCGTATATGGATAAATGGGCGGTTCCGGTTGAGATCGCTCTTGATCTCAGGACAAACGATTTATTTGAAAACATGTTGGCTTTTTTCAAATATTGTAATATAATTGATCTACCGACAATCGAGAATCAGGACCCCGAGTGAGCCATGAAAAACTTGATCGATGATTATTTAAAGTGGTTGAAGGAAAAAATCGTCATAAACCCCATCGGTGAATGGTATGAAATAACTACCCCTTTTTTAAATAGACATAATGACTATATCCAGATTTTTGCCAGGATCGAAAATAACGGACGCATTATCTTGACAGACGGCGCTGAAACTTTAAATGACCTGGAATTAAGCGGTTTCAATCTTAATTCCCCGCGAAGAAAAAAAGAGCTGGACATTATTTTAAACGGTTTCGGCGTGGCCCTGGATGAAAAAAAATTGGTTACGGTTTCAGACAAACGCTCCTTTCCCGGAAAGAAACATAACTTGATCCAGGCCATATTGGCTATCGATGACCTATATGTATTAACCGAACCTAAATTCATTTCTTTCTTTTTGGGCGAAGTGGAAAAGTTTTTATTGTCCAATGATGCCCGGTTTTCAAAAAATGTCATTCTACAGGGTGTGAGTTCTTTTCATCATAAATTCGATTTGCTAATACCGGCATCGAAAGAATCGCCGGAAAGAATCGTAAAAATAGTCAACAGCCCCAGGAAACAAACCATTACATCGCTTATATTTTCTTTTGAAGATACGAAAAAAGTCAGGGCAAACGAAGGCATCGTTATTATTAATGACCTGGAGAAACCCGTGCCCACGGAAATCACCGGCGCACTCCAGGAGTATAATATCTTCCAGTATTCCTGGAGGAAAAAAGAAGAACTAAAGTCGAGATTACTTCATTAAGTGAAAAATTCGCATTTCCCCTTCGCCTCACAGATTGTTTTTTCCGCTCTTCCTTTTTCTTACCCTGATTCATAATTTAAGTCTTGCCGTAAACCTCTCTATATATTATAATCACCCATGGAGAAAAAACGTATGATGAAGAAATCTGTTAAAATCGGTATTATTCAATCGGGGCCGCAATTCCTGGACCTCCAGGCCAGCATGGAAAAAGCCGCCCGCCTGGTGGAAGAAGCGGCCGGCAAAGGCGCTGAATTGGTGGTGTTCGGCGAAACATGGCTTTCGGGCTACCCGGCCTGGCTGGACCTCTGCCCGGAATCGGCGGTGTGGGGCCATGAACCTACGAAAGAAGTTTTTGCCGCTACTTACCTGAACAGCATCGCCGTCCCCGGTGACGAAACCAAAGTCCTCTGCGACCTGGCCCGAAACCACCACATGGTTATCTGCATGGGCGTCAACGAAATCGTAAAATCCGGCCCCGGCAACGGTACTATTTACAATTCGCTTTTGATAATCGATGCGGACGGCAAAATTGTTAATCATCACCGCAAATTAATGCCCACTTTTTCGGAGAAATTGTTATACGGCATGGGCGACGGACGAGGTTTGAAAGCGGTGGATACCCACCTGGGCAGGATCGGCGGCCTGATCTGTTGGGAACACTGGATGCCCCTGGCGCGCCAGGCCATGCATAACAGCGGCGAACATATCCATATCGCGGTATGGCCCTGGGTGCATGATATTCATCAACTGGCCAGCCGACATTACGCTTTCGAAGCCCGCTGCTTTGTGGTGGCGGTGGGTCAAATCCTGCGGGTGAAGGATTTACCGAAACAATTGAAACTGCCGGAAAACTTGGTGGATAAACCGGGCGAGTTGCTTCTCAAAGGCGGCAGTTGTATCATCGGCCCGGACGGGAGTTACTTGCTGGGTCCCCAGGTCTTGAATGAAGGCGTTATTGTCTACGAAATCACGGACATGGACCGTATCTATAAAGAGCGTATGACCCTGGACACCTCCGGTCATTACAACCGGGATGATGTGTTTAACTTTAGCCTTAATGTCGATGGAATTAATTGATGGATATAAAAATGCCTCCGGCGGCCAGGAACCCTTTTAAAAAAGGGTTCCTGGACCTCCCAAAACTTTTGACTATACCTAAACATATTATTTATTTATTTGTTACCTATTTGCTGGGAATCCTGTTGTTTACACTTTTCAGGGTTATCCTGCTGGCTGTGGAATACAAACACCTGGGCGATATCCCCGGCCCGGAACGATTAACGATTCTCTTGAAAGCCTTTTTTATGGGTTTCAGGTTCGATACCGTTATCTCCGGGTATATTTTGTTTATCCCCCTGCTGGTCCTGTCGATCACATCAAGCTTAAGAATCGATAACAAAATCATCTACCGCTTCATATTTGTCTATCTTTATATATCGTATCTCTTTGCTTTCCTGGTCTGCGGCATTGATATTCCTTACTTTAACCACTTTTTTTCGCATCTTTCCTCGGTGGTATTTACCTGGATAGACGACGCCGGTTTTCTCCTTAAAATGATATTCCAGGATTTTAAACTCTGGTGGGGCTTCATTCCTTTTATTATCTTTGCCGTCGCCTATTACTTAGCGGCAAAAAAGATCGCCCGCAAAACTTTAATCGAAAGGCCCCTGCCTACCTCGAAAAGCAAGGCCGCGTATCTTGCCGTTAATATCGGCCTTTCCCTGGCGGCCGTCGTCGTACTATTTATCGGCGTGCGGGGTAGGGTAGGGGAGAAATCCCCCATCAAGATCGGCACTGCTTATTTTTGCGATTATGCTTTTGCCAACCAACTGGGATTAAACCCTGTTTATACGTTTTTTCACAGTTATATTAATTCCCTCCAGGCGGAAAACAAATCGATTCATTTAATGGACAGCCAAAAAGCCATCGATAATGTGCGCAAGTATTTGAACATACCCGGTGATATACAGCAGCAATCGCCCATTGCCAGGAATATTACCCCGGACCAACCGGCCCTTAACGCCAACGTGGTTTTGATCATCATGGAAGGCTTAAGCGCGGCCCATATGAAACGGTACGGGAACCCGGACAACCTGACCCCCTTCCTGGATAGGATTGCCGACCGGGGTTATTGTTTCGACAACGTCTATACGTCCGGGATTCATACCTTTAACGGGATCTACGCCGCGCTGTTTTCCTACCCGGCCATCCGCAAACAACACCCTTTAAAAACCGTTTCCATGAAAAAAAATTCCGGTATGGCGGCGGAATTGCGGAAACACGGTTATTCCACCGTCTATTTTACCACCCACGATGCCCAGTTCGACAATATCGGCGGTTTCTTAAGGGCCAATGATTTTGAAAGAATCGTGTCCCTGGCTGATTACCCCGGGGATAAGAGTCGGAGCACCCTGGGGGTGCCGGATGATTTCATGTTCGATTTTTCAATGCCCATCCTCGATGATCTGGCCCAAAGGGAAAAACCTTTCCTGGCGGTAATGATGACCGGCAGTAACCACCGGCCATTTATTGTGCCCCGGTATTTCAAGCCCCGGGGTAAAGAAGAAGAAAAACAAATCGTGGAATATTCGGATTGGGCGCTGCAAAAATTCATCCGCATGGCGTCGCGGCGGGGCTGGTTTAAGCGCACGCTGTTTGTTTTTATTTCCGACCATGGGTTGGCCATTAATGCCGTCTATGACATGCCGCTGAATTTGAATCATACCCCTTTCATCATATTTTCCCCGCGCTTAATCAAAGAAGGCCGGCGTTTCACCTGCCTGGGCGGGCAGATCGATGTCTTTCCTACCATTATGGGCCTGCTGAAATATCCTTATGTCAACAACACCCTGGGTATCGACCTGCTGAACGAAAAAGAAAAACGTCCCTATATATACTTTAGCGCGGATGATAAGTACGGCGTCCTGGATGATGAATATTATTTGATTGTGAGGGAAGAAAGGAACCCCGGCCTGTATAAATACAAAACCGGGGATCCGCGGGATTACCTTTCACAGTACCCGCAAAAGGTGGAAATCATGAAGGCGTATGCGGAGTCGATGTTTCAAACCATGCAGTGGTTAATTGATAATCACTGGGATTGAGCCCGCGCATCCGGGCCTCCGGCGGCCAGGGGCTCTTTTGAAAAATCGCCCCTGGACCCCACAAAACTTTTGATAATTAGTTACTTTAAAACGTTGCCGCATTCGCCGCAGAACCGCGAAGCCGCTGAATTCTTAGCGCCGCAGCGGGGACACTGGGCCATGCCCATCGACGCGCCGCAATTGCTGCAGAATTTGCCTTCCCCGGCTGGTTTCCCACACTGGGGACAGATCGTTTGTTTACTCTCGATCTCGCCGGTAAACACCGTGGTAGCGGCCGCTTTTTCCTTGATATCCACCACCATTTTTTCGGCCTTGGCGGCGGCCACTTCTACGGCCATACGCGGGGCGTCTTCCACGCAAAGACCTTCCTGCTCATTCCAGTCGTTTTCACATACCCAGCGTTTGCACCGGGGACAGCGAATAAAATGCCCTTTGGCTTCATTCTGCGCTTGCTCGAAAGCAGAATCATGCTCTTTTTGCCATTCCGGCGACATGCCGTGGAACCGTTCCGATAACATATCGGAACCACGCTGCGCATGATACCCCAAATCGTCTTTACCGATCAGGGAAGCCCCAAAGGAAATCGCCTTACCCAGGCCGCCGAAAAATTTCCCCTTCTTGTATGTCGTCGATTCATCGAATTTGGTCTTATACCCTTCATGGCAAAGATCGCAAAAAAAAGTAAATTGAAATCCTGCTTCAGTACTATTATCCTGGTAATTATCTGTAAAAGCCTGCATTGTCATAGTTGTTCCTCCTATTGTTTTGTGTGTCTATATTTATACCTGTTTATATGATTCATTTCTTTTTCCCTTGAGCGGGATCGCTGTATGTTAAAACCGCGCCGCAATGTTGGCAATTGGGACCGAAGAAGGTTAATTTTTTACATTGAGAACAGGTGGTTTCCAATGATAAGCCGCAGTGGCTGCAATTTTTCCAGCCTTCCTCGATGGGGCTTTTACATTTTGGACAACGTAAAAAACCCGTGGGGGTTCCTTTCCCACAAAAAGGACATACGTTGGCGTCGGACGCGACTAATTTGCCGCAGTATCGACAGGGATGTTTATATCCGGGCATATTTTATTCTCCTTATTCACCTTTTCCCCACTTTTCACTATCACTGCGCGATTGGGTATTGAAAGCCAGTAACGCCAGGGTATCTTTTCTCCACTGTTCCTGGGATTGGTGGAACACCCGGCCGATAAAGAGCTCCCTTAATTTGCGCAGCTCCGGCAGCCGTTTGAGGGCGTACCGGTATTTCACATAGCGCGGTTCGTCCAACCGCTTTTCCGGTAAATAAATGGGTTCGCGGCGGAAATTGACTTCCTGCATGCAGCGGTTAAATGAACTGATGAATTCGTCGTACTTCATGTCAAGTTCCGTCTTATCTTTGAGGGCGGCGTAGGTTTCCCTGCTAACGATGCGGAAAAAATAAGTGGCCTTGCCTTCCTGTTTTAAAAGGTCCTCGGCGGCCGCGTTTTCTTCGCCTTCACCCATTTCCGCCGCATCTTCGACCGATTCATCCACTTCGCCCTCTTTGGGCAGGCGAATCAATCCTGCTTCCAGGACCGCGGCGTTCCCCGGTTCCCCGGGTTTACCCCCGTAGATGGGAATTAAAAACCAGAAGTAATCGCTTTCATCCCCTCCCAGTAATCCCCTTTTAAAACCCACGCCTATTTTATCCTGTCGGCCCAGGGGTTTAAGGAAATCATATTCATCGCCCAGGGGGGAGAGGGCGATCTTTTTTTCAATGCCGGTCCATACCGGGGCCGAAATAACCTCGATATCTTTTCGAGCGGCGATTCTTCCTTCTTTTAAAAGATGGGAAACTTTATAGATCGTGGGCGCATCGGTTTCCGGCAGCAGTCCCTGGAGAAAGGTCTGGGTTTTTAAAGAGAGATTGCTAAGGATATCGGAAAGGACTTTTTTAAAAGGGTCCAGTTGGGTTCCCATTTGCGAAAGAACCACCTTTTCACCGGACTCCATGTTGACGGCCAGGCCGTAGTCTTCCGACCGGAGGTCGCGGATGTTGCACAGCGGCAGCCGGATAATGTCGCCTTTTTCCGGGAGCACCGCCAGGGTGGTTTCAAAAATCCGCAACTCGCATTTCCCCTGACGATCCTTTTCGCCTTTTTTATTGAACCGGATATATTCCGCGGTTACGTCTTTTTTGCGGATGTTTTCTTTAACCAGCATATCCTGCATAATGATTTCGTGGTGGCATTTGCTCAGGGTCCTGGTGAAATCTTCGAATTTAAAGCCCAGGTTAAAGAGGTTCAATTGTTGGTTAAAGGTAAAAGGAAGAAAAAGGTGATACTCTTTTTCTTCGATTTGAACCAATTCCCGGAGGGGAAAGACCAGGGCGTCGCCGGCCTCGGACAGGATCGTGAGATGTTCTTTATCGATTTGGGCGCGGGCGCTGCCTTTTGTTTGGACCTGTTGGTCATCGTTCAGTAACGAGAAAGACAGGGGACATTCGAAAATAATTTTTTTTTCATCCATGGAAGTAATTTATAATCCAGGTTACAGATAAAGTCAATAGGCTATTGAAATACTTCTCTATTTGTGATAAAAACAAATATACCAAAAATGATTAATAATGATTAATATGGAGGTAATGACATGGAGTTAGAAGTCGTAAAGATCGAAAACCCTGGGGAATTGAATTTTATTTTAGGGCATTCCCATTTTATCAAGACCGTTGAGGATGTGCATGAAGCTTTGGTGAACACCGTACCCGGCATCAAGTTCGGGTTGGCTTTTTGCGAGGCTTCGGGGAAACGGTTGGTCCGGTGGAGTGGAACGGACGATGAGCTCATCAAACTGGCAACGAAAAATGCCCATAAACTTGCCGCCGGGCATACGTTTATCATTTTCCTGGGCAATGGTTTCTTCCCCATCAATGTGCTGCGCATTATCAAGGATGTGCCGGAAATCTGCCGTATTTTTTGCGCCACGGCCAACCCGGTGGAGGCCATTGTGGCCAACACAGAGTTGGGTAGGGGGGTCCTGGGAGTTATCGACGGCATGACCAGCCTGGGCATCGAGACCGAGGAAGACATTACCTGGCGTAAGGATTTCCTGCGTAAAATCGGTTATAAATTTTAATGAAAAGCCGCCGTTCCTTTGATCCGTCTTACCTGGATAACAAGCTATATCTCATTCCCATCCTATTATTCCAGCAGTCCCTGGGGGGCGTGGCCTATCCCATAGCCAAATTCGGCCTTTCCATGATCGATCCTTTCACAGTGGCTTTTTACCGGTTTGTCATATCCGCGCTTGTGCTGCTGGTCATCACGCGGCTCAGGTCCCGCAAGCCGGCCATCGAGAAGGGGGATTACTTGAAAATCATCGGCCTGGGTTGTTTGATTATCCCGTTCAACCAGCTCATGTATCTTTACGGACAGAGTTTAACCGGGGCCGGGCACGGGGCGTTGTTATTTGCCACGACGCCCATCTGGCTTTTCCTGGCGGCCCTGGTTTTTTTTAGAGAGAAATTCGTTTGGAGGCGCGCCGTGGGGGTTGCATTGGGGCTGATGGGGGTAGCGCTTATCATGGCATACGGCGCTCTCCAATTAGGAACAAAGTACCTGCTGGGCGATTTGATTATACTCATTTCCGTATTCGCCTGGGTAGGCTATACCATTATAGGACGGCCCCTGGTGATCAAATACGGCGCCTTCAGGATTACCGCATACGCCCTGTCTTCCGGGACCCTATTGTATTTTCCTTTCGGGTTGTATCATGCCTTGAGATTCGATTATTCCAGGCCCACTGTAGGCGCGTGGTTGGCGGTGCTTTACCTGGCGTTAGGTTTATCCGTGGCGGCTTATGTGCTCTGGTACTGGTTGATTAAACACATTGAAGCCACCCGGATCGCGGTTTTTCAGAACGTTCAGCCCATAATCGCTTCGGTGGCGGCGTTTCTATTTCTTGCCGAGCCGTTGGGGTGGCCGTTTTTAATCGGCGGCGTCGTGGTCCTGGCCGGCGTGTTCGTTACGATAAAGTGAGTGGAGAATGGAGGTCAATATGAGCGAAGCGCAGACTTTTATGTGGAGCAATATATATTATCAAAGCGCCATAGTATCGGGAGGTCGTTATGTCTAATCCCCAGCAGCAAAAATTAAATTCCCGTGCGCTGGTGTCGTTGACAATGCTCTTTTCTTTTGTCTGGTTACCGCCATCAGGTATCATTCTCCATCTCACGGATAGGGCTGAAGTGTCTCAGTTACGTCACGCAGCAATGGCGGTACACAACTTCGCCGGCATTATCTTTCTTGTTGCCGCATTAATTCACATCTTCTACAATATCAAGCCGATAAAGCAATATGTTGTCGCCAAAGCACATATGTTTTCCCAGTTGAAGCGGGAGGCCATTATTGCATTTATAATAACGACAGCTTTGATTTTATTGTTTGCATCGCATGCTTTTCATGTTCATTAAGTGGAAACCTACACCAAGAACCTGAGCGGTGTAAATGCAGTTAGACTCCATAAAGTCAATCATAGGGAAAGGATTCGCGTACGGGGCGACTTCTATTTGCAAATCATAATGCGGTATGCTATACTTACACCGGTGAATAATCATGGATATGAAAAAACTGGCTGTCGGTGAGTCCGATTTTAAAAAAATTATTACTGAGAATTACTACTATGTAGATAAATCCCTTTTTATCAAGGAAATCATCGACAGGGGGGATACGATTTTACTTCTTCCCCGTCCCCGGCGTTTCGGGAAAACCATTAATATTTCAATGCTAAAGTACTTTTACGACTGCTGCCCCGAAGACTTGCCCCGGCAGACCGGAGCCCCTTTCCTGGAAAGTAAACCGGTTACACCCGGCAACACCTATAAAAGTCTATTCGATTCCCTGGCCATCTCTAAAGCAGGACCTCAATACCTGGAGAAAATGGGCCAACACCCGGTTATTTTTTTAACCTTTAAAAACATCAAGGAATCCGACTGGGAAACAACCTACAGGAAAATAAAAAAACTTATTCGGCAAGAGTATGCCAGGCATTGCTGTCTCTTAAACAGTAAAGTACTAATGCCCTTTGAACTGGATTATTTTCAAAAAATTATCGACCTGGAGGGCGAAAAGGAAGACTATGAAAACAGCCTGGAATATCTGCTTATTTTCTTAAACCGGTATTACGGCAGGCGGGCGGTTATTTTGATCGATGAATATGACGCCCCTATTCATGCGGGCTTTACCAACAACTATTATGATGAAATCATCGATTTTATGCGCAATTTCCTGTGCGCCGGCCTGAAAGATACCGGCCAGTACCTGGAAAAAAGTGTTATTACCGGGATTATGAGGATCGCCAGGGAATCGATTTTCTCCGGCCTCAACAACCCGGGCGTGTATACCCTCCTGGCGGAGGAATTCGACGATAAATTCGGCTTCACGGAAAAGGAAGTGGAAACAATGCTGGCGGATTTCAATGTCCTCCACATGTATGAACAGGTCCAGCAGTGGTATAACGGATATAAGTTCGGTAACACCATTATTTACAATCCCTGGTCCGTCATTAATTTTCTCGCCAGCAAAGGAAAAGAATTGGAACCTTACTGGATTAATACTTCCGACAACAAAGTTGTGGAATCCTTACTGTCCAGGGGGGGCAAAGAACTCAAGGCGGAAATGGAACAACTCTTCCGGGGAGAGTTTATAGAAAAGACAATCGAAAAGAATATTATCTTGAAAGACATCGAATCCGATGAAGATTCCTTATGGAGTTTTCTCTTGATGGGTGGATACTTAAAGCAGACCGAAAAGCGGATGGACGCCTCCGGGAGTATCTACTATAAGCTGTCCATACCCAATATGGAAGTGAGGACCATTTATAAACGGATTATCCAGCGGTATTTTACCGATAAAATCGAAAATAACAAATTGGAAATCATGCTTAAAGCATTAATCGACGGGGATGTAAAGCTTTTTGAAAAAATGCTGCGAAAAGTGATTGCCGCTGTTTTCAGTTATCATGATTTCGGGTCTGAGCCGGAGAAAGTATATCATGCATTGGTGGCGGGATTGTTGGTATGGATTTCCAATACCCATGAAATAAAATCCAACCGTGAATCCGGGTATGGCAGATATGATATTTCGATTATCCCCCATGATCTCCGTTTAACCGGTTATGTGATCGAATTCAAGACCGTCGATGCGGACGATAACGAAACCGTGGAATCAGCCGTGAATGCTGCGTTAAAACAGATCGAAGACAAAAAGTACGAAACAGAACTGGTGGAAAGGGGAGTAAAAAATTATAAGAAATTGGCCATTGTATTTAATGGCAAAGAAGTAACCATCAGAGAGGGTTAGCGAATCCCAATTGACAATTGACCTGCCCCCAGGGCCTACTTTTCATCCAAATATTTCAAAAAGCTATCGAATAAAATAACATTTTCAAATTGCTTTTTTTTCAAGCCCTTATAGAGCTTATTATCTCTCGTTAGCAAGACCCTATCCGAAAAGGTATGCACGGGGCGTAAATTGGTAGGGAACAGGCATTGCCTGTTCCTCAAATGCCAGTGGGAACAGGCAATGCCTGTTCCCTACAATTTTAAAGCATCCATGAGTTTTCGGATAGGCTCTAGCAAGGGAGGTCTTTTTTATATTCTTGCCAGCTTTCCTTTCGGATCTCTTCCAGTTCCTTATCATATTCTTCTTGAGGCATCTCAATGGATTTTGAGATCAAATCCGTGAAAAATTCCAATTTTTTCAAGGAGATCATTTTGTTCACATATTCCTTGATCATTTCTTCTCCGAATTTCTTAAGTATCCGTTCATCAACGCCTAATTGTATGGTATCCATTTTATCACCTCAGCCTTTAACATAATTGAAATTTCATATATTGTCAAACATATTTTCAAAATTTTTCCAAATCAGAACAGCCGGTTTACTTTTCTTTTGTTCCATGGGGCTTCCTGAGATAGGGGAAAAATTGGCCTGACACCTAAAGATACCCCTACTAAAGATACCTCAATTATTGCACTCTCTGATAGAATGTCTGAACCACGGATGACGCAGATGGCGCAGATTACTCAGATTACATTATAAGAGTGTCTAATCAGCGTCATCAGTGTTATCTCAGCGTAATCCGCGGTTCAGACATTTTGTGAGTACTTTTTGCCTGTTCCCCACCTCCATCATTTCACACTCCAAATGAAGTCAAAAACTTACCGAAATTTCCGCTCTAAATCATTTAAAATTTTTTCTCTAATTGGGAAACCTTCAGGTATTGCTTTCCTGAATTCCTCCGCTTTTCCAAGTTCAAAAAAAATTCTCCCAAGTTTGTACACCCTTTCCGAATCTCGCCTCTTCAATGCAATTTTTAGCCAGGCGGAGAGTTTCTCATTCACGGTGTTTTCACTTCCGTAGGATTTTATTATTTCATAAAATAATCCGGATGAATGCTCAATAAAAGAATCTTCAGTAATATCGATTCGATCGATCAATTTTTTAACTTGTTCGATTTCACCTTTTTCATAAAGCGCCTCTAAAGCCTTTATCTTCAACGAAGTTTTTTCTAAAATGAGAGAATTATATGTTACATACACCTTTAATACATCCCTCCCATTTCCTATTTTGTCCTGACGATAGATAGCAAATATTTTCTCCAAAATTTCAGATGGATCTTTCACTTTATCCAAAAGGTTTAAATACCATTCTAAGGCACGTTCATACAAACGTTTATCATAATATGCATCCGCTAATTTCAGTGCTATGTCCTTTTTTTCGCCTGGATTCGATTGAAGATATTCTTCAACCTTTTCCAGAATATCTTTCTCTATCCAATAAATACTCGCTTTCTTAAATGCCTGAATGAATTTTGCATACATTTTTTCACTGAGCGTTCGGGTGACTTTAAATAAGCTGCTGTACACAGCTAATATTTTAGATTTATCCATGTTACGAAGAATATAAAAATCAATCAGCTTTTCATAGGTCTGTGGGGATGGATAGGACGCCGCCAAAGCCTCCAATTCTTCCTGCACCTTATCCGGTTCTTCAAGCAATCGATCTTCTGTGATTACTCGTTCAACAACACTATTAATTTTTGACTCCGTGATTTCCCTGGGGATTATTTTTAAAAAAAGCTTCAAATAATCCTGGGTCAATGGTTTATCTCTGAATTCATATTGATTTAACCGTAACGATTCCGAAAGTTCCAGGTCCCTGTCGGAATGCAGTACGAAGATTTCAGGAATATTCAACTGGTCTTCCAGGTTCGCCGTACTCTCATTTAAGAAACTCAGAATACTAGCGATTATTTTTTGTTCATTTTCATTTTCTTCGGCATTTTGCGGGTTCGGGATTCGAGTTAAGGCAAAAAATACTTCTATCGGTTTCTGTCCTTTAAAACGCTTTGCCTTTTGAATGCCTCTCATTATCTGGCGTGAACCTTCGATATTTTCCCGGTTGTTGGTGATCAAAAAAACCACCTTATCTGGTAAAAGCGCCGTGCATATCCCACTCATCTCGGTAATCCCGGTCCGGGAGTCGATCAATAAAATATCGGGTTGGAGTTCGCTGCGAATTTTTTCCTTGAATTCAAGAAAAAACGGTACTCCTTCCCCTCCGATTTCATAAAACAAACTGTGCCAATCGATGGAAGCCAGTTTTTTCCAATATTCCGACGATAAAACATTCCCGGCGGGAATCAACTGGATATTTCCTTCTCCCTCGGGTATATTTTCAGCGGTCAAGACATAGTCGTTAAGGGAGCCGGGAATACTTCCACCTGATGTAAACTCATAGATATAATCCACCAATCCTCTTTCAACGGGACCAGGAAAAATCGATTGCAGCTTATAATGGATGCCCGGCGCTTCAAGGTCGAAATCGACGATACATACATTTAATCCAAATCGTGAAAGGTAAACGGCAATATTGGCAAGGGACAAAGTCCGCCCAACGCCGCCTTTATAAGAATAAAAAGTGATGGTTTCCATCAATCACCCCCTTAACTCCCCAACCGGGAGTAATTGTTTCTTCATATAAACGAATTCCATATATTCAAAAATTGCTTCTACAGTATATATTGATCCTGCTATCGGAAATATACCGAGTGTTTTATTGGGCGTCTTAATAATATTATCCAGCTTTTCCCTTTCTTCCTTACAGCGATTTAAGATAGCGATTGTTTTTTGAAAAATCACTTCATTTTGTATAACTTTTTCCAACGGCAGTAATGCGAGTGCAATAGATTCCGCCGCATCCAGGTTTCGCTGTGGAATGAATTCCCGCTCCGCTTTCTCAAGGTATCCTGTCAATATCTCCTCCGTAGCATACTCCAGGAGCTCTTTCAATTGTTCTTTATCCGGGAGTGCAATCCCCCTTTTCTTCATAGCCTCAATGTATTTCTCGTCCAGAAAACCGATGACTTCGGCAAGGTTATTAAAGGCCTGAGCGCATTCCTGGAATCCGCATTTATGAATGGCATTTTCCAGGTCTTTTTCCTCGACTTCCAGTAAATCCTTCGACCGGTAAGGGGGACGAAGCAAATACAATCGTTCCTCTTTTATAATAAACGCCCACCCGTCATACGGCGCAATCGCAATCATTTTAATTTTCATCGATGATCTCCAATTCGATCCCACGTTTCTCCAGTTCTTTAAATACCTTTTTTACCAGGGTTAAGCGGTACCGCTCAATCTCCGTTAATTCCGAGTTGAATATCTTAGCCAGAGAATCCCAATATATTTCCTTATAATATGTTTTATCAATCCTTACACACTTGATGTGAGACCTTAAAATATCATCCAGGGTCACGGCTTCAATATTGCTTGAATCATTACAAACCATTCTATTCCAGTTTTCGGACGATATGGTTTCTATCTCGTTCTCATGCTTAACCACAGCCAGGATATCGACGCATTCTTTATTTGTCACATCCCGCATCAATTTATCCAGCAAAAGGCATCCATTATCCACGTAACTTACTGCGCTGTCTTCTTTGATAAATGCCAATCTTTTATATTTTTCAGCTTTTTCCCTTTTAATAACAATACAGTACCGGCCATACCCGGTTGTTCCCACTCCCCCTATGTTCAGAGCGGCATACCTGGCTTTTTCCCCTTTGCTAATTGAAGAGTCAAAGATTTTCCGCCCTTCGTAAAAGGTCTTTAAATGTTTTCTTACTGCTTCTTCTTTCGCGCTTTTCGCACTGGAATCGTCCAGTTTTCCCACTTTCATCAGTTGTTCAGCTTGATTGTCTTTCAGTTCATAGACATTCACGTATTTCCCGGAATCCAAAACTTCGAACAGAGGCCAGTCGTGCATATTTATCGAGAGATGCCATTCATTTTTAACCCTGGCGCCGAAGCTTTCCAACAGATCGGATTTCTTCCGATCGGATTTCAATTTAATGCGTTGATATTCCGATTCTAACTGTTTTTTATTGGCATCCGCCAGTTCAAAAAGATCGATCTTGGTTCCAGTGTCCATTTCGGTATTCCTGTTTATCTATTCTTCCAGCTATATGATAACAAAAATTCCGCTTTATTACAAGCGGGAGAAAACTGTACGCCAGCGGACACCCAGTGTACGACTGCGGCCACCCAAACCCCGGTAAACAATAAACTTTATTTGGAACGAAAACCGGGAATCGGCAATAAAGCGTTTATCTCCAGGCTGAAAATATACTTGCTTCAATTCCGGCACGCTTCTTGCTAATACTATCCCTAGGAGAAAAATAACATGGGTATGGATAAAGCAATAGAAAAAAAGAAGTGGCCGCCGAAACGGATAATAACATACAGTAGTATCGGCCTATTTATCCTGGTGGTCGGATACCTGCTGATCTTTCAAGCAGGAAGATCTACCCTGAATGTGGAAAAAGAACGTGTGACCATCTCCACCGTGACAAAAGGACCGTTCCAGGAATTTATTCCTATTATTGGAAATGTACTCCCACATAGGACCATTTACCTGGATTCCGTCATCGGCGGAAGCGTGGAAAAAATCTACCTTGAAGCCGGCGCCCAGGTAAAACAAGGCGATATAATCCTGATGCTGTCAAATACGAACTTACTGATGACCCTCTTAAATAACGAAGCACAAATCAACCGGGCCAGCAATGACCTTCGTACTACCCGCCTGCAACTGGAACGAAACCGCCTGGAACTGAAAAGACAACGGACGGAAGGGGATTATTTCTTAAAAAGGATCAAACGCAGGTTTGAACGCAACGAGATAATATTCAAGGACGGCTATCTCTCAAAACAAGATTTTGATGATTTGAAAGATGAATATGAATTCCAGAAAAAGAATAGAGAATTAACTATCGAAAGCCAGGAAAAGGATCTAAAATTCAGCGAGGAACAGGTAAAGCAATTGGAAGTCTCGGTAAAACAGATGGAAGCAAGCCTGACCCTGCTCAAAGCGCAACTGGAAAATTTGACCGTCAAGGCCCCCATCTCGGGTCACCTTACTTCGCTATTGGCGGAAGTCGGCCAGTCCAAAGCCCCGGGCGAAAGGCTGGGACAAATCGACGACGTAACCGGTTTCAAAGTAAGGGCCCCCATCGACGAACATTACATTGCCCGGGTCGAAGTAGGAAAAACCGGGCAGTTCGATTTTTCCGACAATACCTTTGATCTGAAAGTAAGTAAAGTCTACCCGGAGGTCAGGAACGGACAGTTTGAAGTAGATATGGAATTTGTGGGTAAAAACGCCGAAGGTATCAGGCGAGGCCAAACCCTTCATATCCGCTTACAATTGAGCGACATATCCGTAGCCATCCTTATTCCCAGGGGTGGTTTTTATCAAACTACCGGCGGCAATTGGATCTATATAATGGACCCGTCCGGAAAATACGCCATAAAAAGACAAATCCGGCTGGGCAGACAAAACCCGGAATTCTTCGAAGTACTGGAAGGCTTGAAACCCGGCGAACAGGTCATCACTTCATCTTACGAAAATTACGGCGACATGGAGCGCCTGGTATTAAAATAATTAAAATGAAAAAATTTGGCCGCGGACCTACACGACGTCGCGACAAACACGGACGAAGAAAGTGCAGCCTGCGGCTTTTAACATAGGAGAATGATTATGATCGAAACTAAAAATTTAAGAAAAATTTACATGACTGAAGAAGTGGAAACCACTGCCCTTAACAAAGTTAATTTAAAAGTGAAGGAAGGAGAATTCGTAGCCGTTATGGGACCTTCGGGCTGCGGCAAATCCACCCTCTTAAACATCCTGGGATTGCTGGACAACCCCACCGATGGGGAATATTTCTTCCTGGATTCCGAAGTAGCAAGGTATACTGAAAAGCAGCGGGCCCATTTACGGAAAAAAAATATCGGCTTTGTATTCCAGAGTTTTAATCTTATCGATGAATTAACCGTTTATGAAAATGTCGAACTCCCACTCCTATACCTCAAAATGCCTGCCTCTGAACGGAAACAAAAAGTCTCCAATGTACTTGAACGGATGCAATTGATTCCCAGGAGAAACCACTTTCCCCAGCAATTGTCCGGCGGTCAGCAGCAGCGCGTGGCAGTGGCCAGGGCCATTGTCAGCGAACCCAAATTAATCCTGGCCGACGAACCCACCGGAAACCTGGATTCCGCCAACGGCGAAGAGGTCATGCGACTTGTCACCCAATTACATGAAGCAGGAACCACGATTATTATGGTAACCCATTCCCCGGCATATTCGGAATTTGCCCAGCGGGTGGTCCATCTCTTCGACGGCCATATCGTCACGGAAAATATCAACAGCAAGGAATTCCACGTCTAAATTATGTAGGGGCAGACCTATGTGTCTGCCCAATATTGAAGAATAACAACTATTTGGGGCGAACACTGATTTGAAATAGACCGGGAGTTTACGGAGAACGGGATGTTTAGAAATTACTTGAAAATTGCCGTCCGAAACATCGGCAGACGCAAAGGTTACTCATTCATCAATGTCTCCGGACTGGCCCTGGGAATGGCAATATGCATTCTCATCATGTTGTGGGTTTACGATGAGTCGCAGCTTCGGACAAATGTCCCGGGGGCGGGCGATATTACGAATATTTATCTATTCTCAGCCATCGCTTTTATTATTCTACTGATGGCCTGCATCAATTTTATGAATTTGACCACCGCCAGGGGCGCCGATCGGTTGAAAGAAGTGGGCATCCGGAAAGTAGTGGGGGCGAGACGCAGCGGGATTATAAACCAATTTTTAAGCGAATCCTTCTTACTGGCTTTCTTTGCGCTGATCCTGGCCGCTATCTTTGTGGAACTGCTGCTCCCGGCCTTCAGCCGACTCACCGGAAAACAATTAATGTCCACCTGGTTGGGCAACCCCTTTATTCTTCCAGGCATGATTGTTGTAACACTTGTTACAGGCATTATGGCCGGCAGTTACCCGGCTTTTTTCCTCTCCTCCTTTCAACCGGTAAAAGTGCTGAAAAGTACATTAAAACCAGGAACAAGCGGCGGACTGTTCCGGAAGGCGCTGGTGATTTTTCAATTTTCTCTTGCCGTTATTTTCCTGGTAGGCAGCATGGCTATTTACCGGCAACTGGATTACATAAAAAATATTGTGGATAAGTTCCCCGACGGAATGCTTACAGCGGAGAAACGGGTAATGATGATATTCATCTATTTATCGCTCCTGGCGATATTTATTGCCTGTCATGGTTTGTATGGCCTGTCCGTTTTCCTGGCGGAACAGCGGACCCGGGAGATCGGTATCCGTAAAGTATTCGGCGCTTCAGGGACCGATGTATGGCGGTTGTTTTCATGCCAATTCATGAAATGGATTATAACGGCAAACCTTTTAGCCTGGCCCATCGCTTATATTCTGCTGGACGCTTTATTAATCCGGAATTCTGCCTATCGTATCCGTATCGGGCCCTGGCCTTTTGTATTGTCAGGAATTTTGACGTCTGTTATAGCCTTATTGACTGTCGGTTTTCAGACATTTAAGGCAGCCTCTGCCAACCCCAGCGACACACTCAGGCGTCAATAGGGGCAAAAAAAAGGAAGTTAGGAAGAGCAGAAGAGCGGAAGAGCGGAAAAAACAATCTGTGAAAATCTGCGAAATCTGTGGACAGGTGACGTGTGCCTTTTGGCTCGGAATGGAGTATAATTAAGGTATGAAAAAGCAAAAAGTAGTTGTCGGTCTGAGCGGAGGTAAAGATTCTACCACCGCTGTGCTGCTGCTGAAAGAGCAAGGGTATGACGTCCATGCGCTGACCATGAAATTAGGTCTACAAGATGAAGAGGAACGGATTATAAAAATAAAACACCTGGCCGACGTGCTGGGGGTCCCTTTTTCAACGGTGGATATCAGGCAAACGTTTAAGCAAAAAGTTATCGATTATTTTATAAATGCCTATGCCGATAGTTTGACGCCGAATCCTTGCGTAGTGTGCAACAATGAGATTAAATTCAACCTGCTGATGAAAGAGGCGCTGGAAAACCAGGGGGCGGATTTTTATGCCACCGGTCATTATGCAAAAAAAATCGAAATCCACGGCCGGTTCTTCTTAACCGAACCGGAAGACCGGAAAAAATCGCAGATCTATTTTCTCTCCATGATCGGCAATGAAGCGTTGAAGCAGGTGCTTTTCCCAATAGCGGATATTTCTATCGGGCAGGTGCGGGAAAAGGTGAAAGATTTGCCGCTGGCCAATAAAGCCGAGAGTCAGGATGTGTGTTTCTTGCATGATCAAAAATTGATCGAATTTCTCCGGGAGTATTTGCCGCCGCCGTATTTCCGGGAGGGTGATTTCCTGGACGCGGAAGGGAACAAGATCGGCCGGCACAGGGGGGCGGTATATTTTACCATAGGTCAACGCAGGGGAACGCGATTTTCGTCGGACCGCAAGTTGTATGTGGTTAATAAAGACGTTAAGAATAATACGATTACGTTGGGAGAGGAGAAGTGTCTTTATTCGCAGGGGGTAACCATTGTGAAACCTGTTTTTTGGCGGGAAATAAAGAAAGGAGAAGTATTCAAGGCCAAGTTCAGGTACATGAGTTCTTTTAGCAATGTGTGTATTACGGAAGTATCGGATTTTTTGATAAGGGCGTCGTTTGAGAAGCCGGTGCGGTCGATTACGCCGGGTCAGGTAGGGGCGTTTTATGATAATGAGGTGATTGTTGCCGCGGGATATATCAGCTCTAAAAATATCTGATTATCACCCTAAGTCGAAACAAATTACAGGGCGGCGATTAATTCATGTTTATACAGGTCGAAATAGAAATTCAGTTTCCCCGGGATAATAGAGGGGTTGGTGATCAACATTAAAAAATATTCCGGCGTTACCGAGAAAATGATCAAAAAATACCCGTGAAAATGAAGCTTTATAAAATATTTCTCCAGTGAAAACTTCAGGCTGTCAAGCTTTGAGATAATATCCGCCATTTCAGCCCCGGCAAGCTCCAGGTCTATTTCCACGGCCCCGGAAAAGTATTTCCTTTCCAGTTCCAGTCCATCCTTTCCCCATATACCCATCATTTTTATTTCTTTATTTTTTTCATGAAGCTTGCAAAAAGTATCGTCGAACAAGTTAATCTCCTTTCATTTGAATCGATTTTAAGAATTCGCCCAACCGTCGAATCTTTTCCCGGCCCACCCGGTGGGCCCTCAATTGCTTTACCCTCAATAAAAACCGGCCTTCCTTTCGGGCGGCATACAACTTTTCATAAATACCCAGGGCGTCATCATAAAGACCCTGGGACAAATAAAGTTCCGCCGCACTTTCCGTCACAAATTCCGCCGCTGCCGCGGGCGCATTCTCTTCTACTGGCGCCGGTTCTTCCACGGATTCAACCGTCTCTTCGTTATAGAACTCGGAGTAGGGTTCGGCGGTTTGGGCGGCCACGGAATCGATTTCCGCGGCTACATCGCCTACTTCCGGGATTTCAGCCATTTCCGCTATTTCCGCTATTTCCGCTATTTCCGCCGCGTCAACCGCGTCAGCCGCTTCAGTCATTTTAGCGAAATCAACCACATCAACCACTTCCGGCGGCGCCTCTTCCAATTGGGAAATATCGACAAACTCCGTTTCAACTCCCTCTATAGCCGTCATTGGCGGTATAGGCGGAGGTTCGCCGGGTTCGCCGGGTTCGACGAATTCCACCGGCCTTTCTCCCGGTTCCATCGTTTCAAAGTCCACGCCTATGCCTAGATTCAGCGGCGACAATGTTTCCCCGTCAAGTTCCGGGACAGTATCCTCATCATCGGCGTTCACCTGGGGCTGAGAGATAAAATCCATCAAATTTTTTCCTTTCGGTTCACCCGCGCCGTTCACTTTTTTCAGGCCCTTGATCTTTTCCATGGAATCCCGGGCCTCTTCGTTAAAGGGGTCTTGGAACAGGACCTTATTAAAATAATCATGGGATTCATCGAATTTATTTAATTTCAAGCTAATGGTTCCCAGTTCCGAGAGCAAATTAATATTATCCGGGGATGATTGAATCATTTTTAACGCCGCGGCCTCGGCATCTCTCAAGCGGTTCAATTCCTTTAAAATCTTTACGTGTAAAATACCGATATAATACGAATTAGGGAAATCGCCGATTAATTTTTCAGCAAAGGTAAGGGCTTCGGAAAATCTCTTTTGTCTAAAGAGATTCTCCAAAGCATGCAACTGTATTCGTTCATTTTTCAAATCAACCATTCTTAACTCTTAACGATTTCCCGGCAGATACTAAGCCCCTTGTTGACGGACCTTTACTATTGCTACGGTTGTACCGCCTGTATATGTTGCCGTAATATAAATTTTGCCTACCCTGTCAGTGGGATCGGGATTTGCACCCTGTACCTTTACCTCGAACGTATCATTATGCAAAGTATCGCCGCTGGTGGGTTTAATACCGAGCCAGGTGGCGTCGCTGTCCAGGGTCCAATTCAATACGTCGTCGGTGGTAGGATTGGAAACAGTGACGGTATATTTGACATTACCGCTGGCCGGGACGTAAATGTCGCTGGGTGCAGCGGCAAGCGACGGGGTCACATCGCTAATCAACTGGTTAACCGTGATGACCACTTCGCTGCTCAGGGTATTTGTCGCCGAGATCGTAAACTTGCCGCTTCGAGTGGCAGTAGTTGTGTTCTCGTTGGCGGTCATAATGAAATTTCCCGGTGTGGCGCCGGAGGAAGGCGAAACCGTTAGCCAGTTTACATTCGGTATCACAACATAAGCGATCTGGGCCTCATTGCTGATGTTATAAACATTCACCAATTGGGAGCCGCCGTCGTTAGGGGCGTCCCAGGTTAGAATGTCCGTAGACAGTTTATCGACAGCCGTGGTTGATGTGGCAATAAAATCCTGGTTATAGACGTTCGTACTCACCGGGTTCGACACATCGATGATATACGAAGTCGGGGTAAAAGTATAATCTTCGCCGGCGGTAATGCCTGCCCATCCGGCGTCTGGGATAGGAGTTCCACCGCCTGAACCGGAGCCTGCCTCAATGGTCCCATACCAACCGGGGCTCACATAGAACCCGTACTCGCCGGAGGGCAGGACGCTGACGGCATTTCCGCTGGCATGGCCGGCATCGCCCTTAAACTGGACCACTACCTCCCCAATACCGACCAAAGCCGGTGTATAGACATGTCCCGTGATGTGAAATCCCCGGTCTATATAAGGGATAACCACGATGGCGATATACTCGGAAACTTGTGAGTATACGCTGTCGGGCGCATTGTCATCTACCAGTGTGGCGGATACATAGACCGTTTCCGTCGTCGAAACATCTGCGCTGGCTGGAATATGAAAATTAATTTCCGCCACGCCGCCGGCATTCGTGGTACGAACATCGCTGATCTGGTTACCGTCGAGATATCCATATTTGCCCGCCTGGAAGACCACATTCTTAAAGGCTATGGGTGTTCCGTCATTATATGTCGCAGTTACAGTGATGTGGGAAGAAGCCGTATTGTTAGTTCTCGGTACGTAAAGTGTAGAAGGGCTGGCGGCGCCCGATAGTATGCGATAATTGACGCCAGGTTTCATGCCCGGGTCGTTTTGCGAATTCCTCTTACAGGAGATGCTGCTTAAAAGCCCTATAAATAACAAAAAGATAAGTAAATACATCGCTGTCGATCGTTTCATAATGCTACCTCCTTTTTAATGTCATTTTGGATCGGCAAAATCGGCGCACCAGACCGATATACTTGTGGTCACCGGGGCCACCCGCTTGCCTGCCAGGTCTTTGCCATAAAACGTCATATTGGCTTCTAACTTTATTACTAAGCCGTTGTAGATCAGTTCCACCAAAGGGGACTCTCTTTTGGCAGTATGTTGGATCAACATGAAACCGTATTCCGCGGAACTCCCTAATGCAACCAGGAAATTCACTCTCTGTGAAAAGCCGTAAGGCACATCCTTTCCTTCTACCGCGTTTGGCCTATCCGAGCGGGTATAAGAAATATCGATTTGATCCACGATAACATCCTGGTAATTTGATACATTGTTCGGCGCAGGGTTTAGCAACTCAGCCCGCAAGGTGGCCGAGGCATTGTCATTTTCAATAGTCGGCTCTCCATCTACCATAGTTATCACATCGGAAAACACCGTGGTTGATTTATCCGTCCCGTCCAGCGCCCTGCCGGTAACGAGGTCGACGATCAGTCTCGACCCGGAGTTGGATAGATTCTCTATTTTATTGCACCCGCCGCTCATTATGACCGTGAGTGAAGTTATTAAGCTTATTATCAACAGTAATAATAATTTATGCTTCATGGAATTCCTCCTAATTGTCATACATCTACTTTACAATTCTTGGAGTTATAAAAATCAATAACTCTTTTTGTGAACTTGTGCGGCTGGACTTTTTGAAGAGGTTGCCCAATATCGGTATCTTACTAAAGAAAGGTGTACTTTCGCCGGAATCGGCATCCTCCACCCTGTACAGCCCGCCAATAACGATCGTACCGCCATCATCTACCTGTACCGTGGTTTTAATGGTCTGGGTGGTAATGGGTGGGATATCATTCACCCTATTGGCAAAATCAGGGGCGTTGTTCTTGATATCCACTTCGATAATAATGGTCCCTTTGGCGGTAATTTGAGGTTTTACCGTCAATTCCAGGGCCGCCGGTATATATCTAACCTGGATGGTGTTGTTCTGGACGGTCTGGACAGGGATGGATTTACCCTGCATAATGGCGGCTTCCATATTGTTCTGGGTG
The DNA here is from genome assembly GCA_026393835.1 of Candidatus Aminicenantota bacterium. GTDB lineage: Bacteria > Acidobacteriota > Aminicenantia > UBA2199 > UBA2199 > JAKAGC01. The sequence goes on along the minus strand of JAPKZK010000020.1, from coordinate 56,249 downwards.
GTGGTCCTGGGCGCCGATATAATTCGTCCTTTACCCGAGGCCTCCATGGCGGAAAGCGCCATATCCAATCGAAAACTATCGGACGCATTGGCCAATGAAAAACTAACCCCACTGTTGGCGCCGGAGGCCGGGAGATTCACCGCATATCCCCCCAGTAAACCATTGGCCGTGATAGAATTGGGAAATTTCAACGAGGTCTGGTTGCCATAAGCGGCGTCCGCCGCAAAACCGAAACCCCATTGGATACCGAGACTCTTGGTGTAATTGGAATTGGTTTCTACGATCCGGGCTTCAATGGACACCTGTGGGTTCGCGGCATCCAGGGTCTGGATCAAGCGATCCAATATCTCGATCTTATCGAGGACCTCTGAAATGATTAACGTGTTACTCCTGGTATCCGTGATTATTTCACCCCTCTGGGACAACTGCTTTTTTAAAATCGGGGCCAGTTGCCCCACCTGCGCATAACTCAGTGTACGGGTAAAAGTCCTCAGTTCACCCTCCATTTCCCTGGACTCTCTTAACTTTCTCCTGGCCTGGGCCTCACTGGCCAACACGGCAACTTTCCCGATACGCAAGAGATTGCCTTCCCGCACCATGTCCAGGCCGTTTACTTTCAAAAAATATTGAAGCGCCTGATCCCATGGCACCTGGTACATACGGGCGGTAATGGTGCCGGTGACCCCGGGGTCGATAACGATACTTAACCCGGATAATTTGGAGAAAAATAAGATAACGTTTTCCAGGTCCGCATTTTTAAAATCAAAATCCATTGGGTCGCCCAAATATTTTTTATCGCTGCCGCCAACCTCTTGCAGCAAAAACGATTTTTGGTTGCCTGAGCTGATATCCTCCATTTCCGGGTCGTTCGAATTTTTACGCTCCGGCTTCGATGCAGCCAATGTATTCAGGGTACTCCCGGCGACTTGCGATTTTTCCTCGGCGAAGAAGTCATTCTCCTGTCGTGCGGGGATGGTTTCGCCCAGGTCGTTTTTGACCTGTGGGGCAGTCTCAATGGTATGGGGGGAGGGAGCGCCGGACGTGCTGACCGCCGCGGCGGTTTCACCTTCCCGGTTTGGGGCCTGGGCCATAATATCGGGCGGTTTGGTTTCTACTATCATCTCTTTTGGAGAGGTTTTACGCGACTTATTCGATTCATCGGCCGCCTTATCGATTACATTGAAAAATTCCACCACCAATACATTATTTTCATTGTTGAAAGATACGTTGTAATTCTTTAAATACGCTAAATCAAATACCACACGGAACACCGTAGGTGTATTTAGGGCGCCCCTGAGGGTTTTTACATTTAAACAATTGATTTCCTGTTTAAACTGTTTTGCCCGGGTATTTTTTAGATCGACGGCCAAGCGCACCGGCGCCTGCATCACAGGGATCACTTCATAATCCACCGGCCCGGAGAGCACGAACTCGAATCGAACCCGGTTATCATCTTTTCCCGCCAATTTAAAATCTTTTATTTCGCTGATGCCATAGGTTTTAACAGCCGCGGGCTTAAGTGTCGCCGAAGGCGTCGCTGTAGGAGTCGGCGTGGGCGTCGCTGTGGGTGCAGGTGAAGGCAAAGGCGGCGCCGCGGCGGCGGGTGTGGGTATGGTTTTACTTTCGGTCTCATTAGCCTTATTGGCGGCGAGTCGCTTGATGTTAGGGAATTCGATGAATAATCCCTCCTGGTTTGTAAATACCCTGTAATTGGCCTTTTCTTTTAACTTAATACTGACATCGACAAATTTTTCTTTTTTTTCGACCTTGACAGTATCGATCACAGGGGATTCGAATTTGAACATATCTTTGGGTACGACAAAATCGACATCCGGGATTCTCATTACAATGAGCCTGGTGTTATCTTCCTCAGGGTAAAAAAGATCGGGGATGGGAATAATTGCATCGGTGATAAAATGCAATTGAACGAAATCGTCTCCTTTTAGATATTCGACATCTGTAACAGCAAATTTCGCCCTGGCATCCAGGGGTAAACACAAAAGGTTTACCGCCGTGAAGAAGGCTAATATTGCAATCGTTTTAATCCTCATTGTTCTTTCTCCTTTTCAGGATTTAACCATTTGATAACTGTTTTTTCTTTGGTGCCCCCCAGGGCAATGGTTAATATTTTTTTAAAAACCACACTATTGGCATTTATTTCGATAATTTCACCGTCATAGACGCTTTGCCCGATCTGGACATCATAGGGTTTACTGTCGGGCCCTTTGAATAATGCGATATACTTGCCATTCCGGTTAACGATCCCTTCCAGTTCCAATTGTTCGATTTCCAGGCCCGCGATCCCTTCTTTGGCTTCTTTTTTCACCTTGGTGCTTTTGCCCATCAGCAAGTCCCAGAATGGGTCCCGTCTGCCCTTTGGCCTGTAAACAAATTCTCCTGTATCCGTCCCCATTTCCGAATCCTCATCCATACTCTCGGTCGATTCCAGGTTTGCATCGGTTTCAACTTTTTGTTCCTCAACATCGACTTCCTGGGTAGTGGTTTTTTTATTTTTCTCCTGGGGCGGCTGTTTTTCCTGGGCCAGTCCGCTCAACCCGCTGAGTGCAACCAGCGCCGCTGCCAATAATATACCGAATAAAAATACTTTCATTTTCATCTAAACTCCTTCCATTTCTTTTCCCCCCTCATCCGAGGGCGGTGGGCTTTTTCTTCTGGGGGGCGCAGCCTGTTTGGCCGGGGCTGATTTTTTTTCTTTGAAGGTATAAGTTACGGCATTAAAGGTCGCCTTTACCGTAAAATCACGGGTCATCTTGGAAAGCGGTTTCAGCGTCAGGTTGTTGACAGTGAATATTTTCTTTAATTTGGCCAACTGGTCAAAAAACATCCCCAGGTTATGATAATTGCCGTCAACGGTAATACCGAAGGGAACCTCGACATAAATTTCCTTTTGCTGTTCCGACAATGTGGACCATTTTTGGATATCCAACCTGGCGCTGGTGATAATGGACTGGACCTTTTTCAGTATTTGGCTGACTTCCTTTTGTTCCGGTAAGATTTCCTTTAGCTTTTCCAGGGTCGCTTTATTTGTCGCCACTTCCGCTTCCAGTTCTTTTACCTGGGTCTTCTTTTTTTCAAGCGTCCGGATCTCTTTCTCTAGGTTCTCTATTTGAGTGGAAATAGATACTATCCTGGACTGGTTATCCGAATAATAAGCAAAGTAAAAAATACCGAAAAGAATCCCGCCTATTAACAAAAAAACCAACAACTGACCATACCAGGGCAAATTTTGTAATTCCATTTTTAACCTGCCTTATTTGTACTTGTACTTTTAGTTGTTTCTTTTTCCGCCGGTTTTTCCTCGACCTCAACGTAAGTGCAGTTTAAGGTAAAATTAAAAACATCCACGCCGGCCTGGTTCTGCTTGGTAGAGCCCTGGAACTGGACATCGCTGAAAGAGTTGGAGGCCTTTAAATTATTAATAAAATCAGCGATCAAATTATTGTGGATCGCTTTCCCGGCGAGGCTTAAGCGGTTACCTGAAAAACCGAGGCTCGTCAGCCATACCCATTCGGGGAGTGCATTGGATACGGCATCCATCATTTTAACGGTGCTCTGCTGCTGGCTCCTTAGTTTATTGATCAGGCCCACCTTGCGGGTCAGGTCGTTTTTCGCCGCCTCCAATTCCGCTAATGTGTTTTCCACATTTTTCAAGGTTGTTTTTTTGGCGTTCATATCATTCAGGAGGTTTGTTTTATCTTCCAGGGTTTTTGCTTGCGTTATATACAGTAAACCGATGATCCCGACCGTAAGCAAGCCGGCTGCAACGGCGGAAGGGGTACTGATCTTGCCCCCTTTTTTTTCTTCGGTAAGAGCGCCGGGCTCCGGTGCACCGCCGGGAACATCTTTCTTCTCAGGGCTTAATAAGTTAACTCTAATCATTTTTCATCTCCAACGGCTCGCAACGCCAATCCCATTGCCACATTAAAAACCGGCGCCATTTCCCGGATGAAATCCAGGTCGAATTTTTTGGGGTTGATTTCGATACTGTTAAATGGATTCACTATCTCCACCGGCATATCGAACTCCTGGGAAAAGAAATCGATGATGGATTCCAGGTTTGCGGTTCCTCCGCTGAGTAAAATGTTATCGATCCTGCCTTCGGTGGTGTTGGAGCGATAAAATTCGAAGGTTTTCTTAATTTCACTTTTAAGTTCGCTGAATATTAAATTAATCACCGGTTTAACGGCCGCGGGGGACACGCCCTCCACCTGCCTTCCTTTTTTGACGGATTCGGCCTTTTCATATTTAAGGTTCAACTCTTTTTGAATCAAATCCGTAAACTGGTTACCTCCGAAGGCAATATCCCTTACAAAAACCGGGGCCCCGTTGCGCGCGATAATCACATTGGTGATGGAAGCGCCTATATTTATGATGGCAACGCAGCGATTATGATACATTTCGTAATTGATAAGGACGCTGTTTAATACGGCAAACGATTCAAGATCGACGATCCTGGGATTTTTATTGGCAATGGCGATCACATTTAAATAATCGTTCAGTTTTTCTTTTTTGGTGGCGGCTAAGACTACCCCCACCCGGTCCGGGTGGATGTCCGTGGATTCGATGATCTGGTAATCGATATTAACTTCTTCGGGCGTAAAAGGGATATGGGGTCTTGCTTCCCATAATATATGTTCATGCATCTCGCCGGGGCTGAGTCGCTGCACTTCGATCCGTTTCACAATCACCGAACTACCCGATACGCCGAACGACATATCGGTGGTTTTGGTCTTACTTTCATAAAAAACGTGCTGGATAGCGTCGGCCACTGCCGTGGAATCCATGATACTACCTTCGACGATGGATTGATATGGCACAGGTTCATATCCCAGGGCCACCAACTCGTAGGTGGTTTCTTTTCCTTTTTTCCTGGGGCTCAATTCGACCAATTTTAAAGCAAAAGAACCCATATCAAGGCCCACTATTTTCTTCTTTGCAAAACTCAGAAATGCCATGAATATCTCCGTTTATTTTTCTTCATTTTCACAACCCACCTGTTTCTAGCACAGCAATAATCAAATGTCAAGCATTTTTTTATTTTTTTTACAGCAATATAGCCAATCTCAGTATTCTTATTCCCCGAAATGCGCAATACGAATTGATTTCCGTCAAATAAACTTTTTTTATTTTTTTTTGTAGTAATATCGGGGGTTTTAACCCTACAAGGTGTCAAAAAACCGGGTACAATTGGATGCGATATGTGCATACCTTCAAAAAATCCTTTATAACTGGATTTTCGGCCTTTCACGCCGGCATCTGAAACATCCAAATATGTCATCGCATCCATATACATTTAACCTCCAGGTATACCTTAGCAAATTCAATGCCAATGTAACGAATCCCGGGAAACCTTTTTATATGAGTGTTTTTCATTATTTGCCCCCAAAATAACCGGCGTCATTTTCCTGACACTTTGTAAAATTTACCGGTTCCCACTGGTTAGAAGTCTTAAGCCACGGCGAACAGGCCGCATTTTAAATATTCCGATTGATAGAGAGGAAGTAGAATGGGGTGATCGTATGGTTGGGTTTTGTAGACCAACAATTTAATCCGCCTCCGGGCGTCGAAAGCGGCCTTGTCAATGACATCGAGGAAATCTTCCCGGCTGAAAAAATGGGAGCAGGAACAAGTGATCAAAAAACCCCCGGGTTTGATCATTTTGATGGCCCTGAGATTGATTTCCTTATAGCCCCGCAGTCCCTCTTTGATTTTGCTCCTGGATTTGATAAAGGCGGGGGGGTCCAGGATAATGATATCTTTCCAGGTATTATCGCGGCTCATTTCTTTTAATACGGGGACGGCATCTCCATGGGTCAATATAAAAGCCCCACTGTCGAATCCATTGAGCGATATATTTTCTTGCGTCTGGTCCAGGTACCGACGGGAAACTTCCAGGAATTGAACGCTCTTTGCCCCGAACAGGTGTGCATGAAGCCCCCAGGCCCCGGCATAAGAAAAAACATCCAGGACTTCTTTTCCCTGTGAAATGTTTTTCAATAACAGGTAGTTTTCGCGTTGATCCAGGAAAAAACCGGTTTTCTGGCTTTCCAGGAAATGAAGTTTAAACCGTAGGCCATTGATTTCGATGATCTTTTCCGGCGATCGGTCTGGGCTAATCAAGCGGTTGACGGTTTCCAGTTTTTCCTTTTCTCGCGAAGCGCCGATGGATTTCTCGATAATAACACTGCCGGGGTACAATTGGGCAATGATGGCAAAAATGTTTTGTTTGAAGTTTTCCATGCCGGCGGTGGTGACCTGGACGACGAAATAATCATCGTAGCGGTCGATGACCAGCCCGGGAAGTTGGTCGGCTTCACTGTAAACTACACGGTAATACCGGTTATCCGGGTATAGTTGCTTTCTTAAATTGTCGGCCACCTGGATTCGTTGTTTGAAAAAGGTTTCATCGATGGCCTGGTTTTCATCGCGGGTCAAAACTCTGACAGCGATAGTGGTAGCAGTATTCACATAGCCGGTGGCGATATATTCATTTTTCCAGGAATAGATTTTCACCAGTTCGCCGGGCATAAAACCGCCGACGCCGCCCTGGATTTCGTCTTTGTAGATCCAGGGTTCGCCTCTTATAATACGCTTTTCCTGGTCTTTCTTGAGAAAGATTTTTTTGTATTGGTCATTTGCATCATTCATTTATTAATTATAATCGATTTCGCGGTAAATGAAAACCCTATAAAAGAGAATGCCCCGGATAAAGGACATTGACCCAATGATTGTCCTTTTTATAGTACATTTTTGATCTTATTTTTATTTTTACCCCGGCATTTAGCTTGCTTCGGACTATCCCTGGAGGAAATATGAAACGATTCAATTTATTATTATTTATCACCATTTTAACTGCCGGTATTTGTGGATTGGCGCAACCCGCGGACGAGAACCAGAACCCCTGGGAACTCCTGCAAAACAGCAATATGCTGACGAACCTGAAGGTTAATAATGCCCCCCCTTCCAATGAACCGGTGAAACCGTTCCGGTTGGACATGACCCCCATCAAACAAGAGCTGGAAAAGTTTGCTATTAAAGAAGAAGTAAAGATCGAATTGCGCACCGAAGCTCAAAAAATGTTGGCCAATCTTGGCAAATATAAACCGGTTCTACAAAAGGATGGCAAAGATGGCGTTTTCTTCGATTCGATCCCGGATTTCAAAGATATTTATCTCCTGGCTGATCAAGCGGATAGACGTTCGGATATGCCCCTGGACAATGTCGGCGCCACCCCACAAATGCCGGAAAAGGGTTATTTAATAATCCAGGGTTCCAAAAAGAATAAAGCCAAATTGTTGGTTACCTTTACCCTCCTGAGTAAGACGCCCTGAAACTAAAACTTAACCATACTTTTAAAAATTTCCAACTTGTGTTATACTTCCTTTCTCTTTGAAGATAACACATGAGAATGAACAATAGGAACTGCACAAAGTTTTTTCATGGGAAGCGGGCGCTAAGGAAAATTCCCTTTTTGAGGTATTAGTAAAAAGGCCCTGGCCTCCCGGAAACAAAATGATGGTGAATTTTATTTCTTTTCTTCCAGGACCGCTTTTAAGCGCTCTTTCACTTCAGCGCTGCACTCCAAGGCCTCGATGGCGGCGACGGCTTTTTCGAGTAAATCGACGGTCTTTCCGGGCTTCTCTTCGGCCCCGGGATAGCCTGTTTTTTCAATGGCTTCATAACCGGAGATATTCCTATCCTTTACGCTAAAACCGATTCCCAATAAGATTATTTTTTTTGGTTGGGCAAGATATTGTTCATAATACTTCTTTTCCAGGATTTGCGTTAACGCTTCAGCGGCACTGCCCATCTTGAATTCGATAAGATAAATGAAACCGCCGGTCTCTACGACGGTATCGATCCGGCCGAGGTTGGTATATTTCTCAGGGTAGACTTTGCCGATCAATAATTTCAGGGCCATGTAAAAAACCAGGTGATAAAATCTCTCCGCCCCGGCCTCCACAAGATTATAGGGTATAGAAGCAATAAAGGCTTTCATTTGATTGATAAAGGAGTCCAATTGTTTTTTTTCCAATGCCTCCTTTATATCTTTGATTAATTTTTCCGTATCTTCCAGGCTGTGTCCTGAATATGCCTCCATTAAATTATTTAATAAAGCAGACTCTACTTCCCGGTTGGGGTACGATAAGACATAGGTATCCTCGAGGCGTTTTTTTACCGTTAAATACCCGGTCTGGAAAAGCATTAAATTAATATTAATGTCGGTGATATCGAATTTATCGAAGAATTGCTCGCGAACCTCCAGGTACTCCCAGTTTTCGACGGCGATATTTTTTTCCTTGACCAATTTTACCAGGGAAGTCGTGGTTCCGCTGGCAAACCAATAATTTTTGAATTCCATGCTGTAGAAAAAGTTGTTGATGGAATACGGGTTATAGACAAAATCTTTCCCATTCCAGGAATAGCCGTTGTAATAATTTTTTAATTTTTCCATTAATTCGGCTTTCGTGCTTCCGCTTCCGTTTCCGCTGCCGCTTCCCTTATGCAGTTGCAGCCAGTCATTGATATAAGCGTCGAAGTACATTTCGATCTCTTCCCCGGTATAGCCCAGTAGTTTTGTGTAATCCTTATGGAAAGAGATATCGATGAGGTGGTTCAGGTCGCTGAAAATCGACAGGCGGGTAAAGCGAGAGATGCCGGTCATGAAGAGAAATTTGATATTTCCTTCCCGACTTTTAAGAACCGAATAGAAGTTTCTGAGGATATCCCTATTATAGACAGCGGTGTTAATATCTTCGAGGTAATCGGTAACCGGTTTATCGTATTCGTCGATGAGGACAGCGATACGCCGGTCCTGCGATAATTGATCGATTAAAAAGCTGAATTTTTCCGAGATGCTGTCCCCGCGGCATGGGATGCCATAATCTTGCGCGATTCGTTGCAATTCGTTGTCGATGGCTTTTTCAATGCCCAGGGCCCTGAAATCGATTTTAAGGAAGTCCAGGTGAATAACCGGGTATTTTCCCCAGTTGATGCGGTTATAAATCCAATAGCCTTTAAAAAGCTCCCGGTTGCCCTGGAAGATTTCTTTCAGGACGGAAACCGTTAATGATTTGCCGAAGCGCCTGGGGCGTGATAAGAAATAAGCGCCGCCCGCCTGGACCAGGGGATGAATATAACGGGTTTTATCCACATATATGCAATTGTCTTCGACATATTTTGAAAAGGTGGATTTACTTAGCGGTAAATATTGTTTTTCACGTTTCGGGCTGTGTTTTTTCATGGGATAATAATACCGCAAAATAGGAATAAATTCAATTCTTAAAAACCTCCCCCGCGTCGGGGCGTTCGGAAAGCCCTTTTGATTAGCAAAAGTTCCGGGAGGTTTTTCGAGAGTTGCAAAAAAACAGGATTTGCAATATAATACTATGCCCATGAAGAAAAAAGTCAGGAATAGCTTGATTGAAGCGGAGGAAGTAGAATGAAGACCCCGGGAAACGAGTCACAAATTATTATTTACCAGGGAAAAAACGGGCAGACAAAATTGGAAGTTCGTTTGGAAGATGAGACGGTCTGGCTGACACAAGATCAAATGGCGGATTTATATGGAAAGTCAAAGTCAACGATTAACGAACATATAAAAAATGTATATGAAGAGCAAGAACTTACAGAAGAATCAACCATGAGAAAATTCGGAATTTCCGAATTTTCTACCAAGCCAACCAATTTCTATAATCTGGATGTCATAATTTCTGTTGGCTACCGCGTTAAATCAGTCCAGGGCACCCAGTTCCGTAGCTGGGCAACCCAAAGAATTAAGGAATACATCATAAAAGGTTTTACCTTAGATGATGAGCGCTTAAAACAGGGTGGACAAAAGGCGCGTTATTTTCAAGAATTATTACAGCGCATCCGTGATATACGAAGCAGCGAGCGTAATTTTTACCAGAAAGTAACCGATATTTATGCCACCAGCATTGATTATCGAAGCGACGATGCGTTGACAAAAACCTTCTTTGCGACGGTCCAGAACAAAATGCATTATGCCGTGCACGGCCAAACCGCCGCCCAGATGATTGTAAGCCGCGCCGATAGCACAAAGCCCCTGATGGGGCTGGTAAACTTTAAAGGTAACTATATTACCGCGCAGGATGCAAAAATTGCCAAGAACTACCTAACGGAAAAAGAGTTGCATCAACTCAACCTGATTGTTTCGCTGTATCTTGATTTTGCCGAATTGCAGGCAACCAACGGCCGCTTGATGAAAATGAACGATTGGATTGCCAAATTGGATGCTTTTTTGAAGCTGAGTGAAAAAGAACTGTTGACCCACGCCGGGAATGTGAGCGCCGAAACCGCTGCCCAAAAAACTGAAGATGAATTTGAAAAATATAGGGCTGAACGAAGTAAGAATATGATTTCTGATTTTGATCTAGCCGTAAAAGAGTTAAAGAAGAAGGCTTAAAGATTAAATTCCCCACCGATGTGTTACCGTTAATCCAACACTATGGCGACCGTAAACAAGAACATTTTTTATGCATATCCAGAATGTCACTAATTAATAACCCGTGAAATCCTGACATTTTTTGGCAGGATTTGAAAAAAATCCGAAATCCGAAACTCGAAATTCGAAACAAATTCAAAATTCAAAAGCTCAAAATTCAAAACAAAAACAGCCCACGAGTAAGGAGAGAAAGATGTGTCCACAGATTACACAGATTAACACAGATTTTTTTTTACCATTCTACTACTCCACCACTCTACCACTCACCTATCATCATTCATCATTCATCATTCTTTCTTTTATTTCCCTGCTGTGGTATGATTGATTATTGAAACTTGTAACTTGTAACGCGGTTTCAACGCCCATTTAAAGCGATAAGGCATTGTAATGAAATAACTGGATCATTTTCGCTGCCTTTTGGAACAAATCATATAGTCTTGTTTTCCATGAGAATCATTCCTTTCAACCTTTTGACGGGAAAAATCTTCAGTTTACGCCATTTTTCACCCGGGAAATAACATTCTAACTCATGAAAATGACATTCCCACCAATGAAAACGATCTGCCCACCACTGAAAATGACATTCCCACCAATGAAAACAATCTGCCCACCGCTGAAAATGACATTCCCGCCAATGAAAACGATCTGCCCACCACTGAAAATGACATTCCCACCGGTTAAGGATACTTAAAAAGGCCGTATGAAAGGCAAAAAACATCGCAAGAATACCTTTATTGTACCGAATGGTCTGAATTGTTCTTGAAATTTGCCCTTGATTTGAGGGAAAAATTCCGAATGCTAAAACGATCAATTTATTTCATTACAACTCCTAAGGAGATCATATGGCCCATGATATGGAGATTATAAGAAAGATCGAGAAGCTAACCGGGGGAAAATTAAAACCACGTCCGCTTGAGGGAATATGGGGGATTGAAAATGGCTATGCCCTGGATAAAACGGGGCAGGTGCAGGGGGTGAACCTGGATAACAGAGAAATTAAAGATATTTCGTTTCTAAGGAGTTTAAGCGGCTTAACCCATCTGTATTTAAGTAGTAATCAAATCACGGACCTCATGCCGCTGATGGCCCTGTCGAACCTGACAGAGCTTTATTTAAGTAACAATCAAATCGCCGACCTCACGCCGCTGAGGGAATTGAAGCATTTAACAACATTGGATGTCCACAAAAATCTCATCCGAGAACTTTCTCCCGATTTCACCTCCTTGTGGCCCGGCATGGCAATGGAGTGGAAAGATGATTTATCTTTTTACAGCTTGAATCTCTACGGCAACCCCCTGGAAAAACCGCCGCTGGAGATTATTAAACAGGGCAAAACTGCCATAAAGGCTTATTTCGATTCCTTAAAGGAAGATACCCTGCCGTTAAATGAAGTCAAAGTCCTGCTGGTGGGCGACGGCGCCGCCGGTAAAACCTCCCTGGTCAATCGCCTCCTGGGCCTGGACTTTAATATCGGCGAACCCCAAACCCACGGCATTAATATCAAACCCTGGACCGTTAAACAAGACGGCAAAACCATCAAAGCCCATCTCTGGGATTTCGGCGGCCAGGAAATCATGCACGCCACCCACCAATTCTTCCTGTCCAAACGCAGCCTTTACCTCCTGGTACTGGACGGCCGCAAGGATGAAAAAACCGAATACTGGCTTAAACACATCGAAAGCTTCGGCGGCCACTCCCCGGTGCTGGTGGTCATCAACAAAACCGATGCAAACCCGGGTTTCGAGCTGAATCGTAAATTCCTGCAAGATAAATACCCCAACCTTAAAAGCTTTTACCGCGTCTCCTGCAAAAACAACGAAGGTTTCGACACCCTTGTCCCGGCCCTGGAAAAGGAATTGGCGGAATTGGCAAAAGTCGAAGACGGCCTGGATGGGTTAACCATGAAAGCGAAGGAAAAGGAACTGGCCAAACCGTTAAATAAATTAGGCCGTTTATTGGAGAAGATGGGCGATAAAGATTCAAAGTTTAGCAAGATATTGGAAGGAACAAAAAAAGGGGTGGAGTTGGCGCAAAAAGTTGGCCGGACCTATAACAAATTTGCCCAATGGTTGGCCCTGCCGCAAGTACCGGATATTATCCTGGGCAAGAAATGATTTTAAAATAGCAAGTTAGACAGTGTCTGCCGAATCGAGTCTCCTTATTGAAAAATAAAGAATTTCATAATATAATACCTCTATGGAAATAGAGGAAAAAATTATCTATTGGGTAGAATTATCCGATTACGATCTGGAAACCGCCCAGGTCATGCTCGAAAGCAAACGATTTTTATATGTTGGCTTCATGTGCCACCAGGTAATTGAAAAAATTCTTAAAGCATTATATGTTTCAACCCTAAAATCCACTCCTCCCTATTCACACAATTTAACGTCATTGACAAGGGAAGTGGGTATATCGGAGGAACTATCCGACGATCAAAAAGATTTCATCAATCTAATCCGGCCTTTAAATGTCGAAGCCAGGTATCCTTCCTATAAAGAGCGTATCAATCAAATTTTAAACCAGGAAAGATGCCGTGACATTTTAACTCAAACAAAGGAATTCCAGCTATGGATAAAGCAGAAGTTATAAGCAAAGTAAAAAAATATGCGGAAGTAGTAAAAAAAAACTTCCCGGTTCGCATGGTGATACTATTCGGCTCATATGCCAAAAATTGCGGTAGGGAACACAGCGATATCGATGTGGCTGTTGTCGTCGATCATAATGATAAAGATTACCTCAAATCCAGGCAACAATTATTCAAACTTGGAACTGATATCGATTGCAGGATCGAGCCGGTTTTAATCGAAAGAGATCATAAAGACCTGTCTGGTTTTTTCGAGGAAATCCTGAGCACAGGCGAAATCATTTACCAGAGTTCGGGGGCATGATTTTGTTTTTAAGTTAATCAGCCGGAATATGCCGTCAAAAAATGGAAACGAATGGGGGAAGTTTTTGGATAAGATATTCTTGTGAATTTTGCTATAAATGAATTCTCTCGTTTTTATGAAGCGTGGAATTTCTCAACGACCTGGGCACTCCCGGGAGATACGAAAACCGGTTGGCGAACTGGAACAAACCAATGCAAAAGGTAATCGATGCGGCAAAAAGGACAAACATCTCATTGAAAAAGATTAACCTATAACCAAAAAAGGTTAATGGATAGGCGACGAGGATAAATCAACCGAAAAAAAAGGTCATTGTTCACTGGAATAAGGTCATCATCGATGCAAATAAGGTCATCAATCACACCAATAGGGGCATCATCGACGCCAGAGGGACAAACATATAGCCTGTCAATGATCGGCAATTACCCTTTCTGTCTGCTTGTTTATCTTTTCTTGATCTCCGTTTGCCCATTCTCAGCGTTTTTTTATCTTTTTTTAGTGAATTTTTGTCCATCGCTCTTGTGTGTTGATCTTATTTTATTGAATGTTGATCTTATTTTAGCGTATGTTGATCCTTTTTTGAAGTCGCCCTGTCCTTTTAGGTCGTCGATTTATCCTTTTTTGCTCATGGTAGTTCATCATGATGCGAGTTTCGCCCTGGGACCAGTAAAATCCTTTTAAAAACTTCCAACTTGTGTTATACTTCTTATCTCTTTGAAGATAACACATGAGAATGAACAATAGGAACTATACAAAGTTTTTTCATGGGAAGCGGGCGCTTTTACTTTTTCTTGCCGGCCTGGTCATCATCCCCCTTCTTTTCCCCGGGTGTACCGGCCACCATCTCAAACGGGCGGAGTTTCTTAAAAAAAATAAACAATACGAAGAAGCCCTGACATACTATTTCAAAGCCCTAAAATCCCACCCAAAACGCATCGCCCTAAAAGTCGAGATCGACCGGGTATTGAAAGAGGCTTCTATTTATTATTTTCAAGCGGGCAAAGCTGAAGAAGAGGCCGGCAATAAAACCAAAGCGCTCTTTCTCTATAAAAAATCCCTCCAATTCGACCCCGGCAACAGCGAAGTAAGAAAAAACTTGCTGGAACTTGGCCGGGGTGAACTAGCGGTTAAACCCATCGAGGAGTTAAAAAAAGAGGTAGAAATCAACACCGGACTGCCGGCAATAATGAAAAGCCAGGAACGCCTGGACCTGGAATTCAAATCCCCTACAAGCCTGATGGCTATATTCGGGGTTTTAGCAAAAACAGGAGATGTGAACATTCTTTTCGACTCTGAATTTAAAGACATACGGGTAACCCTGAAACTCCTGGATGTGACATTTCATGAAGCCCTGGAACATATCTGCCGGATTTATAAATGCAGCTATTATATCCTGGATGATAAGAACATCGTCATCGCGCTGAACACCGGGGACAGCGCTAAACGTTACAAAAAGCTATTGATAAAGAATATCTATTTTGCCAATGTCGGCGCCGAAGACGCCAAAAAGATCATCGAGAAAACTTTCAAACCCGAACAAATGACCTTAAATGACCTGACCAATTCCCTGGTTGTCACCGATTCCCTGGAAAACCTGCTATTGGTTGAAAAGTTAGCCCAATTTATCGATAAAAGAAAAGCAGAAATCGAAGTGGAAATCGAAATATTGGAAGTCAACAACAAAAAATTGAGTGAATATGGCGCAGAACTTTCGTCCTGGCAGGTGGGCGCAAAGGTCGAAGGAACCGATTCCGGGATCAATGTCAATGAAATCGATAATATCAGTTCCAGCGACATCATCATGTCGGTGCCGCAAATGGTCTGGAAGTTTTACTCATCCATCACGGATTCGAAAATATTGGCCCAACCTAAAATAAGGGGCCTGGACAAAGAAAAAATAACCGTTCAATTGGGCGAGCAGCGCCCCATCCCCAGGACCACTTTTGTCCCCATTGCCAGCGGCGGCGTCAACCAGCAGCCCATTACTTCCTTTGCCATGACCGATGTGGGTATATCCATAACTCTTACCCCTGTCGTCCATTCCAACCGGGAAGTCACCATGGAACTGCAATTCGAGTTAACCAACGTGATCGATATGGGAAGTAACTATGTGCCGCCCACATTGGGAAGCCGTAAAGTAACGACAAAATTACGCTTGAGGGACGGGGAGACGGGTATCATCGCGGGGCTGATGAAAGGAACCAGCAGCAGCGGCGTCACCGGTATTCCCTTCTTAAACCGGCTGCCGATTCTCAAAGAGATATTTTCCTCCAACACCAAGAACAGCGAACGCACCGATATATTATTAAGCATCACGCCGCGGATATTGAGAATGCCTGAAATTACCAGCCGCGATACCGACACCTATTACATCGGCACCGAGGGAAAAGTCGAATTGAAAAAATGGGAAGCCGCCGAAACTAAAAAAGAAGAAAAAAAAACAGGAAAAAAAACAGGAAAAGGAAAAAAATGAAACTTTGCTATCTTCACTTATCCGATCTCCAGTTGCGCGCCAACCCGGGAAAAACCGGGGACATCGTTACCCGTTCCATGCTGGACGCCATCAAAGATCTGGTTGCCCGGGAGAAACTTATTGATTTCATTATTATTTCCGGCGACATTGCATCCAGTGGCAAAGAGGAAGAATATAAGGAAGCGGAATCATTTTGCGAGAAACTTCTAACCGTTACCGGTTTACCTGCGCAACGTCTTTTTATCGTGCCGGGGAATCATGATATTAATCGACGGGAAAAAATCTCGGATATAGATATTGAACGTTTGTATTCATTTGAAAACCAGGATGACATTACTAAACTATTGACCGACTCCTTTTATTTGCCGAAACTTTTACGCAAATTTACCGCTTTCAATGCCTTTGCCGAAAAGGCCATGGGGCGCCGTCTATTTACAGATACCACCTACCGTTTCGTCGAAACCATGGATATTGATAAGCAGGGGCAATCGATCAAAATTAATATGGTCGGTCTGAACAGCGCTTTATTCACCGGTTACAGCATCGATGGCAAAGAAGAACCGGCGTTGGGATTATACCAGGTGGAAAACGCATTGGCTGCCTTAGATGAAAATGCGCATTTTTCTATTGCTTTCTTTCATCATCCTTTTTCCATTTTCCATCCGGTTGATGAGGTATCAAAAGAATTGCTGGTGCGAAAAACAGATATGATCATGACCGGGCACACCCATACACCCATCGCTGCCTTCAGTGCCGGGACAAAAGGTAAAGCCGTTGTGATCGGTAATTTGATGGATGAGCCATCACATCGAACCCCAAACTCCTTTAACCTGGTAGAGATCGATTTGATCAAAAGTAAGACAACGGTACAATTCTATAAATACCTGCCTGAGCATGAACAATGGAGAAAAAACACCGAAGTCAACCCGGACAGCGAAGATGGAAGATTCTATTTTACCTTCAAATCAAAGCGTAAAATCGCTTTGCCGCCATCGGAGCAAAAGAGCTTTTATCTAACCGGGGTCCGTTTAGAAAATATCCAGGGGTTCGAATCATTATCCGCCGGTTTCATTTCGGAAAAAAATAATACGCCGTTGTTTACCCTTTTACTGGGAGATAACAGCACGGGTAAAACGTCATTTCTCCGCTGCCTGATCCTGGGGATATGCGATGAGCCTAATGCCTCGGCATTGTTGGCCGATTTCCATGGAAAATTTATTCGAGACGGCCAACGGACGGGAACCATCGATATCCGGTTGAATGCCCCCGGGATAGGACAATATCGTATCGTTACCCGCTTCGACCGGATGAATGGCTCCGAACAGGTAAGAAAGGAATATTTTTATATTTCCGACAGCGGAGAAGTCGAGCTCATATTACCGGGGAATTTTCCCCGGCATCTTTTGTTTGTTTGCGGGTACGGTGCCGGGCGGATTTTAAGTGAACTAAGGAAACAACCGGAACAGTACAGGGTAATAGAAGCAGTTGAAACTCTTTTTCGTTATGACCAACCCCTGCAGGGCCCGGAACTCAGTTTAAGCCTGCTGGCATTGGAAGCGCGAAGCAGGGCCCCTAAAGACCGGGAAAGAGAGGCCGAACAAGAAATACTTTATCTTGTCTACAAGTTAATCGAAAGACTGTTCCTTTTCACCGGGAAGGAACATATCGAGTTAACCGGCAGAGGTATCGAATTGGTTAATGCCGGGGGGCGGTCCAGGTTGCAAGATCAAGGAGATGGTTATAAGAATACGGCGGCCTGGGCGCTGGATCTTATTGCCTGGAATATGCTGGACGACCGGCAGCTTGACCCCAATCTGATATCCGGGATAGTACTGGTGGATGAAATCGAGCAGCATTTACATCCCCGGTGGCAGCGATATATTATCCAATTGTTAAAAGAACAATTTCCCGGCATCCAATTTATTGCCGCAACGCATTCTCCCATGTGCGTTGCCGGTATTACAGACCTGGATGATGATGAGTACCAGGTATTACGATTTCATAAGATACCCAATGAACCGGTAGAATTAGTCCCAATTTTTTCTCTGCGTGGGTTGAGGGCCGATCAAATCCTGACATCGGAGGCGTTTGAACTGCCCACCACACGCAACCCGGAAACAGCAGAAAAGCTGGAAAGACTCGGGACCCTCTATCTAAAAGGATCCCGTACGCAGCAAGAAGAAGAGGAATTTAAAGGATTAGGCGAGTTACTGGAAAAAACCTTGCCCGGGGCGGCCGAAGACGCTGAAACCCGGCTGATGCAGCAGCGGCTGGAGAAGATGTTGAAAAATCTCGAGCAATTAACAACCCCAAAAAACGAACATGATTAGACTAAGAACACGGCCCCCTATACCCGAATCATTGAAATCAAAAAAAGTCGAGGATACCAAAAAGCAAATCGAAAATATGATTAAAGCCGGAATTAACTTAAAATCCGCGGATTTTGAACCACACTGGCACGATATCAAGGAATATCTCTGGCAATGGCATGATGGTAAATGCTGCTATTGTGAACGTAAACGGGATAAACGGGAATTCGATGTGGAGCATTTCCGGCCCAAAGCAGGAATATCGGATGAGAATGGACATCCCGGTTATTGGTGGCTGGCCTATGAATGGGAAAACCTTTTCCTGGCCTGCAAAAGCTGCAACCAGGAAATCAAAAAGACTCAATTTCCCCTACTGGGAGGAAGTAAAAGGGCTTTCACAGGTGAAGATGACTTGAAACTGGAAAAACCGGTATTAATAAATCCGGTTGATGAGGACCCGGAAAAATTTATCGGGTTTGTCTGGCAGGAAGTTAATGAAAACTTGGTTATAGCCGTGGGATTGGATAAGGAAGGCCGCGGTCATAAAACTGCCTTTGAATTAACGGCAATCAATAAGGAGGAGGTTAAGGAAGAGCGGACGGGACTAATTGATCGTTTTCAAACCATTGTTGGAACAATAATTCTTGCTAAATATACCAATAATCAAGAGTTAAAAAATGAATTCCTTAATAAAATTAAAGAAGATACCAGGGCAAATAAGCGATTTGCCGGTTTTCGTAGAGCTTATTTTAGAGCTGCGGGGTTTGGTGAATATGTATCGAAGGATTAACAATTCCTTTTTCCCTATTGAAATAGGAAGCAATTTTCTATACAATAGAATGATGAAAAAAATAAGATTTTCTCATGGTTCAAAACCTTTTAAAGGAACGCCGCAGGTATTACAATGTCGGTAGAAGTTGCGTTTACATTATTAGCTTTATTTTGTATTGCCATTTTGGGATATATTATTTACATATTTGTTCGCCTCAATAAAGAAACAAAAAAAGGAATAAAACAAGAACAAGAAAAGTACTCAACAGCCCTGAAGAGGGAACTGGGAACGATTCATTTATTGGGTTCACCGGATATAGAAAGTTCGATTGTCGGGCTTCAGGACGCATTTGTTTCGTTGCGTATCTCAGTGTCCCGGCGTAGTGAAGATCGATTCGATGGCTCTAAGAATCGTGATGGCATGGGAATTTATGAAGAAGAACCCCCTTTATCGCCCGAAGATGCCTTGAATAGGGCTTTTAATCAGCACAAGCCGCTGCTGATTATCGGGGATCCGGGATCCGGGAAAACCACCCTATTGAAGTATTACGCACTGGCCTGCCTTGATAAAACCGCTGAAGAATGGAAACGGTTGGGATTTGAAAGAAAGATAATTCCTCTTTACTTTCCCCTGCGAGAATTGGAATTTGATGAAAATGATGAACCGGTATCTATACCGGTGAACCTGGAAAAATGGTTTGATAGACGTTTATTGAATTTCTCTAAGAATTTTTTTTCCGGGTTGCTTGACGATGACAACACCCTGGTGCTGCTGGACGGGCTGGATGAAATCGGCAGTAAAGAAAGGCGTCGAAAGGTGTGCCGCTGGTTTGGAAATCTTTGTTCAATATTGGGGAATACGCAGTTTGTGGTTACTTCACGCGCTGCCGGCTACCGCAAGCAAGACGGCATTGAATTGGAAATGCCCCATTTTCGGGTAGATATTATGGATTTTTCTTCACAACAGCAGGACGAATTTTTAAAAAAATGGTTCCGGGCGGCTTTTTCAACCCAATTACCCCCGCCGGATATGTCGGTGGAAAAATGGAAAGAACAGCAAATTAAAAAGGCAGACTGGCAATCGCAGATTATTATTTCTTTTTTGAAAAAAGAAGAAAATAAAGCGGTGCGAGAATTGGCCGCTGTTCCCATGCTGCTGCATATTATGGCCATACTCTGGAAGGAGCGCCGGTATTTACCTGAAACCCGGTCGGACTTATATGATGCGTCCTTGAACTATTTGCTGGAATATCGCGACCGGCAAAAGGAGATTGGTCCGTTGCTTTCCGCTGATGAATCACGTAGTATTTTGACTCCCGTCGCCCTTTGGATGCAGATGGGAGTACGCAGTAATGAGGTTTTAAAAGAAGAGATGCATAAATTTATGCAGCAATATCTAGATAAATTGAACAGTCCACCGTGGGCTGATGAATTTTGTGTGTATTTACGGGACCGCGTGGGCTTGATTGTCGATCACAGCAAAGACTATTATGCTTTTCGCCATAAATCCTTCCGGGAATTCCTGGCAGCACAGGAATTGCGAAAGTTAGCTTATGAAACCGGCTTTTTGGAGGCTTTAATCCACGATTTTGGCGAAGATTGGTGGACGGAAACGCTACGCTTTTTCTTCAACGAGTCTGATGATAACATTTTCAATCGATTCATGTATTTATTTTTCCAGGCCGATATTAGTAAGGAACTGAACGACCATCAGCAAAACTTATTGCAGCTTTTAATCAAGGAAGCCCCCCAGAAAAAAATTGATGCGCTGAAGGAATATTTAAACAGCGATCGAATAAACAATAACCAGAGACGTTATGTATTGGACTGTTTAAAAACCATCGGGACCCCAGAAGCCATACAGACCATCGAAACAGCGAATAATGAAAATTGGAATAAAGTTAATCGGGCGTACGCCGATGATATCATCACCGAAGCGTCTCCCCGGTTCCAAGAGTTGAAGAAACAAATACAACCCGAAGGGAGCCTTGTGCAATCCTCTTTTCGTAATCCATTTGAAGACAATGTCGAATATATCAATATCCCCGGCGGCGTCTATAAATTTTCAGTTACAGGTAGAATAGAAAATATCCCGGGATTCTATTTATGCAAATACCCGGTTACCAATAAACGGTACCGGCGCTTCATCTCTTTCCTTGCAGGCCGTGAAAAAGAACTATTAGAAATTCTTCCACTGGAAATATTTGCGCAGCGGCTCCTGAAATTTGCGACGCCCATAAAAGGTTATACCGCATTCCTGGGCGAAAACTTCACGGAATGGCAGGTTAAACTCCCTTCCAGGCTGGATGATGATAAAAAATTTTATGATGACGATCAACCGGTGGTTGCGGTAAGCTGGTATGCGGCCCGTGCTTATTGTTTCTGGCTTTCCTGCCTGGATATTGCCATGAGGGGAGATATTGAAAATCCGGATATCCATCAGCTTGCATCTATTTACAGGCTGCCCACGGAAAAAGAATGGGAATGGGCGGCTGCCGGTAGGGAACCCGGCGGATCACTGCGTAAATATCCCTGGCCGGCATACAAAGGTGAACCCAACCCCAACCTGGCCAATTACAATAAAAATGTCGGGGCCTCCACTCCCGTGGGGCACTGCCCCGAAGGCGCCACACCCGAAGGTTTAATGGACATGGCCGGCAATGCCTGGGAATGGATGGACAATTATTATGATGCAGCGAATAATTGGTATGCGCTTCGCGGCGGTTCGTGGTATGATGGCGCACATAATATGCGTTGCGCTGCCCGCAGCAACGGCGGCCCCGATTACCTGTACGATGTGATCGGTTTTCGTGTTCTTCGCACCCATTCATGATAACCCGGTCTTTTGCACTTTTCATTTTTGTTTTTCGCCTATTTCGCGGACGGTTTTTTTGTATTAGTCATTTGTATTTTGATCATTTGACTACTTAATAGTTTGACGCCTGCGTACTCGCGGCGCGGACTTGACAAATCTTTTCAATAAACCTATCATAATATGTGGAGGTTGACATGCATGAAGTAATATTTGAATCTCAGTTGTTAAAGGACGGCCATTTATCCTGCCCTAAAGAATACGCCACGCCCAAAGCAATATACAAAGTGGTTGTTTCCTTACCGGATGCAATCGCAACGGATTTCGATATTGAAATAGCATCTGTGGTTGACCAATCCGATAAATTTATTTCCGATGGAGAATTGAGCTACTATATGAACCTGGATAAGAAATAATGAAATTCAAGCAAAAGCAAATTTGGTTGAGAATTTTGATGTTACAAGATATCCTGGGCTACCTAGAAAATAGCCCCAAAGGCACGAAGATTCCAATTATATATAACGGAGGTAACACCATGACCTTATCGTCAAACAAAAACATTTTACGCATGAACTTTATGATGATACTACTCATTCTAACGGCGATTTTTTTAAGCCCGGCCACAGAACCGGCCCAGCGACTGAAATGGTACGAGGACCACGCGGCCATGAAAGAGAAATCCATGTTCAAACACCTCCCCTGGCAGTTCCTCGGCCCCACCAACATCAGCGGCCGCATGACCGATGTGGCCATAGTGGCCCCCAAAGGAAAAAATTACACCATTTATGCGGCCGGCGCTTCGGGCGGTCTCTGGAAAACCATTAACGAGGGCGTCACCTGGGAACCGATTTTCCAGCATGCGGCGTCCACTTCCATCGGCGATGTGACCATTGCCCCCTCCAACCCGGATATTATATGGATAGGAACCGGCGAGGCTAACATTTTCCGCAGTTCCATGGCCGGGGCCGGGGTTTATAAATCGACAGACGCGGGTAAAACCTGGCAGCATATGGGCCTGGCCGGAACCCACACCATCCCCAGGATTATTATTCACCCGGAAAACCAGGATATTGTTTACGCGGCCGCTTCGGGCCATGAATGGACCGATAACAAGGACCGTGGCCTTTATAAAACCACGGATGGCGGGAAAACCTGGTCCCAGGTTTTTTATATAAATGAGAAAACCGGCGTCATCGACCTGGTAATGGACCCGTCCAACCCGGACACTCTCTACGCCGCCACCTGGCAGAGAATACGGAAAAGATGGAAAGACCCCAGGAATGACCCCGGTTATACCGGCAGCGGTGTCTTCAAAACCACGGACGGCGGCAAAACCTGGCTGCCCATGGACAACGGCCTGCCCCCCGCCAAATACCGCGGTAGGATCGGGATCGACCTCTGCCGGGCGAAACCCAATGTAATCTATGCTTTCATCGATAATTACGAAGTGGTGGGCCAATGGTCCGAAGGGGAGACGGATTCTTACGGTCGCCCTAAAACAGGTATGATTAAAGGCGCAACCGTATTTCGCTCCGACAACGGCGGTCAAAACTGGCGCCAGGTGAGCCGCGATAATAATTACATGCGTCAACTTTCCGCCACTTACGGTTGGGTTTTCGGCCAGGTACGCGTAGACCCCCTTAATGAAAACAAAATTTACGTCATGGGACTCTTCCTAAATGTATCCGAAGATGCGGGCGAAACCTTCCGGACGCTGGATGGTATACACCTCGACCAACACGGGTTGTGGATCGACCCGGCCAACACCGATTACCTGGTAAATGTCAATGACGGCGGCCTGGCCGTATCTTATGACGGCGGCAAGAACTGGAGAACATTCACTAAAAACTTTCCACTGGTGCAATTTTTCACTGTGGCTTATGATATGGCGGAGCCGTTTTATGTATACGGTTCCATCCAGGACCACGGCAGCTATCGGGCGAAAGTGGATCTCGGCAAAGGACGCAATCAAATCCCGGCCCAGGAATGGGAAGAAGCCCCGGGTGGGGAAGGCAGCAGGCACGCCATCGATCCCGTCGACCCCAATATCGTCTATTCCGCTTATTTCTACGGAACGATATTCCGTACGGATTTGAGTACAAAGAAAAGCGTAAACATTGTACCTAAGGCAGGGAAAGACGAACCCCCGCTGCGCGGCCAGTGGTTGGCGCCGTTTATTCTTTCTCCCCACAACCCGCGCATCCTTTACCACGGCATGAATTTTCTCTTCCGTTCCATGAACCGCGGAGATTCCTGGGAAAAAATCAGCCCGGATTTAACTTACAACGATAAGAATAAGCTGGGCGATATCCAGTATCAAACCATATTTACCATTTCGGAATCGCCGCTGAAATTCGGGTTGATCTACGTGGGAACGGATGACGGCAGGGTTCATGTAACCAGGGACAGCGGGATAACATGGGCTGAAATAACAAAAGGGCTGCCGCAGGGCAAATGGGTATCACGATTGGAGGCTTCGGCCTTTGACCTGGGCGCGGTTTACATGACGCAAAACGGCAAACGGGATGACGATTTTGCGGCGTATGTATGGAAATCCGTTGATTTTGGGAAAACCTGGACGGATATCTCCAATAATATTCCTTGTGGGCCGGTGAATGTGATCCGGGAAGACCCGATGAATAAAAATATCCTGTACGTGGGCACGGACCTGGGGGTTTATATATCCCTCGACGGCGGTAAGTATTGGCAGACGCTGGCCGACAAATTTCCTACCACGTATGTGCATGACCTGGCGATTCATCCGCGGGACAATATCTTGCTGGCCGCCACCCATGGGCGGGGAATGTTTGTTATGGATGTAAGCAAGTTGCAGCAGTTGACCGGCGATATCAAGACAAAACAGGCGCACCTGTTCGATATCCTGGCGGCGAAACTCCCGGTAGAAGACTGGGGGGGGTGGTACGGCGCGCAGGACGCCTATTTCGATTATTATTTGAGAGAACCCCAGGAAGTGAAATTCGCGATAAAAGACGCCTCCGGTAAAATAATCAAGGAAATAAAAGGAACCGGCGATGTGGGATTGAATAGTGCGGTATGGGATTTGACGCAAGATCTGGCATTAATAACGCCCCCGACCCCGCCGGAAGCGGGAAAGGTAAAAAAGGAAGATGAGGAACCCGCTCCCGCTTATGTCAAACCCGGGAAATATACGGTGGTATTGACCGCGGGTTCCATCTCCCTGGAAAGCCCCTTCGAAGTAAAAGAACCTTAAAAATAATCAAAAGCTTTGGGAAGTCCAGGAACCTCGCCCTCTGTGAGGGCCTTTCTCGAAAGGGTTTCTGGTGGCCGAAGGCATTTATTGCCGGAACCGGTTAATAAAACGGTTGAAGCGCATTTTCAAATAGGCGATGTTGACCGGTATTAAAACCCTGGAATCGAAATTCGGGTTCTTGATTTTTCCCACGGCAGACAAATAATTCACAATTTCAGCCACGGACAGTGGGCAGCCCCTGGCGTGGATATAACGGGACGACCGGTTGCGGAAACAATTCCAGAGGCTTTGTATTATTTTCACAAGCATATCGTTGGTTTTGGTTTTTTTCTCATCCACTTCCTTGTGGGTCTTATAGCTACTTTCAATCCTGACCTCTTTACCGTCGATTTTTCCTTGCCAGGCAGTGCAGTTGCCGGCAAAGATGACCCTTTCGCCTTCGGCCAGGTCCAGCGGTTCATCCACTTTCCCCACCACGAAACGGACTTTTTTCATGGTTTCATCTACACCCGGATAAAAGCTTCTAAAAATGTGCACCGCTTCCTGGAGGGCGCCGGGGCATCCGCCCCAACAATAATCCGGGGAATGCGCTTCCGGGAATTTTCCTACGGTACAGGTAAGATTGCCTTTTCCGTTGAAATAGTCGTCGATACGCTGCATTAGAAATTTGTAATCGCGGGTCTTCTCCTGTACCTCGGCAAGGGGGAAATCTCCCAGGACATCGATCTCTTCCAAATTTATCGGTCCGAAACCCCTTTCGGCGGAATAGCGGAGATGGTGTACGTCGCTGGGGTTCACGTTTACCATATGGCAGCAGACCGTATCCACGGCGCAGGAATTCACGCCCATAACGATGGCCCCCATTTGAAAAGGGGTGGGGGTCAGCATGGTCTCCTGGCCGGCGGTTATCGCATCGACGGCGATAAATTTCGGTTGAATAACTTCCTGGAGGTCGGCGATCTTGAATTCCAGGGAGCTATTGTGGTCCACCAGCCGGTGTCGGTCATCCTGGATGCCGATAAAGTTTTTGAGACTCAGGGTAAGCCTGGACCAGGGATGGGCTTTGAATTTAGGTAGATTAATAAGAAAGTCGCATTCCGCCACCGGTTTCGGGATAAAAATCTGTTCTCTAAGACTCCCGTTTTTTTTCAGTGGGACCGGGACCTGTTTGACTTCATCGAAATAATGAACCTTGATCTTATGTTTCTTAATAACTTTCAAATAGCCTGCATTTTTGAAACTGAAGCGGGTGGCGATGGTAATACCGGAACGTTCGCCGACGGCAATCTCTTTGACATTTTCGGCCCTGGCTTTTGCGGCCGCAATCGCGCCGTCCAGGAACTCCCCGCGCGTAAATGCATAAGGGAAAAGGGTAGGATGCGCCAGGACGGCATTGGGCTTAAGAAGGATTCTCCCGGAAGGTTTAACGCCCAGTTCGGCCATGCCCTCGGTAATGATTCTCGATATTCTTTCGAGATTGTAATCTTCGCACCGCATGATTAATACTTTGTGTTTATCGTTCATTTTGTCCTCTTGATAAAAAAGCTAAGGAACCCGGTTCCCCAGGTAGTGTGCATCACCATGAAGGCGATGCCCATCAGAACACGGAGTTTTATTGAAATGTTTCGCCCCGGCCAGGTAAATAAAGCAACCGCCGCAATGGCCAGGATATAACACGCCCAAAATAAAAGGAATAAGGGATTTAAAAAACTTAGGCCCAATGAAGCAGCCAGACCAATCGCCAGGAGCGGGGGGGCCGCCTGCCGGTAAGAAGTAAACAGCCGGTGTTTGACCGTGGTATACGCCCGGCCCATGCCGTAGCGAAAATATTGGAGCGCCAATTTCCCAAATGTATCCCTGGGAAGATATTCCACCTGGATGGAACTGTCCAGGTATATTTTCTCTCCCGCTTTTAGCAGCCGGATATTCAATTCCGCGTCCTCATTGGTGCGACAGTTCGTGTCGAACAAGCCCACGGTTTCAAAAATACGTTTGCGAAAAGCGCCCAGGTAAACCGTATCCACATACCCTTTGAAATTCCCCAGGTGAAATTTAGCGTCCCCCACGCCGATGGGGTGCTGCATGGCAAGGGCAATGGCTTGCTGCACCGGTGGTTGCCCCGTCGGCGACATCACGCCGCCCACGTTGACGGCATCCGTGGTTTCCAGTAAGTGGACCAACTTTTTTACGTAGCCTTCCGGGTAAGTACTATGGGCATCTACCCTCACGACGAACTCTCCTACAGCGACTGAAATCCCAAGGTTGAGACCATGGCACTGCAATTTCTTTTCATTTTCCAGCAGCTTAACCGGGTCGCCTTTTTCCATGAACCCGGTTACAATGGCCGCCGTTTGGTCGGTGCTTTGGCCGTCCACCACGAGAATTTCCGCGTTTTCCAGCACATAATCGTCTACCAGGGTTTCAATGGCGCGGGCGATAAATTTTTCTTCATTATAACAGGGCATGATAATGGATACCTTCTTCATGTAGGGCATAAGGCCTTGCTTGAGCGACGCCGGTTTTTTAAATTCTTCCATTTTTAAATTCTATTGGAAATCCATTAACCTGTCAAAAGAACCTCTTTTTGACTTATACGGCTAGAGTAATTTCCCTATCGGGTGTACCGGTCGATGACGCGGCTGATGGACCGTTGGCACACCGGGCAGAATGTTAAATCCCGGGTGAACATGATACAATTAATGGCTGAGCGATACATCCCTTTGGAAAAGTATGCGGCCCCTTCAAAGGCCCCGGCTGCGCCGGCGTATTTCATTTTAGAAAACATTTCAATTTCTTTTTCCTTTTCCTTTTGAAAAAGCGCTTCCATTACTTCCTCTTTGGCCCTGGTTTCTCTTAAACGCTGCCTCTCTTTTTGGATCGATATGCTGTATGCATCGAAAGCCCCTTTCTCCCACGGCGTAGGAATCGGGGTTCCCGGTTTTACCAGGTCTTGCCATTTTAAGTTATCCTTATCCAGCAGGGCCGTAACATTCGGTTCCCAGGGTTCTACCGCGATTTTTTCGTCCAATTCGTATGAAACCTGGGAGGTATAATACTCATCCGCCAACCCGGCAAAATGATGCCCGAACTCATGGATGATAAGATAATCGGAAAAAGCGTTGTCGGCGGCCAACGATGCATATAGACCATAAATACCGCCGCCGCCGTAGGTCCTTTCATTGATTAGAATGATCATGGATTCATAAGGAACCGCGGCAGCAATGTCCCGCACCGTTCGGTTATCATAGGTCAGGGCGTAGCGCTCGGAATCGAAGCTGCTGTAATGAACCGATAACGGGGTGCGTTTAAAGACGCCGAAATGGGGCCGGCTGACCCCGGAAACCGGCGCAGGAGTTTCCACTGCCCGGACGTTGAAATCCGCTTTCCTGGATTTGTAAGGTTCTACGTTGAACATCGCGTCTATCAGGCGTTGGGTATCACCGCGGAATTTTCCCATTTCTTCTTTTGAATACCCATCTCCCAGGACAACGATATCCACTTTTTTCTCGGTTGGGCCGTTTTCCATGACCGTAAATATATTGTTGGCCTGTATCAAATCCTCGGGATTCACGCGGCGTGAGCCCGGATCGATTTCAGTATTCCACAGCGCTGCAAATCGATTCAAGTTATTCCTCTTTTTTATAACGACCTTCACCGGCTTTTTGGGCCAGGGAAACCGTATCGATTCGTGGAAAGCGCCCCACTCTTTTTTGGCTTCGCCCGTGGTTTGCCATTCGCCGAAGATGCTGGCAAAACCCTCTGAGAAGAGAAGTACATCGTTCTCTTTCGCGAAGATTTCAAACCGGTATAAACCCAGGTTTAAGTCATCGTTAAGTAAAGTTTTACTGCCCGCCCACTTTCCATCGGAAACGATTCGGTCCACTGCAAAATGCTCCTGGTCAGAATTCCCCGAATGGAAATAATCGAGCCTCATGGTCTTGTCTTCAAAATAGATGGCGAACGGGACATTACTGTTATCCGAACCCCGGATGCCGGTGCAAGGTATCATCATCATTACCCCCAAACAAAGAGTATACAAAATCCTTTTTTTCATAGTTAGAATATTGAGTGTCATAGAATAACTCCTTTTCGTTTTTTTGTTAGAATCAATTATAGCTCAATACAAAAGGAATTACAATTTTTTGCCCTATTTTCCCACTTTACACCCTTTACATTATCCTGGGATTTTTATAAAATCTAAACTTATATTTCCTGGGATAAGAGTCAGAGGAGGTTTTAAATGGCTGAATTTCCCGATATTCCCGGTTACAAGATCAAAAAGAAGCTCGGTCAGGGCGGTATGGCGGATGTCTACCTGGGGGTACAGGAAAACCTCAGCCGCATGGTGGCAATAAAAGTCCTGAACTTGCAGACCGCCAGGAACCCGCGCCTGGCCAAACGGTTCGTCAAAGAGGCGCGGACATTGTCCCGGCTGATCCATCCCAATATCGTAACCATTTACGATGTCGGCCAAAAGGACCACTATTACTATATAGTAATGGAATACCTCCAGGACAGCTTGAAAGATAAAATCAAAAAAGACCGCCGAGTCGCGCCGGAAGAAGCGCTTCACATTATAATGCCGGTGGGCGATGCGTTGTTCTTTGCCCATGACAAGGGGGTAGTTCACAGGGATATCAAGCCCGATAATATCCTGTTCAGGAAAGACGGCGCGCCCGTAGTACTGGATTTCGGCATTGCCAAAGTCATGGATTCCAAAACAAAATTAACCAAAACCGGCATGTCCATCGGCACACCCCAATACATGAGTCCCGAGCAATGCAATGCGGAATCCCTGGACGGCCGCAGCGATATCTATTCGTTGGGGGTTGTCCTGTACGAAATGCTCACCGGTAAAGCCCCTTATGACGCCGACGATACCCTGGGCATTGCCATGAAACACCTGAAAGATCCCGTACCGGTATTGCCGTCGGCGTTGAAATACTACCAACCCATCATCGATAGGATGATGGCCAAGCAAAAGAAAAAACGGCCCCACTCCCGGAGGGAATTGAATGAAATCATTAAAAATCTTATGAATCTTACACCTACAAAAGTAAATTCAAAAGCCGATGGTTCCATTAATACCCGCGGTAAAACAAAGAGCGTCGATTCTAAGACCCGGACCGCGGTACTGCCGAAGGAAAAACCCAAAATTTTAGAAAAACCCAGGTCGCCGGGAACTCC
This sequence comes from Candidatus Aminicenantota bacterium, assembly GCA_026393835.1. Taxonomy (GTDB): domain Bacteria; phylum Acidobacteriota; class Aminicenantia; order UBA2199; family UBA2199; genus JAKAGC01. Next base: position 26,094 of record JAPKZK010000020.1, on the reverse strand, counting down.
AAAAGGAACGAAAACGAAAACAAAGTCGAAGCGAAGATCGGTTTTATGGATTTTGTTGGCGGTAGTGGTAGTGGTATTTATTATCCTAAATTCCTTCTCGGACCTGGAGGAACTTTTTAAACGTATCTTTAGCGCCGTCGGGGAGTTCTTATTTTAGATTGCCATAAAATAAAGTAGCATTATTGTCGCGGTAGGAATGCCGGTTACCCGGCGCCCGCCATTCGCCAATTTAAAACATTCTCTACACGTTATATGCCCGCTGAGGTAGAAACATTGTCACTATACAATATACAACGAGTGAATGAACAATGAGTACAGAGCTAAAGCGGATAGGAGAAAAGGCGCGAAAGGGGAAACCCGGAAACAGATTAAGGCGAACGGTTTGTCTCCAGGGCAGAATGGATTAACCCACTGAAAAGATCGTTTTATAAAGGAATAAGAGTAAATAGCGAGAAAGAAGGCCATTAGCGGTCAATAGGAAACCATTTCCAGGGCGTAGGGATACCTGGGCGCTGCATTTAATGACTATTTTGTTGTGCGGGAGGTCATTATCGTTGCACGGGAAAACTACATCTGTGCGCGGCGGAACTATTTCTGTGCGTGGGGAAACTATATTTGTGCGCGGGAAAACTATTGCGCTGATAATAAGAAGGAGAAGGGGAGAGGCAAATTTATTACTATTATGGACAAGGAAAAGGGATAATTGTTAATTGCCAATTGTTAATGGTTAATTGTTAATGACCAATGACCAATGTCCGCCTACTCCCTGACACATGGCGCCGGCAATCGTAAACATGGCCCCGGCAGATGCGGGAATGGTCCCGGCAGGTGCGGGAATGGTCCCGGCAGGTGCGGGAATGGCCACGGCAACCGCGGGAATGGCGCCGGCAGATGCGGGAATGGTCGCGGCGCTTTTGGAAAATGCCATGTTCCTGGGGAAAATGGTAAAGAGGTCAGAACAATTAACAATTATCGCTTTTTTATTTCCAAAATCGGGCAGACACGGGGGCCTGCCCCTACGGAAAAGGAGAAGGAGACAGGCAAAATTTTTCTCTCTTCGCGGTCCTTCGCGTTCTTCGCGGCTAACTTTATTTTAATTGCAAAAGGTGGTGCAATGCTTTCTAATAATATTTTACAAGAGAGGTCTTGATGAACAATTTCAAGGATAAGGCCAATTTTATCCGGCAGGTGGCGGATGATATCTTAAGGGGCGCGTTTAAACAGCATGAATATGGCGATGTGATACTGCCTTTCGTGGTTTTGCGCCGTATGGACTGCGTCCTTGAAAACACCAAAGACGCGGTTATCGATACCTATAATAAATTCAAAGACAATCTCCCGGACCCTTCGCCATTGGTTAAGGAAGCCGCCGGGAATTGGGATTTTGGAAGACCGACAAAATTCATTACTTTACGGAAATATTCCAATACCCGATGTACGTAGAGTATATCTGGTTAAAGGGGTCGGTATGGAAAAAAATGGTATATTACCGGAATATTCGCTCTTGATTTTTGAATCAAGATGGTTTATATTTATACATTCGGTTTGGGTTTAAAATCAAAACGAAGACGAAAAAGTAAGCAGGTAAAATGGACGCAAAAAACAACTTCTTAGTGCTCGACCAATGCAGAGAAGGCTCTGAATATAACGATTTCGTCGGAAAATTCTACCATTTCCCGGGAAAGTATCTCAAACTTTTATCTGCACTTGTAATCGAGTTTGTTTATTATGAGCCGAAGCGAAACGGTAAGGGAGAATATTACGGTTACGGGAAAATCAAGAAACCGCCCTTTAAAGATCAACGAGAGGAAGGTTTTTATTTTGTAGAGATAAGCGATTTTAAACCGTTCTCAAACCCGGTTCCATTCGATACCGAAGAAGGACCGCGGGAAACAGCGCCCCATTACAACCCCCAGGATGCGGTTCGCAGAATACCCGAAAAAGACCTGGACGAAATATGTCTCGACGGGGGAATTCAATTAAATTTCAAATCCGACGCCCATTTAATAAAAGTATTGGGTGAGCAATTGATCGCTTCTGAAAAAGTAGGGATTCTCGAATTGATAAAAAATGCCTACGATGCACAAGCAAGCTATTGCCGGGTGAGAATTGAAAAAATCGAAGGGCTTCATATAATCGACGAGAGTATGTATGAGTTCAATGAATATGACGGACCAGTCATAGTCGTAGAAGACGATGGAGTCGGGATGACGAAAGAAGTTATTGAAGTCGGTTGGCTTCGCCCCGCATCGACTCTTAAAACCAATGTCAAAGAACAAATAAAAAGAGAAAGACAAAAAGCTCTCGACTCCGGAACATTGGGGACTTATGACAGCTTAACCAAGCAATTGAAAAAAGAATCTAAAACTCGTATCCCATTGGGAGAAAAAGGAGTCGGAAGATTCGCTTCGCATAGGCTGGGGAAGAACCTGATCATTAATACTAAAATAAAAGAATTGGATTATGAATATGTCTTAAAAATAGATTGGGATAAATTCGATTGCATATCGAATGCCACAGTCGATCTCAGTTCGATCGGTGTAAGTTTAACGCGTCAAAAAATTACTCGTGATTATGGGATAAAGGGTTCCGGCACTCAAATGATCATTTTCGGTGGACGAGATGGCTTTCATTGGGATAAGACCGCACTTGAAGAACTTAATCTATCTATTTTAAGATTAAACTCTCCCAATCCGCACCCTGGGACAAAAAAAGAATTTTTTCGGGCTTATTTAGAATGCCCTCAATATACTGATTTGCCTGACAGTTTGATCTCGGAAGAATTTGAACCTGTTTTTAGCTTCGACGGTTTGGTTACTGAAGAAGGTATATTGGATTATACACTTAAATTTAAACCTCCGCAACCGGCCGTTCCTATGCCTGAGGAAGTTATTAAAGACAATAATTTTGATTTAAAAAAAATAGAATCGCCAAAATGGAAAGCCGTTTTAAGCGACAAGTTTAGAAAACCTAAATGTGGGGCTTTTTTTATGCATTTGGATGTCTGGTATAGAAAACCTCCTTGGATTGACGGTCCTAATCAAGATTTAATGCTGGATTATTTATATCATTTCGGCGGAATATCTGTATTTAGAGACGGCATTAATATCTTTCCGGCGGAATGGGGAGCGCAAATAGATTGGCTCGATCTTGCAAATAGGCACATTAAAAAAGGAAAACATATGTCTTATTACAATATGATTGGAAATATCGAATTGGATCAAACCAATAATTTGAATTTAATAGATAAAACCGATCGAGAGGGGCTAATAAAGAATGACGCATATAATGATTTTATTAATCTTACCAAAGCTGTAATTCTTCTTGTCGAGATACATTTTCAAGGAAAACGCGATAGTTATTATTCGTTAACGAAAGATATCATAAGAGATCCTAAGAAGTTAAGGGCTTTTGTGAAGCAAAATGAGACTCTCGTCAATAATATCAAAAATAATTATCCAATTGAAGAAGATCCTCATGGCATTCTTGCAGAGATGGGTGAACCTTCAGAAAGAAAAGAAAAATTGATAAATCTCGAATTATCACTTAAAAATTTAGGAGACAGTCTTAAACTTATCAATCAACAGAAAGAACTACTTACGGAACAAGCTGGTTTCGGTTTGGCGATAGCCGTATCGATTCATGAAATTGCAAAAATTACGTCAAATTTTTACTACGGAATAACCGAAGCCCTTAAGAAAAAACCATTTAATGAAGAAAAAATGAAGGAAATAGTTGAGTCATCAGCATCTCTTAACTCAGAGTTAAAAAGATTAAGTCCATTACGCGCGATAAAAAGCGAAAAAAAAGTGAAGTTTAAGCTATTTGACGCATTGGAATATGTCTTGGATATTTATAAAAATAAGCTCGAGCAAGCCAATATCATGGCGGAAATTGAAGACACTGATGATTTTTTCATTTACGCTCGATATGGACAAATAGTCCAAATTTTTTCAAATTTGTTCGACAATAGTTTATATTGGCTGGATACCGAGGACGAATCGATGGAAAAAATAATACGAATTAAATTTGATTCAAAATATAGGACCTTATTATTTACCGACAGTGGTTCCGGTATTCACAATGCGATATTGCCCTATCTCTTTGAACCCGGTTACAGTTTGAAAATTCCACCGAGTGGACTTGGTTTGTATATTTGTAAACATTATATGCAATCTATGAAAGGCGATATATACCGGACGTCCTCGAAGAATAGATTGCCGGAGATGAAAGGAGCTCAATTTACTCTGGATTTTGAAAAAGTACCAGCCGAAAAGGAGGAGGTCAACTAATGCAATATTCAATCTGCATAATAGATGACGGCATTAATCAAGTTGCAGCCGCACACAACATAAAAAAAAATTCGTTATTAAATTCAATTGTTTTACATAAACTGTTGAGTGAAGAAGCGGATTGGGGAAAAGAGATTCCTTTATATGAATTATTTACAAAACTTTTGAATGAGAAAGAAGGCAATGATTATATTTGGAATGTTTATGCATTTACCCATCCGGAGTTTTTTTTAAACAGCCATGAAAAAGAATTACTTAGAGTTGAAATCATCATTTTCGATTGGGATTTTTCCCCTACGATTGACCAGGAAAAAAAATTACTTGAAATATTAAATAAGTGCTATTCTTATATATATATCTATTCAGGAGCCGACAAAGAGATTGAAATTAAGAAAATAATAGATAATAATGTATTTAAATGTTTTAGAAAAAGATTGGAATATGTCGATAAACTCAATTTAAATAAAGACTCAACGAGCCCAACTGAACTAATGACGAAAATAAGAGCTCTATATAAAGAGAATTTCTCTTTCAAATTCGGTAGCCAATTAAGAAAAACTACGGTAAATGCATTGGACAGGATACTGATTCGATTGGGAGAATTGCATATTGACGATACGTTGCAGCTTTTAGGGGGGAATGGTGAACAAATAAGTGACGATTTAAAAAACATGATTGGAGAGAAGATAAAAGGCAATCTAGTCTGTGATGATGAATTATGTGCATTCCTTAAAAATAGCGGGATAAATCGAGAAATATCGGAACAATTGCTTGATTTGATTTCTGAAAAAATAAGAAATAATGTAATATCTTCGGCCTTAGAACATACTCGGAGTAAATTTCCAGTCGACAATAAGACCAATATTGATAAAATATCCCAAGAATTGTGGGCATATAGGCTCTATTATAACCCGAGTGACGATATCGTCAGAAAGGGCGATATATTCGAACAAGATAATAAATTCTTTATAGTCGTTACCGCCGATTGCGATTTGGCAAGATTTTGGCACAAAAATTACGGATATATAAATTTACTCCCTATACATGAAATACAGAATGACAATGAACATTTAAAAAAACAAATCACACTGACCCGAGAAAAAAAAAAACTAATGGACAACGCAAAATTCAATTCCTTTTCAGCCTCCCCGGAATATATCAAAGGGATGTTGATATTACCATTTCTAAAATGCAGTAATGGTTATAAAGATTTTTCACTCTTCCCACAAGAATTAATGAATCAAAAAATTGAATTGAAAGAAGACGGTAATCCGACTCCTAAAAAAGAAAGAAGCCTTAAATATGCTGGAGATTTCAAATTCAATAGAATCGCGACAATATCCGAACCCTTTTTAACGCCCCTTATCCAGCATATTTTCAGTACAATATCCGGATACGGAACCCCAGACTATCCGAAGGTTGTATCCGATTTAATTTCCAAAAATTTTAAAAAGATATTCGAAAATGAGATACACGGCAATTGATTTATTTTCCGGCTGCGGTGGCCTTTCGGAAGGCTTGAAACAGGCAGGGTTTTCTGTAGAACTGGCCGTCGAAATCGACCCCGATGCCGTCAATACTTATAAACTGAACCACCCAGAAACAACGGTTCTACAAGAAGATATTCGGAAATTAAAAATAAAAGACGTGAAAAAGATATTGATCGGTAAAAGACCGCACCTATTGGCTGGGTGCCCGCCTTGCCAGGGCTTCTCCTCCATGAAAAGACTCAACCGAAAAAAAGCGGCCCCCGACGAACGTAACGACCTGATTATGGAATTCTTAAGATTCGTGAAAGGCTTAAAACCCGCGACAATTATGATGGAAAATGTACCGGGTTTAAAAGACTATGACCTTTTTAAAGAAATGTGCGACGAACTTAAAAAATACTATACCGTCAATGTCGAGATTGTGGATATCCAATCCTACGGAGTTCCGCAGAGAAGAAAAAGGCTCGTACTGGTCGGTGCGCTGAAGACCCTAAAGTTGGAATTGAAAGTTGCCGAAGGTACCGGCGAAAGAAAGACCGTCAGAGACACTATCGGGGGCATTGAGTCGGTTCAAGGAACCGACGATCCCGTTCATGGAATAACGGCGAACCATACCCAAAAAGTTAAGGAAATTATTACAAAAACACCGAAAAACGGGGGAAGTAGGACAGATTTACCGGCTGAATTCATATTGAAATGCCATAAACGAGAAAATGTCGGATTTAAGGATGTATATGGACGTTTACGATGGGATGATTACTCATCTACAATAACAAGCGGGTGCTTGAATCCCTCCAAAGGCAGATTCTTACACCCGGAAGAGAACCGGGTTATTTCCGCCAGGGAAGCATCTTTATTGCAGACGTTTCCGCCAGATTATCGATTCCCCACGAATATATCCAAAACCTCGATAGCCTTATTGATCGGAAATGCCTTACCGCCGAAGTTCAGCTATATTCAAAGTAAAAACATAATCTCCCATTTAGAGAAGTACCGTGACTGATATTTTCCCACCCGAAAAACGCTCGGAAATAATGAGAAAAATTAAACCGACAGGTTCAAAACAGGAAGTCTTTATCCGGAAATTGGTTCACTCAATGGGATATCGATACCGCTTACATAAAAAAGATTTGCCGGGAAACCCGGATTTGGTTTTTACAAAGTATAAAAAAGTAATATTTGTGCACGGTTGTTTTTGGCATGGGCATGAGGGATGTAAACGTTCCGCTTTACCTACTGCAAATGCCGATTTCTGGAAAAAAAAACTTACCGGTAATGCCGAAAGAGACAGAGCGAATTATAAGCGGCTGGAACTCCTTTGCTGGAAATATATGATCATATGGCAATGTGAAATAAAGGCATCTCAAAAAAAAGAATTAAGTGAAAGTATTTCCAATTTTTTAAAATAAGGGAAGAATTGGATAAAGTGGATATGGAGCGTCTGCTGCGGAACCTATATGCCGATGAGGAATTAAGAGCCGCGAGTAAGCCGGTATATCAAGGACAGTTGGTTTGCTGAGTATCGGAAGGATTTGACTGTAAAGAATGCGCAGTTCGCGTAGATAGGAAAACAGGTTTAGCCGCTCTTCGCTTCTTCTCTTCTATCTTTTCCCTTCGTGCCTTTGTGGCTATGAATAATAAATGTTATAAGGAGACAAGTCGGAGTTTTGGTGTCTTGGAACCGAAGGCACTTGCCCAAAAACAACAGATTAAGTTAATGCATTTCCTGGATATTCGGCGCCGAAGGTCTGTTTGAAAGAAAAGAAAAGTCTACTGTAAAGTATTGTCTTCGACGACCAGAAACCTTTTTATAAAAAGGTTTCTGGACTTCCCAAAATTTTTTATTACAAGTTTTTTCCTATATCTTTCCACCGGGGGACGCCGCGTCCCGGGGTCCAGGGCGCGCCGGCCGCTTCCACATCCTGCTCAAGCTTCTTTAGCTCCACTTCGATCAATTGCCTAAACTTTTCCTCCAACACGGCGAAATCCGCGGCCGCAATCTCGTAATTGCGTTTACCCGTCGTAGTAATCGGGGCCGTGGTGTTCAACTGCGCACTCACACGACGGATGAGCGAAGGCGACATAGGTTCACTGCGACTCCTGAGGGTCTGATCGCCATTGAGTTCTTCGGTCATTTCCTTAAGACGTTTCTCAAGGGCATCGGCTTCGTTAAGCAGCCGTGGGTCTGCTTTGGGGGTATCCAGGAGCGCTTTTTTTATGAATTTCAAACGATCAGCCGCTTCTCTTGCCGCCGCGCCGGTCCCCATCATGGCCCGCTGCAATTGGCCAGCTTTGGCCTGGAAAGCCAGGAGCTCATTCCTATCTTTTGCCGGCAGGGAGGCAAGACCCAACGACTCCACTACAAAGGTTTGCGGTTCTGCTAACGGCGTCGATACCCCATCTACCCTTCGGGCAATATCGACGCTGAATGTTCCCGGCGCCGCCAACGGTCCTTCGGCATGCCTATACCAGGGAAGTGACTCCGAATCGCTGAGCCGGGTGGGATTCACCGCGGGGTAACGTAAATCCCAGGCCACCCGGTGCAAACCGCTGTCCACCGGACCGGTAATGCGGCGCACCACCTGGCCGTCCCGGTCTTTTATGGTCAAAATGACGGCAGGCGGCCCTTCCTGATCCTCCAGCCGCAATTCATCCCAACCGGGGAAAGGCACGGATTTGCCTTCCGCTTCAAGTTTTTTCTCTTTTTCCCGGCGCTGCTGCTTACGGGTTTGCAATGAATCTTTCAAATAATAGGTAAATACCGCGCCGAACGGGGGATTGGGCGCTGTGAAAAACGCATGCCCCTGGTCCGCCTTTTCCCTGCCGCCCAACGGGCTCCGTGGAATATACATCAAGGCCTTTTTAACCGGGAAAAGCACGGCTTCCTTTGCCAATAACTCCGGCGTTACCTGGCGCAGCGGGGAATAATCGTCTAAGATATAGATTCCCCTCCCGAACGACGCCCCCACCAGGTCGGTTTCCCGCTCCTGGATTTCAAGGTCGCGGAAAGAAATGGTGGGAAGCCCGCCTGTTAATTTGATCCAGCGCATACCGCCGTCCAGGGTGAAGAAAATGCCGAACTCGGTTCCGACAAATAACAGCCCGGGTTTCACATGGTCCTGGACAATGGACCAGGTTAAATGCCGGTCCGGCAGGTCGCCGGTAATAGACGTCCAGGTTCGCCCGCGATCGCTGCTTTTCAAAATATAAGGCTTAAAGTCGCCCCGCTTGTGGTTATCGAAAACAACAAACACGACGTCAACGTCATGTTTCGAGGCCCTGATATCATTGACAAAAGAAAATTCCGGGACGCCGGGGAATTTATCGATTTTGCGCCAGTTCTTGCCGCCGTCTTCGGTTACCTGGACCAATCCGTCATCCGAACCCGCGTATATTAACCCTTCCCGGAGGGGGGATTCGGAAAGGGCGGTAAGGTTTCCGTAAAAAGACATGGCGTCGTGGTCCCAGAGGGAATCGACGCTCCGGAGTTTACCCATGATTTCCTGGTTGTAGCGGAAAATGCCGCGAGAGAGGTCCGGGCTGATGGGCGTCCAGGTATCGCCGCGGTCATCGCTGCGATAAAGCCGCTGCGAACCGAAGTAGAGCCGGGTGTGCGAATGCGGGCTGATGAGCAGCGGCGAATCCCAGTTCCAACGGGGCGGCGCTTCGCCTTTCTCCGGCTGGGGTTGGACGGCCGCCGATTCGCCGCTCTTTTTATCATAGCGCTCCAGGTTGCCCACCTGCGACTCGCAGTAGATGATATTGGGGTCTTCCTGATCGATGGCGCAGGCGTAACCGTCGGCGGAGGAAGTGAGAAACCAATCGCTGTTGGCGATTCCATTCTCAGTGAGGGTTTGCGAAGGCCCCATCTGGCAACCGTTGTCCTGGGTCCCGCCGTGAATGTTATAGAACGGCAGCGCATTATCCAGGGCGATCTTGTAAAATTGCGTTACCGGGAGATTGGCCGTGAATTTCCAGGTCTGGCAGCGGTCCCAGGTCTCGTACAGTCCGCCGTCGGTTCCCGCCAACAAATAATCGGGATCATGGGGATCAAAGGCCAATGCATGATTGTCCGAATGTTTATACTTCTCGCCCACCCCCTGGAAGGTTTTCCCGCCGTCGTGGGTAACGTTCATCCACACATCCATCTGGTACACGCGGTCAAATTGGTGGGGATCGGCGTAGATTTCCTGGTAATAATGGGGACCGGTGCCGCCGCTGATATAACTGCTGCGCTTTTCCCAGCTTTCGCCCCTGTTGGTGGAACGGTAAAAACCTTTCTCTTCTTCCGGGGCTTCGATGGTGGCATAGACCACGCCGGGTTTCATGGGTGAAACGGCAAGGCCGATTTTTCCCATATGGCCGCCGGGGAGACCGACGGTTAATTTGCGCCAGTTTTTACCGGCGTCCGTGGTTTTATAAATCCCGGATTCCGGGCCCCCGCCGAGAAACGCGGCCACACTCCGGCGTCTCTGGTAAGCGGCGGCGTAGAGAATATCCGGGTTGCCGGAATCCATGGCCACATCCGTGGTCCCGGTATTTTCACCGATTTTAAGGGAGAGAATCCAGGTCTCGCCGCCGTCGCTGCTTTTGAACAGGCCGCGGTCGCCGCCGGGCGCCCATAAGGGGCCTTCGGCTGCCGCATAGATGACGTTGGAATCGCGGGGGTCTACTCGTATCCTGGAAATATGTTCCGAATTCTTCAGGCCCATGTTTTTCCAGGTTTTTCCACCATTAAGGCTTTTATATATGCCGTCGCCGAAACCCACATGGCGACCGCTGACGTTCTCACCGGTGCCCACCCACACGGTATCGGGGTTATTGGGATCAAGAGTAACGCAGCCGATGGAATAAGAAGTTTGATTGTCGAAAATCGGGGTCCAGGTGGTGCCGGCATTTTCGGTTTTCCATACGCCACCGGAACCGACGGCAATGTACCACGTGCGCCGATCATCAGGATGAATGGCAATATCACTGATACGCCCCGACATCAAGGCGGGGCCAATGTTCCTGAATGCCAAACCGGTATAGGGACCGGGTTTATCCTTTCCTTTTTCGCCTTTTTCGCCCTTTTCGCCGGTTAGTAATGCACCGGGGAAGAGGAAAAAAATTGTTAATAAGAAAATGATAAGCTTATTCATTGGATTCTCCTACTTTTTTGATTTGTCATAGGTAATTTTATAAAAAATAGAAACACAATGCAATGGGTACTATTATTTTGATATTGAAACTTCAATACTGAAAACCGCACTTAAATCGATGGTGATTTCTTTGAGAATACCCAATTGAACCTTGTCGGTCTCACAATATATCTCCGGCCGGCCATACTTTCCCCCGGGACCCAACCGAAAAACCTCTACCAATTTTTCATCCGGCGATACTAACCAATACTCTTTGACCCCCACCCGCTCGTAAAGAAAAAACTTCTCCTTCCGGTCCTTCCTGGAAGTAGATGGAGAAAGAATTTCGATTATCATATCCGGCGCCCCCAGGCAGCCCTTTTTATCCAATTTCTTTGCGTCGCAAACAATCATAATATCCGGCTGCACAATGTTTTCGATATCTTCCTCTTTCTCCTTCCCCACCGGCAAACGAACATCGAAAGGAGCAGCGAAAACCTGACAAGGTTTTCCTTGAAGTTGACTTTTGAACTGAAAAATCAATTCCACGAGAATCGATTGATGAGCGGTATTGGGGGCCGGAGTCATGTTGTAAACTTCCCCTCCGATAATTTCCCAACGCTCGCTATCATCCCATGATAGATAATCGCCATAGGTAAATCTTTCTACTTCTTTTCTCAATGCTAATCCCATAAAATACCTCCGACATAATCATACCACAATACTATCTCTCTTTTCAAATGTGTGATATAATTTTTTTGAAGCGCTTTGAAATACCGAGATAATGATGAATAAAGAAATAGAAACAACCGATGCGTTAAACCTTTTCCATCCCTTGATCCGAAAATGGTTCACGGAACGGGTGGGAACCCCCACCGATATCCAAACCCGCGCCTGGCCGGAAATCGCTAAACAACGCCATGCCCTGGTCTCCGCCCCCACCGGCAGCGGCAAAACCCTGACCGCTTTCCTATGGGCCATTAATAACTTCCTGGTCAACCGCCAACCGCCGGAAACGATGAGGGTGCTGTACATCTCCCCACTTAAAGCCCTAAACAACGATATCCAACGCAACCTGGAAACACCCCTGGCAGAACTACGAAAATATTTTGCCGACGCGGGAGAAACCTTCCCGGAAATACGAACCGCAGTCCGCTCCGGCGATACGGAACCGTCGGAACGCCGCCAGATGCTGCGCCATCCCCCGGAAATCCTGATTACTACCCCCGAAAGCCTGAACGTCCTGCTGTCCTCCAAAAGCGGCCAGAGATTGCTATCGGGCATCGCTGTCGTCATACTGGACGAAATCCACGCGGTCGCCCCCACTAAACGGGGCGCGTACCTGGCAACAGCCGTAGAACGCCTGGTTCCCCTGTGCGGCGAGTTTCAACGAATTGCCCTGTCGGCTACGGTAAAACCGCTGGAACTGGCCGCTGATTTTATCGGCGGCTATGAAATAAAAGTAATCAACGGGATCTATGAATACCAAAAACGTCGCGTCTCCATCATCCGCTCCGATATTAAAAAGAGATATGATATCCGCGTGGATTTCCCGGAAACAGGCGAAACAGCGGACACTCCAGGCAGCATCCGTCATCCGGACGCGACGGACTCCCAGTTCTGGTGGTCGACGCTGACCGACGCCCTACGCCGGGAAATTATGAAAAATCGCTCGTCCTTATTCTTCGCCAACAGCCGGCGCATGGTGGAAAAAGTGGCCCGCTTTCTCAATGAAACCGAAGGCCCCAGGGTCTACTCCCACCACGGCTCCCTTTCCAAAGAAATCCGCTCGGTGGTGGAAAAACGCTTCAAAGATGGCGAGTTGGCAGCCATTATTGCCACCAGTTCCCTGGAACTGGGCATCGATATCGGTTCCGTGGATGAAGTGGTGTTGATCCAGGCCCCCTTTTCCATTGCAACCACGGTTCAACGCATCGGCCGTTCCGGTCACGGCGTGGGCCAGGCGTCGCGCGGGGTATTCTTTCCCCTGCATACCCGCAACCTGGTGGAAGCGGCAGTGATCGCCGCTAATATCGACAACGAAGCCATCGAAGCCATCGCCCCCATCGAAGCCCCGCTGGATGTGCTGGCCCAGGTGCTGCTCTCTATGACGGTACTGGATAGTAGAAATATCGATGAGCTTTACGCGGAAATTCGCGCCGGTTATTCCTTTCACCGGTTGGCGCGCAAGGAGTTCGACCTGGTGCTGGACATGCTGGCCGGCCGCTACGCCGACGCCCGCATCCGGGAACTGAAACCGCGCCTGATTATAGACCGGGTGAAAAATACGGCCAGGGCCCGCGAAAACGCCCCGATGTTACTCTTCCTCTCCGGCGGCGTGATCCCGGACCGCGGCTATTTTAATTTGCGGGTGGCGGATTCGAAAGCCAGGATCGGCGAACTGGACGAAGAGTTCGTCTGGGAACGCGCCCTGGGCGACGCTTTTCCCCTGGGCAATCAAATCTGGCGCATCCAGCGCATTACCCATAACGATGTGGAAGTTACCCAGGTCGCCCAGAGCAACTCCCTGGTTCCTTTCTGGCGCGCGGAAGAGATGAACCGCTCTTACCACCTTTCTGAAAAGATCGGGTTGTTTCTCGAAGAAGCGGACGAAGCTTTGGCGTCTCCGAATTTCTCGGAATTTCAACGGAAACTGTATGAGCGGCATCACATGACTGAAATCGCGGCCAGGGAACTGGTGGGCTTTTTGAAACGGCAGCGGGTGGAAACCCGCGCCCCCTTACCCCACCGCCATCATATATTGGTGGAACATTTCCATGATCCGGCCAACATTAGCGATTCCAAACAAACGGTTCTTCACACGTTGTGGGGTGGGCATGTGAACCGTCCGCTGGCCATTGCCCTTTCGGCGGCCTGGGAAGAGAAATACCATTACGCGTTGGAAGTGTTTGTCAACAATGATTGTCTTATGTTAAACTTGCCGCATGCGTTTGGTATTTCGGAGCTACTTTCCCTGGTGAAAACGGGCAGGATTCGGCAGTTGCTGCGGGCGAAGCTGGAGAGTACGGGTTATTTCGGCGCCCGGTTCCGGGAGAATGCCCAGCGCGCCTTGCTGTTGCCCAGGCAGGGGTTTCGCAAACGCATGCCTTTGTGGTTGAACCGTTTGCGCTCGAAGAAATTGCTGGAAGCGGTTTCCCAATACGAGGATTTTCCTATCCTTTTGGAAACCTGGCGTGGGTGTTTGAATTATGATTTTGAAATTGAAACGCTGCTCCGGTTATTGGAGGAGATGGCGACGGGAGGGATTCGGGTTACGGAAGTGGTTACTGAGAAGCCTTCGCCGTTTGCGGACGGTATTATCTGGAAGCAGACGAACCAATATATGTATGAGGATGATAGTCCGCGTTCGAAGTTGCGTACGGGGTTGAGTGATGCGTTATTAAAAGAGGTGATGTATTCTTCGCATTTGCGGCCGCGGTTTTCTGGGGAGATGTTGTTATCGTTTCAGCGGAAGTTACACCGGGTGGCGTCGGGGTATGCGCCGGATACGGCGGAGGAGTTGTTGCAGTGGGTGAGGGAGCGGTTATATATCCCGGCGGTGGAGTGGGATGAATTATTAGCGGGCATTGGTCGTGATGAAGATTTCACCGATGCAATAGCAGACCGTCTTTATTTCATAGAAACTAATCAAAAGTTTTGCGGGGGTCAAGGGGGGGCTTTTTCAAAAGCCCCCCCTTGTATTTTCAAAGCAGTGATTGCATTAGAGAATCTACCGCGTATATATCATGCACTGGGTATGGAATTGCTTGCGGAAGACGCCAGTCGAGTGGCGGAGGAACTTTCATTAACCGACATTTTTAACGATGATGCGGATGAGGCGTTTGTGGGGTTCCTGTCTGAGTGGCTGCGGTATTATGGACCTGCGCCCCGCGATTTCTTAGTGGCGACCCTGGGGGTTAGCGAGGAGCGGTTGTCGGAGGCGCTGGTGATTTTGTCGGAGGATGGACGTATTATCGTGGATGAGTTCCGCGACCAGGGGGAGATTGCGGCGGGGGTAGAAGAAATCTGCGACAGTGAGAATCTTGAAATTCTTTTGCGGATGCGCAGGGCCAGGGCGCGGCCGGCGGTGGAGCCGTTGGAAATCGATGCGCTGCCGCTTTTCCTGGCGGTTTACCAGGGGTTGGTTTCGCCGGGGGACGGGTTGGAGGATTTGCAAAATCGCCTGGAGCATTTGTTTGGGTATCCGGCGCGGGTGGGGCTCTGGGAAACGGATTTCTTACCGGCGCGGCTTTCTCCTTATTATACGTCGTGGCTGGACACGGCGATGAGGGATCATGGGTTGTTGTGGTTCGGCTGCGGCAGTGAACGAATTTCTTTTTGTTTCGATGCGGATTATGAGCTTTTTAGCGGTTCTGCAAACGGAGTTAACGGTGCTGAAAAAGCGGAAAGCGAGGACCCGGGGGAACCGGAAGCGGAAGGAGACGTCCGAAATAACGACGAAGTGGCAGGGGTATTGCAAAAGATATTCTCCGAAATCAAGGGGAAGTTCGGGTTGGAGGATTTGGTGCAATCGTCGAATTTGCCGTCCCATGAGTTGACGGCCGCGTTGTGGGAGATGGCCTGGGCGGGGCGCGTCAGCAACGACCATTTTAAAACGATACGGAACGGTGTGATGAACCGGTTCAAGGTTGGGCGGCCTTCCGAAGGGGAGCAGCAGCGGCATACGCATGGCGCACGCGGCGGGCAAGGCGTGGGTGCAGGCTGGAGGTTTAGTTTTAATCGCTGGCAGAACACGCGGGTGTTTACGGGAAACTGGTATGCATTGAATGCGGCGGAGGGAGAGGCCATGGATGCGTTGGACCGGCAGGAGTTGGTAAAGGACCGGATCCGGCTGCTTTTTGTGCGTTACGGGATCCTGTTCCGGGAGTTATTATGGAACGAATTGCCTGCGCTGCGATGGGGGCAAGTATTTCCTGTGCTGCGGTTGATGGAGCTTTCCGGGGAGATCGTTTCCGGGCATTTTTTTAAAGGGATACCGGGGCTGCAGTTTTGCATGCCTTCGGTGTTGGGGATAATAACCGGCGGGTTGCCGGGGGATGCCATCTTTTGGATGAATGCAACAGACCCGGCGTCGGTTTGCGGCATAGGGCTGGATGAATTGCGACCGGCGTTTCCACACCGGCTGGCCACGACGCATATGGCGTTTCACGGCAAGAAACCGGTATTGTTTTCGAAACGAAACGGCAAGGAGTTGGTTTTCAATGTGAAACCGGACCACCCGCGGATTCCCGATTGCCTGGAATTTTTCAAGGTCCTGGTGGGCAGGGAGTTCCAGCCTTTGAAATACATTAGTGTGGAAACGGTCAACGACGAACCGGTGCTGGATAGTCCTTATAAGCAGGCGCTGCATGATTTTGGGTTCCGGAAGGATTACAAATCCATGAGCTTGATGAAAAA
Organism: Candidatus Aminicenantota bacterium; assembly: GCA_026393835.1. Lineage (GTDB taxonomy): Bacteria > Acidobacteriota > Aminicenantia > UBA2199 > UBA2199 > JAKAGC01. The sequence goes on along the minus strand of JAPKZK010000020.1, from coordinate 9,774 downwards.
ATATTAACAGGATCATTTTTCGCGCGACCTGCGGGCGCTTGTTTTGGTCATTTGTATTTGGGTCATTTGAATTTGTTTCGAATTTCGAACGCGGCTATTTTCAATTCCAGGGCTTGTTTTATTTTCTCTTTTATTGTATTATTGCAAAATGATATATCTTAAATTGTCACATTACTTAAAAGGGATACTTCGACATGACCCACGGCATAAGCGGGTCGTTTTTTTTTCAGGATTGCTCTTCGGACTGATACTGGCATCTATTTCGGTATTTATTTCAGCCTCCTGGGTAGTGAATGAATTCCAGGCGCCCCCGCTAAAGACGATCACGGATCGTCGGCCCCTGACGGATTCAAATTCGGCTGCACTGAAAAAAGAGGGCGAATTATTAAAACTGGAAAACTTCGTGCGGCGCGGCGATACGATTATTACGGCCCTGGCGCGGGCCGGCATCAATTACGAACCTGCCTATAAGTTGTTCCAGGCCGTCAAACCTATTTATGATCTTAAGAAAATTTCCGCGGGTAAAAAATATACTCTTTTTCTCTCCTCCTCCGGGAAAGAGATCGAAAAATTCAAGTACGAACTCGATGTCAACCGGTACGTCGAAGTTTCCCGGGATGAACGCAATAATCTCTACAGTGGAAAAATCGTTACGATTCCTTTTGACGTGAAAAAAGAATTCATTAAGGGGGAAATTACCTATTCTCTTTTCGAGTCGATCATGAAGTGTGGGGAGAAACCCGAACTGGCGGATTTATTGGCTTCTCTTTACGAGTATGATGTGGATTTTAACCGGGATATCCAGGTGGGTGATTCCTTTGCCGTCATCGTGGAGAAAAAATATCTTCATGGGCAATTTTCCTCTTACGGCAATGTGCTGGCTTCGGAATTCGTCAACAGGGGAAAAACCATCCGGCTTTTACGTTATACAGACCCTGAAAGTTTTTCGGCTTATTATCACCCGGACGGCCGGTCGGTGCGGAAAATGTTTTTGCGCTGTCCGCTGCCGTTTATGCATGTGACTTCCAGGTACGGCAACCGGCGTCACCCGATATTGGGATTTTCCGCCGGGCACCACGGCGTGGATTTCGGCGCGCCGTCCGGTACGATAATCCGCGCTTCCGCCGCCGGGGTTATCCAGGCTATCGGGAACGATTCCACCAGGGGAAAATATATCAGTATTCGCCATCCGAATTTTTATACCAGTCATTATTATCATCTCAGCGGGGTGGCCAAGGATATAAAAACGGGTCTCAAAGTGGACCAGGGGCAGTTGATCGGTTATGTCGGCTCTACCGGTTTAAGCACCGGCCCGCATCTTCATTACGGCATGGAGAAAAGCGGCAGGTATTTCAATCCTTTGCAGCTTGAGTCGCCCGCTAAAGAACCGGTGAAACAACAATATTTTGTAGATTTTAAGCATTATGCGGACCGGTATTTCCTGGTGCTTTCAGGCAGTAAGCTGGTAAATATTCCCCCGGCTGTACAGGATGCCCTGCTTAGCCCTGTTGCCTTCGGCGACCAGAAACCCTTTTGAAAAAGGGTTTCTGGACTTCCTAAAACTTTTATTCTTTTACTTTAATAATTCATTAATTTTTGCTTCCAATTGGCTTTCGTCGCCTGCGCCCACCGTGATATCCCGGATATTTCCTTTTTTATCGATTAAAATCATGGTGGGGATGCCGGACACGCCGTATGCATCGAAAGCCTCTTTACCATTGGCAATCGCCACCGGGTAAGTGATTTTAATACGGTCTACGAATCCTTTTACCAGGGTCCTTTCTTCATCTATCGTTACTTTCTTTCCCTGGGTCTGGATATCATCGGTGTAAGTCCCGTAAATTTTGGTGAAACCGATAACCACCAGTCCTTTATTTTTCAGCAGGTCATACATTTTTACCAGGGTAGGAATCACTCTCCGGCAAGGGCCGCACCAGGTGGCCCAGAAATCGATCACCACGGCTTTACCCTTCAGGTTTGCCAGTTTCAATTGCTTAGAATTGAGCCAGTGTTCGGCATTAATCTCGGGGGCGGCGCTGTTTACCAGTTTTAATTGCTGTAATGTCGATTCCAGGGATTTTTTAGCGTTTTCAGTCTTTAAGCCGGCAATACCGGTCTTCAGTATTTCGGTGGCTTTTTGAATATTCCCCCTATCTTTTTCGATGGCGGCCATGTTTTCATACTGATAGCCTTTTAAGGTTTCAAATTCCGGGCCATCGCCCGCCCCCTGGATGAATTCCTGGGAAAAAGCCATCCTTTTGTCGAGGTCCTTCACGGAAAAGGCAAATTCGAAGATGACCCTGTAGTAAACCGTGTCCTTTTTTATTTTGGTTTTGATCCCTTCGAATAGGACCAGGGCCTCTTCTGTTTTTTCCTGTTGAATTAATATCCATACTTTCCCGAATTTGGCGTCGGCAATCGATGGGGAGTTTTTCTTAATCAGTACTTCGAATTTTTGTAAGGCATCATCGTATTTTTTCAGGTCTATCAATATTTTGCCGTTTAATAGTACCACGGTGTCGTCTGTCCCGGCTGCCTCTACTTTTTTAAGAAGGGTATCCAGGCTGGCGCTTCTCTCTTCCAGGAATTTTTTATAATCTTCCCGGCTGCGGATGGTTTTTGCTTTCTCTTCAAGGGTTTTCAATAATGTCTCATACTCTGTGGTCAAATTCTCGTTGGCCGGAAATGCGATATTGAAAGCCAGGAAAAGTGTTAAGGTAAATAGTAAGATTTTTTTGATCATGTTTGGCTCCTTATGGTTTTTAAAGTACTATTATACGGATTTTTTTGTAAAATACAACTTCGCAGGAACTTGCAAAAAAAAATTCAATGAGGGAGAATAGGAGGGAAAACATCCGACTAACAGTCATTATAAAATAGGAGGAATCATGAAACAGTTTAGAGTATTAACAGCGTTAATAGTAATGGTGGGCCTGGCGGCTCTGTTCGCCGCGCCGTCTTCAGCCCAACAAGACAAACCAAAACCCAAACCTTTGATCCAGTTGGCCATTCTCCTGGATACCAGCAACAGCATGGACGGCCTGATTGATCAGGCCAAAACTCAATTATGGAAAATCGTCAATGAAATGGCCCTGGCAAAACAACAAGGGGCCAGCCCACGCCTGGAAGTGGCCCTTTACGAATACGGCAACGACGGCCTCCCCGCCGGCGAGAGCTTCATGCGCTTAATCGTTCCCCTGTCCGAAGACCTGGACCGCATTTCCGAAGAGCTGTTCAAGCTCAAAACCAACGGCGGCAGCGAATACTGCGGCACGGTCATCCAATCGGCGTCCGACTCGCTGAAATGGAGCAAAAACAACAACGACCTGAAAGCGATTTTCATCGCCGGTAACGAGCCTTTTACCCAGGGCCAGGTGGATTACAAGAATTCTTGCAAAAAAGCGATTACCAACGGCATTATCGTCAACACTATTTTTTGCGGCAATTTCCAGGAAGGCGTTAATACCCAGTGGAAAGACGGGGCCGATCTGGCGGATGGGAAATATATGAATATCGACTCCAATCAAATCATCGTTGAGGTCGCCGCGCCGCAGGATAAAGAGATCATCGACCTGGGGAAAAAAATGAACGAAACCTATGTGGCTTACGGGGATACCGGCGCTGTCGCCAAAAAAAGACAGAGCGAACAGGACGCCAATGCGGCTTCGGTGAATGATGCGGTAATGGCCCAACGCGCCATGACCAAAGGTTCCGCACAGTACGCCAATGCATCATGGGACCTGGTAGACGCGGAAAAAGAAGGAAAGGTCGATGTTGAAAAACTGGATGAAAAATCCTTGCCGGAAGAAATGAAAAAAATGAGCAAGGAGGAACGTAAACAATACATTGAAAAGAAAAAGAAGGAAAGGGCGGATATCCAGGCGAAAATCAATCTTTTAAGAGAAGAGCGGGACAAATATGTGGCTGAGCAGCGAAAGAAAGAAGCCGGGGATAAGACCCTGGACCAGGCCATGATCGACGCCATCCGCGCCCAAGCGGCAAAGAAGAACTATAAATTTGAAAAATAGGAAAATGAATAGGGCTGTATTGTCTTCGACGACCAGAAACCTTTTCGAGAAAAGGTTTCTGGACTTCCCAAAGCTTTTCATTATCAAAAGTTTTGGGAGGTGTCGGAACCCTTTTTCAAAAGGGTTCTGACCCGCCGGAGGCAAAAGTGATTAATTCAGGAGATTAAAATGGTACGTAAGAAAGAAATAAAAATAATCCTCGTATGCCTGTTGCTGGCAGTGTTTAGCCAGGCGGTTTACAGCGATGGTTTTATCGTGGTGCAGGATGGGAGAATCTTTCCACCGCCGCGGCCCCGGCCCATGCCGCCGCTCCCGTGGACCACTCCTTTCCCGTTGGAAGTGACTTTTCACAAGGTCAGCGTCGATATCGACGGCCAGGCGGCAATCACTTCCATCGACCAGGAGTTTTACAATCCCACCAATCATCGCCTGGAAGGATATTACATGTTTCCTTTGCCGGTAAACGCGGTAATCAAAAAATTCAGTATGTTTATCGACGGCAAAGAAATGCCGGCGGAATTGCTGGACGCCCTGAAGGCCCGGCAAATCTACGAAGACATCGTGCGCCGGCAATTGGACCCGGCGCTGCTGGAATACGTGGGCCAGGGCGTTTTTAGGGCCCGCATATTCCCCATCGAACCCCTCTCGAAGAAAAGGATTAAAATTTCCTACAGTGAAATCCTGACCAAAGATAACCGGACCATCGAGTACCTGTACCCGTTGAATACTGAGAAATTCTCCTCCAAACCGCTAAAGAACGTCAGCATCGAGGTAGCCGTCGATTCGCCGGAAAATATTAAAAACATTTACTGCCCCACCCATAAAGTGGAAATTACCCGCAAAGGAAACCAACGCGCCGTCATCGGTTACGAGGAAAACGAGGTTAAACCCGACCGCGATTTCAAACTCTACTACAGTACGGATAATGAGAAATTGGGCTTCTCCCTTCTTTCTTATAAGAAAGGCAATGAAGACGGGTATTTCTTTTTGAGTCTCAGCCCGGGCTTTGAGGCCAAAGAGGATGAGATCGCCGAAAAGGATATCACTTTTGTATTGGATGTTTCCGGCAGCACGGCCGGCGAGAAAATGAAACAGGCGAAAAAAGCGCTGCTGTTTTGCATCGAAAACCTCAACAAGGGAGACCGTTTCGAAATTATCCGTTTTTCCACGGAAGCCGAAGCGTTGTTCCGGGGGTTTACCGCGGTCACGGAAGAGAACCTCAAGCGGGCGCGGGAGTTTATCGATAATTTGCAGGCCATCGGCGGCACCAATATCGATGAGGCGCTGTCCCTGGCCCTGGGCATGAAAAAACAGGCTGGCCGGCCTTATATGGTGATTTTTCTAACCGACGGCAAACCCACCATCGGCGAGACCGACGAGAACCGGCTGCTGAAAAAAATAGAGTCTTATAATATCTCCAGTCTCCGTATCTTTACCTTCGGCATCGGCAACGATATCAACACGCACCTGCTGGATAAAATCACGGAAATGACCCGCGCATTTCGCAGTTACATTTCGCCGGAACAAGACATCGAAGTGGAGGTATCCAATTTTTACGCCAAAGTCCAATCCCCCATATTGACCGACATCGCGTTGAGCTATGGGAAAGGCGTCAACGTCTCGAAAACATACCCCGGTCATTTGCCCGATCTTTTCAAAGGATCGTCCATCACTCTCCTGGGTCGGTACCGGGGGCATGGGGACGCCGAGGTGGAACTCACCGGCAGGGTAACGGACAGGGAGAAAAAATTCGCATTCTCCGCCTCCGGCGGTTTCGTGTCCGGCGGCGCTAAGGACAGTGAGAAGAATGATTTTATTCCTTCGTTATGGGCGGCCCGGCGGGTGGGCTACCTGTTGGACCAGGTCCGGCTGCACGGCGAGGACAAGGAATTGGTGGAGGAGATCACGCAGTTGGCCAGGACTTACGGCATAATCACCCCGTATACCAGTTACTTGATCCTGGAAGATGAACGAGACAACGTGCGCCGGGGCGTGATCCGGGACGAGGATCAAACATTGGGGCAGATTGCACGGGTGGATGATCGTTTCGCAGGAAGGACCCGTAGCGAATATGAGAGTCTGCCGGAAAAATCAGGCGCCCCCAGTGTGCAGGCCAGTAAAGAGGTGCAGGCGTTGAATTACGCTGCTAGTTATGACCAGGCGAAGCAGGGCGGCAGTCGTCTCGATTATAAAGATTATGAGGGAAAGGCCCGGAACCTGGCGCAAGAGGTAAGGAATATCCAGGGCAGGGCCGTTTATAATACGGGGAAACTGTGGGTCGACTCGCAGGTTCAAACGCAGAAAAACCAGCAGGTTCAACGCATCCAATTTGCCGGTTCCGGGTATTTCGAGTTATTGAAAAAAGAACCCCTTTCCGCCCAATTCCTGGCTTTGGGAAAAAACATCCGTTTCGTGTTGAATAATACTATTTATGAAATATACGAATAAAAAAACCAAGGGGCCGTTTTATAAAAGCCCTCACGGAGGGCGCGGCCCCTTGATCCCCAAAAATTTTTGTTTATTTGATTTCCATTACATAAAGATTCCAACCTTCTTCGTCAGGGGCTTCCGCCATTTGATAAAAAAAACCCTCGTGGATGGCATACGGAAAAGGAATGATCGGCGTGTTCATTTTCAAGGTTATTAATGCCCGTTTTAACAATTTTCCTTTAAGGTCCAATATTAGTACTTCGTTTTGTTTCCCTTCTTCTTTAAAAGTTACCAGGTAAATTTTATCGCCGGTAACGAATATATTCTGCATAGCCGGGAAGTGAGAAGGGAAATTGAAGGGTTTCAAAAATTCGAAAGCATCTTTTGTGGCCGGGTTCGTCTTTAAAAATTCGATTACTGCTTTTTTAACCTCTTCAGTAACCGGTCTTCTATCGATATCGTGCTTTATGGTATACAGTTTGTTGATATCGGGGTCCAGGACATCGATGATAATGTCCGCTTCCCAGGCGACAAATAGTTTATTGTCATATGTTACACTAAGAGGGAAAGTTTTCAAAAGCGTCAACCCCTTACCTTGCTGGAAATCGTGCTCTACTTTTTTAATTTCCTTCAATTTACTGAATTTGTCGTCGTAGAGATTCAATTTCTTCATGAGTTTCTGGCCTTCCTGCTCAAAGCCCATGCCGACGAAATTTTTGCCCAAAGGTTGGATGAATAATATCAGGGGAGATGGAAGCTTTTGCTCTTTTTTATACGTACCGTCTTTGGCAAACCAGGATACTTTCCCAAGACTATCGGCGAAGATATCTTCGGTTTGGACATTTATAACCAGTGGTCCAAACGCGGGATTCAGCATAAATTCTTGCGGTCCTTCGCCCTTTTGACCGATTTTTTTGATGAGCTTGAAATCCTTTAAGGAATAGATATAAATGAAGACGCCTTCCGTCACATACATCTGGGTTTGGTCGACGGATAAGGTTTCCGGTTTCTGCAGGTCCGGCATGGGGATAATTTTGGTTTGCGCCGGCAATATTGCCGCCAACATTGTTATCACAAGAAAAACCATTATTTTTTTAATCATATTAGCTCCTCGCTGTTTTTTATTTTTACGCCCTTGAGGGCGAAAAGGGATTGTTTGTCCGCGGGCCACGCCGCTTTACCCTTTACCGTTTGATCACTCCAACCATTTTTCATTTTTACTGCAAGCAATACTTTTTTCCCGGCAATATTTTTCCGCTTCCTGGGTAAAACCACCGCGGGAAAATATAAACCCTACCACCCGGTCCAACTTCTCATTCTTTTTTATTTCCTGGAATTTTATCTCGAAGGCCTCTACCTCTTCCCTGGAAAACTTCCGCCGGTCGCGATTCTTTACTTCGCCGATGATGGAATAATCGCCGGGATTTTGCGCACGGGCGAATATATCCACGTTATACCGCCGCGAATACTCGGGTGAACTATCGTACCTCCACACCCGCGAATAAAAACAAAAATTGAAATCCGCCGGCAAATACCGCGTTATCGATTTGAAAAAATCATTCTTCTCCCGGGCCTGCATTCGTAACTTCTCCAGTATCAAATACTCGGCAAAATAGCCCATGTGATAATTGTATTTTCCCCGTAATTCCCGGTACCGCGCTTCCAAACTATCTAACTTCCGGCTGTATTCTTTCTTTATTTCGCTTACCTCGAAATGTTCGATCTCTTTTTGATAAACACCGCGAAACACTTTATCGAAAATATTATCATGGACACACCGGAAATCGAAATGGGTTTGCCCCTGGTCGATAATATCTCCTTTAACCAGGGCTTCCAATTTCAATTCCAGTTCTTTATCGGACATTTCCAGTTTTAATTGTTCTTTTATTTCAGTGCGGGTTAGTTCCCGGCCTTTCTGCTTAAACAGGTGGAGCACGATCTGTTTGGCATTACGGTCATTGACTTTGCTAAAGGCTTTTTGTACATATTCCATCCAGGTGGCCTTGATAATGCCTTGGTTGTTCAGGGTTTCAAATTCCAGGGTTTCGGTAAGGCCCGCGGGTGTAGCAAGGTCCTTTTGTTTGTATAGGGAGCGAAAGATCGAACTGATGTAGAATGGGCTGCCTTCAGCCATTTCAGCGATCAGGTAGGCGGTTTCTTCGGTCACGGGTATTTCGAAAAATTGGGAATATTTGTACACCATTTCCACTGCTTCGTCCGCGGGCATATTGCCAAGAATGTAGTATATGAACCGTGCGGGGAGCGTCATGATCAGTATATCCATGAGCCAGCCCACCCAACTGCCGGAAACCAGTAAGGGCGCGATTTTTTTCTCGGCTGTGCTCAGGTAACCCCCGGCCAGATCGTCGGCCAGGTGTTTTTTTTCTTTATCCCAATAGATCATGGCATTTAAGAACTGGAACTCATCGATCATCTGGACGATGAATTCCTTTTGCCTGAACGCTATTGTTTGGGGGGCGTTCCGTACGATTTCCCAGAGGATATCGAGATTATCATGGGTCATAGCGACGGCCACATTTTCAATAATACCGCATAAGTAATCCAAACCTTCCGATTTTGCGATCTGGGCTGCCTTATTAAAATTGCCGCTGTATTCCGGCATCAGGTATTCAGTTTTCCGGGTTTTGAACGCGATGTACTGGAAAATAAAAGTAAGGAAAAATTCCTGGCAAAAATCCACGACCCACATCTTTTTCTCTTTGAACTCATAATAAAAAGGGATTATGCCATCGTTTTTGTAGAAGGTGATATTGAAAAGCCGTTCGATTATGGCGGTTTTACCCATTTTGCGGCGGGCCAGCAGGGCGGTGCTCTGGGATTTCTTTTCCTTGACGTCGTTAATCCACTTGAGAAAGTAAGACAGTTCTTCTTTTCTACCGGTGAACAACTCCGGTTTACCGATTCGTTCATCTAATGCGTATTCCATGTTTTATTTTATACCATAAAAAAGGGAAAATTACAAACGATAGAAAATAAGAACAAAGGAGGACAAAGGGGGCGCCGGCTCATTTTGAATAATTTTAGGGCGTCCACGGGGAATACCGCGACGCCCCTACAAAAATTAATCGAAATTAGGAATAATCATTAATTTTCAATTCCGTAGGGGCGTTACCAGCGACCCCCGTGTCTGCCCTTTTTTGAAATTTTTTTATAAGTTCCGGGTAGTGCCAGCAGTTGCCCACTGGCACCCCCACAGACCCGGACGAGCGCAATTAACGCATCCGGTTCCTCAGATTATGGTTTCGCTACGCTTGTAAATGGAATGTACGACTTTAGCTGATGGCAGTTTTAAATA
>JAPKZK010000090.1 GCA_026393835.1 Candidatus Aminicenantota bacterium | reverse complement strand
CGTATACGGCAAAACCCGCCGTATTGCCCGGATACTTTTCCACCGCCAGGAATCCCAACTTCGGGTATTGGCCATGGATGGCCCACGCAAACAGTTATTACCCCAGCGCCCGGAACTATAAAATAGAAATTTTAATTTGGGCAGACACGGGGGCCGCCGGTAACGCCCCTACAAAATCGAAAACTCCTGACCATCCAGGATTTCAATTAATTTATGTAGAAGCGTCGCGGCGCCCCCCCGTGGTCGCCCTAAGATTATTCAAAATGAGAATTGCTGATTCAGGGAACCCTTTCTTGACAAAGTCTCTTATTTTTGAAATAATACAAACCTCACACCTCATCGCCTGCTGTTTTTGCAGCAAGAAAAAGGAGCACAACATGAAAGGAATTATCCTGGCGGGTGGAAGCGGCACCCGCTTGTATCCCGTGACCATACCGGTTTCAAAACAATTACTACCGGTTTACGATAAACCCATGATCTATTACCCCCTGTCCGTACTGATGCTGGCCAATATCCGCGATATCCTGGTTATTACCACCCCCCATGACAGCGAGAGTTTTAAGAAATTATTGGGCGACGGCAACCAGTTCGGCGCCCGGATATCCTACGCCACCCAGGAGAAACCACGCGGCCTGGCCGACGCATTTATCGTGGGAGAAAAATTTATCGGCGACGACTCGGTCTGCTTAATCCTGGGGGATAACATCTTCTACGGCCAGGGCCTGGTGGAAAAACTCCGGGCCGCCGTGCAGCGAACAGGCAAAGCCACGATCTTCGGGTACTATGTGAAAAACCCGGAACGCTACGGCGTGGCCGAATTCGATGAACAAATGAACGTCATTTCCCTGGAAGAAAAACCCAAAAATCCCAAATCCAATTATGCCGTAACCGGCCTCTATTTTTACGATAACAATGTCGTTTCCATTGCAAAAAACATCAAACCCTCCGCCCGCGGGGAACTGGAAATAACCGATGTCAACAAAACCTACCTGGACCAAAAGAAATTGATGCTGGAAATACTGGGCCGCGGCTATGCCTGGCTGGACACCGGCACTTATGAATCGCTGCTGGAAGCCGGCAGCTTTGTCGAACTCATGGAACGACGCCAGGGTTTAAAAATCGCCTGCCTGGAAGAAATCGCTTACAGTATGGGTTTCATTACCCAGGATCAATTGCTGAAACAGGCGGAAAAATTAAAAAATAGCCAGTACGGCCAATACCTGCTGGATTTAAGCGCCAGGACCAAAGTTGACAGGATCACAGGATGACGGATGACGGATAACGGATGAACGGGAAAAGGGAGATAACCATATGAATATATTAGGCATTTCCGCCTTTTACCATGACAGCGCCGCGGCCCTGGTCAGGGACGGGGATATCGCAGCAGCGGCGCAAGAAGAACGCTTTACCCGCAAGAAACATGATTTCAACTTCCCCGGTAAAGCCATTGCCTACTGCCTGGAAGAAGCCGGGATTAAACCCAATCAATTGGATTATGTGGCGTTTTACGATAAACCCTTTATAAAATTCGAGCGCATCCTGGAGACCTATTTACAGTACGCGCCCATTGGGATTCGATCGTTTATCAAAGCCATGCCCCTGTGGATCAAACAAAAGCTGTGGATGAAGAACCTGATCCAGGAGCACCTGGCCGGTTACGAAGGAAAAATACTCTTTCCCCGGCACCATGAATCCCATGCGGCGGCCGCTTTCTTTCCTTCCCCCTTCCAGGAAGCGGCGGTGATTACCGTGGACGGCGTGGGCGAATGGACCACCACCAGCGTGGGTTACGGCCAGGGAAATAAAGTAAAACTCATAAAAGAAATTCATTTCCCCCACTCCCTGGGTATGCTCTATTCCGCGTTTACTTATTACACCGGTTTTAAAGTCAATTCCGGGGAATACAAAGTAATGGGCCTGGCGCCCTACGGCGAGCCGAAGTATGTGCAGGCCATCCTGGACAATTTGATCGATTTGAAAGAAGACGGCTCGTTTAAATTGAATATGAAATATTTTAATTATGCGGCCGGGTTAACCATGACCAACCGCAAGTTCGCCAAATTGTTCGGCGGTCCGCCCCGGACCAAAGAAGGTAGGTTGGGACAGCGGGAGATGGACCTGGCCCGGTCGCTGCAGGATGTAACCGAGTTGGCCATGCTGCGCATGGCCAGGTACGCCCACCGGGCGACGGGTTCGAAATACCTTTGTTTGGCCGGGGGTGTGGCGCTTAATTGCGTCGCCAACGGGAAAATCCTGCGGGAAAATATATTCGACGATATATGGATACAGCCGGCGGCCGGCGACGCCGGCGGCGCGTTGGGCGCCGCCCTTGCAGTGTGGTACGACTACCTGGACAACCCCCGCAAAGCGGATGGAAAAATGGACGCCCAAAAAGGTTCCTACCTGGGGCCGCTTTACAATGACAACGAAATCCTGGCATTCCTGGAGCAAAACAATGTGCCTTACACGCGTTATGCGGACGAAGAGTTATTGGACGCCACGGCGCGGTTGCTGACCGGGGAACATGTGATCGGGTGGTTCCAGGGGCGCATGGAGTTCGGGCCCCGGGCATTGGGCGCCCGCAGTATTATCGGCGACGCCCGCTCACCCGTGATGCAGAAAAAAATGAACCTGAAAATCAAACACCGGGAATCGTTCCGGCCCTTTGCGCCTTCAGTATTGGGCGAAGAGGTGGCCAATTATTTCGACCTGGACCGCCCCAGTCCCTATATGCTGCTGGTGGCGGATGTGAAAAAGGAATTGCAGCGGGAAATGACCGCGGAAGAAAAACAGTTGTTCGGCATCGACAAATTGAACGTGGTGCGGTCGTCGATTACGGCGGTCACCCACGTGGATTATTCGGCGCGGGTGCAAACGGCCCATAAGGAAACCAACCCCCGGTACTGGCATATGATCGATCGCTTCCGGCAGTTGACCGGCTGCGCGGTGATTGTCAATACGTCGTTTAATGTCCGGGGCGAACCCATTGTTTGCACGCCGTTGGATGCATACAAGTGCTTTATGCGTACGGAAATGGATTACCTGGTGCTGGGCAATTACGTGCTGGATAAGAAAAACCAACCGGAATTCCATGACAATATCGATTGGCGTGAAGTGTTTGAACTGGATTAGGAGGAAAGGAAAGCGCATGGATAAATCAAAGTTCAATATTAAGGGCGAGTGGCGGAAATTCGGGATTATCCTGGGTATTATCCTGGCCGTTATTGCCACGATTCTACTTATAAAAGCCAGGGGGGTGTATATCTATTTTTACGGGGCCGGATTCTTTTTTATAGCGGCGGGGTTGGCGGTCCCCATCGTGGTAAAACCCGTTTTCATATTGTTTTTATATATTGCCCACGTGATGGGGTGGGTAATGACGCGGCTGATACTGGGTATTTTGTTTTACCTGGTCATCACGCCCATCGGTTTGCTGGGAAGATTATTCGGCAAGCGGTTCCTGGATTTGAAGTTCCCCGGGAAGCAGGAGAGTTACTGGATTGAGACCGATCAACTAATCCGGGATGAAGGAGTGAATAGTTATGAAAACCAGTTTTAGAATACAGGAGTAAGAAAATGTCTAAGATGTCAATTATAAAAGAGTTCTGGGATTTTCTAAAAGTGCGCAAGAAATGGTGGTTGGCGCCCATCGTATTGATTTTGTTGTTATTGGGGGCGCTGCTGTTGCTCACCGAAGGATCGGCCCTGGCGCCGTTTATCTACGCCATATTCTAGCCTGCGGGCGACGGCTTAGTCCCTGGTATGAAAATAAAGTAGCCACGGACGAACACGGACAAACACGGACTGAAAAAAAACAGTCCCACGAATTACACGAATTAACACGAATTGTTTTACTTCGCGGCCCTTCGCGCTCTTCGCGGCTCAAATAATTAGGCGGCGAATTCAGGTAACGCGGGCTCATTCAAAATAAAATCGACCGGCTTATTGATTTTTACTTAAAAATAGTATATTTTAACGGCATGGCCAAAGAGATAAATATTCCGAATGCCCTCAGCGCGATGCGCATCCTGACCATACCGGTCATCTCCCTGTTGATCCTCCATTCCAACGCCCGCAACTACCCTATTCTTATCGCGGTATTCTTCTTTTCCATATTACTGGATTTTTTCGACGGGTACTTGGCCAGGAAATTGGCCCAGGAAACGGAATTAGGAAAAATCCTGGACCCCATCGCCGATAAACTCATGGTGTTGTTTATCATCCTGGCTTTGATGATCAAATCGGACTTTCCCCTATGGCTGGGAATCGCCATTATCCTGAGAGATTTCCTGATACTGTTGGCCAGCTTGATAATGAGTAAAAAGGGAAAAAAGATAAGGCCGTCAATCCTGATCGGCAAAATTACGTTTGCGGCTTTAAGCGTTCTAGTATTGGCATTTATCGTGGATTTGTCCCCCAGCCTCAGTATCCCCCTGGTGAAACGTTATATTATCGTTTTAAGCGTCGGGTTTCTAGGCTGGTCCTGGATTGAATATTACGCCTTATATAAGAAAGAGAAAAATGCAGAACAAACCTAAAAAACATATCCTTATTATCGATGACGATGAAGAAATAATCGAGCTTTTAACAGATTTTTTCGAAGGTAATGGTTTTAGCGTCGGGACCGCTTCCAATGGCCTCGAAGGCCTGGACTATTTTAATCGCCGGCTCCCGGACCTGGTCATCTCGGACCTGCTCATGCCCGGGGAACACGGTCTCAATGTGGTTAAAACCATAAAAGAAAAATATTTTATCCCGGTCATTATGATCTCCAGCATCTACAAGGAAGGGCAATTGAAAAACATAATGGAAGAACATTTCATAGAAGCTTTTTTCGAGAAACCCCTTCATCTCGATGTTTTATTGGAAAAGGTTAATTCCATTCTCAATGCAAGACCGGTATAATTCGTTTAACGCCTTCTTAAGAAAAAAATTCAAAGGCCGGAAAATTCGTAAAATTCCCATAAACGCCGGTTTCCCCTGCCCCAATAAAAACGGTGCCCTGTCCGGCGCCGGGTGTATTTTTTGCGATACTTTCGGTTCCGGTCCCATCAAGAGTTTCGAATTACCCATCGCTGACCAAATCCAGGCCTTTATCGGCGCGCGTGAGCGGGGGGAAGTCAACTATATCGCTTATTACCAGGCCCATTCCAACACCTATGCGCCGGTGGAAGTCCTGCGGGAGAAATATGAAATTATTTTCGCTTTCCCCCAGATCGTGGGGCTTTTTATCGGCACGCGGCCCGATGCCATCGCGCCGGAAGTCTACCCACTCCTGGAAGAGCTTAATAAGCGAACCTACCTGACCGTGGAATTGGGCCTTCAATCCATCCATGCCCGGGGCCTCCGGTTCCTCAACCGCAACCATACCTACGCCCAATTCCTGGATACTTTCCAACAACTTAAAGAGAGAAACATCCCTGTGGTGGTGCACCTGATTATCGGCATACCGGGCGAGACGCCGGCGGATATGCTGGAAACGGTCAAAGAGATGAACCGTCTCAAACCGGCCGGCGTCAAATTTCACCTGCTGCATGTATTGAAGAACACCCCGCTTTTTGACATGTACCAACGGGGAGAATTTAAATTACTGGAACAGGGCGCCTATGTGGACCTGGTAGTGACGTTATTGGAACACCTGGACCCGGGGATTGTGATCCACCGTCTTACGGGCGAGCGGGACAAAGAAATTTTTTATGCGCCCCAGTGGGCCCTGGATAAAAACGAAGTAATCCGGGCCATCCGCAAAACCATGGAGGACCGCGACACCTTCCAGGGGAAATCATTCAATCCTGAGCCTTGCAGTGAAAAAAATCTTGTTTTATATTGAGAGAGTCATCTTTTGGCATACATAATATGTTATAATTATATTGATGAGCAAAGATAACACATTGATCCAGCTTTATAAAAACTTAGGGTTATCCCGGGATAACGGATTAATTCAAGTTAAAGGACATGCGAACTGGGAAGAACAAATCCCAGCCGAGGTTAGGCTTTCACTCAAAGTAAAAAAGCAGTTGGATATTCTTCAGCCGGATACCTTTTATCATTTTCATAATACCCCCCTAATTTTATTCTTCGATAATCCGGCGGATGCAGATATCCCGCGTATTCACAAGCAGGCGTGGTGCTTTAACCGGACGCCGGTGATATTCATAAGCAGGGAAACCGATATCGATGTTTATAACGCATTTCATTACGAAGGCCGGGGCTTGAAGACGATAAATATAGATGAAGAGGATATCGTTACCCGTTTTTCCTTCTGGGAACTCCAATCGGGGAATACCTGGAAATGGATTGAAGAGAACTTCTTTAAAGGGCGAATAAAAAAGCACCGGGTGGACACATGCCTCCTGGATAATATCCGGGCCGCGGTCACGAAACTGGAAAAAGAAGGGATACCGTTGAAAACGGCCAACGCCATCATACTAAGACTTATTTTTATCAGATACCTGATCGATCGGGGCGTCATCATGGATGAGAAATTTATCGAAGGCGACCCATCCGAAAAAGAAAGAAGAAAAGAGAGTTTCAACTGTTTGATCCCGGATAGGGAAAGGCTTTACCTTTTTTTCGACCATTTAAAAGAGAGATTTAACGGCAACCTCTTCGAGAGGCATAACGATGAAGCTATGATTCGGCAGGAGCATCTCGAATTATTGTCCATGTTGTTCAGGGGGCATTTGGAAACGGGGGAGCGGTTCCTGTTCGATGTTTATGATTTCAGTATCATCCCGATTGAATTGATCAGCGGTATTTATGAGTCGATCATCGACGACAACAAGCGGAAAGAAAATGCCGCGATCTATACGCCGACGTTCCTGGTGGATTTTATTTTGCAGCAAACGGTTGAACCATACCTGAAGGAGAACGGCGCGAAAGATTGTAAGGTGTTGGATCCCGCGTGCGGTTCCGGCATTTTTCTCGTGGAAGCCTATCGCCGG
Source organism: Candidatus Aminicenantota bacterium (assembly GCA_026393835.1). Taxonomy (GTDB): domain Bacteria; phylum Acidobacteriota; class Aminicenantia; order UBA2199; family UBA2199; genus JAKAGC01. The sequence continues at coordinate 12,091 of JAPKZK010000090.1, read as the reverse complement.
ATAGTCGAGAGAGAAATGTCACGGGGCAAGATATCCGACGATCAATTAAAAGAATTGCTGGTAACCAATATTTACGGGATAGATAAAGACGAATCGGCTTTGAATGTGGCGATTTTCTCTCTTTACATTGCGCTGCTGGACTATAAAGAGCCCAAAGATATTAAGAAGTTCAAATTACCGGAACTGTTGAACAAAAGGCTTTTCACAGCAGACTTTTTCGATACCGAACACCTATTCAATGAAATACTTAAAAATGCCGGGTTAAATTTCATCATAGGCAATCCTCCCTGGAAAAGGGATAAATCCACGTTACATAAAGCCTATATTGGGAAGGGGAAAACAAGATTACCCGTATCCCGGTATGAAATATCTCAAACGTTTTTGATAAGAACAAAAGATTTTCCTGGGAGTGATTTAAAATGCGGATTGATTGTATCAAGTAAAGCGTTCTATAATTCTGGGGCAAAAAAATTCAAAGCGTATTTTTTTAAAAATTTTTTCGTCAACTGCTTTTTCGATTTATCACCCTCAAGGAGGATTATTTTTGAAGATGCAAAAAATCCGGCGGCGATTCTTTTTTATAAATATGCCTCCGGTCGGGATACCCGGGAAAACATTGTGGAGTATTGTTCCGTTAAGCCGAACCTCTTCCTGGAAAATTTCAATACCCTGGTGATCGAAAAATATGACCAAAAAAAAATATCCCAAAAATACCTTATCCAATATGAGTGGCTTCTGAAGACTCTCTTATACGGAAATATCATAGACTTCCACTTTTTAACCAGGTTGAAATCGAAGTATAAAGCCATCAGTAGATACATAGACTCACTGAATGAAAACACCGAAGTTATTTATTATGGAGATGGCATCAAAAAGTTGACACCGAATGCTAAAGAGAAATTAAGCGCGCGTCAAAAAGAAAATAAAAAACCCTTCGTTGAAATCAAAGACATTCCGATAATGGAATTGGAAGCCATTAACAAGTATTATTCTGTGGTTGATAAGAATCATTTACCGGACGAAAGCGACTTACTTGTAAAAAGTGGGAGACGAGAGAAATTGTACAAAAGCGGTAATACAATATTGCTTACACCACACCCGAAGGATGAATCGGAATTGGTGGTTTCCTATGTCGACACCCCATGTGTTTATAGGGAGAAAACATTGGGAATAACATCGAAAAACAATCTTGCTGATTTAAAATACCTGTATGGAATTCTAAATACAGACCTATCCACTTATTTCCAATTTTTAACTTCAGCCGCATGGGGAATATTCTATCCGGAAATTGCCCAACACGAATATCTTTCATTCCCCTATGTAGAAGTATCGGATAGGGGAAAATTTATTGAACTTGTGAATCGCCTGCTCCATTATTACAAGGAACGCTATTCCAGCATTTTGAAATCCGAAGAAATCCCACTGCCGGACGAACTTCGGCAAATGAATCAAATGGTAAATGAAGCATTTGAAATCGATGACATTGAAAAAGACTTGATCGCTTATGTCCTGGATGTGTCAAGATATTTGTTTCAAGAAGGCAAAGCCTATAAAACAGCGCTGCGAAAGGTCGAAGACGCGGAATTAAAGCAATACGGGCAGATATTTTACGACTATTTCGCTTCAATCTACAATTCCCCCGGGGAATATTTCCAGGTGGAGTATTTTTTTCTCGATTACTTTGCCGCCATGAAGTTTAAGATTGTTCCCGATAAACCGTCCGGGGGTAAGGAAATCCTCCGGTCCGATGAGAAGAACCCGGAGAAAATAATTTTTAATGCCCTGGCGCAAAAGGCTTCGCTGTACAAACTCACGGACAGGCTTTATCTTAACAAGGTTATCAAAGGATTCGAGGAAGATTTCTTTTATATTATTAAACCCAATGAGTTTAAATCCTGGCACCGGGCCATCGCCCATATAGACCTGGCTGAATTTATCGATGCCCTCAACAAGGCGGAATTTGAGGAAATGAAAGAAAAAGATAATGGATGAACTGGACGCCCTACTATTTAGCAAACGACGAGAACAGAAACATCACCTGTTCCTGGACTATTCTTCCTTGATCCTTTGAATATGAAACATACCGGGATTTATATCCATATTCCTTTTTGCAAGCGGAAATGTTTTTATTGCCATTTTGTGAAAGGCGAATACGATGCCGAAACGGTTGAAAAATACACGGACGCCCTGGTAAACGAGTTCCGAATAAAGGCCAATGACAATGACGGCAGCAATACCATCGATACCATCTATATCGGGGGCGGTTCGCCGTCGCTGTTGAATGAACAACAGGTTTCAAAGATTGTGAATGGTCTTTATAAATATTTTTCCATCGCCGCTAATCCTGAATTTACCGTCGAGGTCAATCCCGAAGATGTCGCCCCCGCAAAATTAAAATCCCTGAGAAACGCGGGGATCAACCGGCTCAGTATCGGTACCCAATCTTTTGTCCCGGCAGATTTGCATTATTTGAAACGGACCCACAGCGTGCAGCAGTCGTTGGCAGCCGTTGAAAATGCCCTGGACGCCGGTTTTTCCAATATAAATATCGATTTTATCATTAGCCTGCCCACGCAAACCCAAAAGACGTTGGCCAATAATCTTTCCGTCCTTGAAAGAATTAATATCCCGCATATTTCCGCTTACATCCTTGAAGAGGTGGAAGAAGGGGAAGAGAAAAATTTACGGGATGAAGCCCTTTATTTTTTTACCGCGGCCTATTTAAACAGCCTGGGGTATATCCATTACGAAGTCTCCAATTTCAGTAAAAAAGGTTCCCAATGCAGGCATAATCTTAAGTACTGGGAAAATAAAGATTACATCGGCGTGGGGCTTTCCGCTTCCGGTTATGAAAAAGGGTCGGATTACAAAAACACGGAAAACCTCGAAGAGTATTTTGTGAAAGTAAATGCCGGTTGTCTGCCGCGGGCAGAGGTAAACCGGGGCGACGCCAATTTTCGGGGAATAGTGGTGGGGCTGCGTTTATTGGAAGGGATACCTGTTACTTATTTCGAAAAGTATCCGGGGGAGTTGGAATTGTTGCTTACCAATGGATTTTTAATCCGCCAGGGAAACAATATTGCGGTTGCCCCTGAGAAAATACTGTTACTCAATGAAATATTGACCTATTTTGTCCCCGCTACATAAAACAAGAAGGGTGCATTGCAATATCTATTTGTTTTGTAGTATAATCATTTCAAGTCGATGGGGCGATACAGCCCTGTTCGGCCTGGTTAAAAATGGAGTAAGAACCGATGAGTTCAACAAAAGCGGAAATTGAAAATCTTGAGCGTTTACTTATCGAGGCCACCGGGAACTTAGACCCCGCTGAAGCCATCGATGAGTCGGGTCCCAGGTATGTTAATTGCGCGCATGTCCGGGGTGAAGAGGGAATCCTGGTGACCAAAATCGGCGAGGCAATTTTAAAAGCTTGCAAGGCCGGCAGTAAACCCAAAACCTTATGAATAATATTGAGAATTGGTTTGCCGAAGTTATTTCCGAAAAATCCACCGCTAAAGAAGTATCCGCGGAGGTTGCAGCCGGGGTTGATGCAGGGGCTAAAGTACCGATTATTGGAAAGCTTTTCGCTAAATTTATGGGGCAATTAAAATACCGCAGTAATGAACGCAAAACCATCCGGCGGAAGATAGAACCTTCCGTCAGCCAATTAATGGGTTTTATTAATAATATGGTTATCGAAGCGGAAAAGATTTTGAAAAACAAAAATTTCCTGGGCATGGTGATTATTTATGATAACCTGGAAAAAATGAAACTCGCTTACCCGTTTCGCTGCCTCCATTATTTCTCCTCACCCCATACAATAAATCGAGTCTCCACAAATTATCTATGATTTTTGAAAAAAATCTATGATCGGCACAAATTATTGATAAACGGCTCAAAAAACCGGTATTCGGCGCATTGCGAACGGCGTTGTGCACAAAAAACATTATCTATGACGGCTCTTTTCTTATTTCACGGATTTGATAACCGGTTCCGAGGATTTTTTCAGCCACCCGGCGATATCGTTGATCACATACTCGGCAATATTCTCCCGGATTTTCATATACTCATCGGGAGTCGATTTCCCTTTACCCTCGAAAAAAAGATGATTAAGCATCGGGTATAACTTGAAATCCGTATTTTCCCCGGTGGAAGGCGACAGCGCTTTCTTCCAATTTTCGAAATCCTCGGTGGCTACCTGGTAATCACGGGCCCCTTGCAGAACCAGGATCGGCTGCCGAATATCTTTTACAACTTTCACCGGATCATATTCATTCAAATCCAACCAATAAGAAACAGGCGCCATGAGAATCGTTTCCTGTGATTGAAGGTCTGATTTTTTCAAGGCTTTGATTTTTTTCACTGATTTCTCAATTTCAGCGATCTGTTTTTTTTCATCCTCGGAGAGGGAACCGTCCAGGGTTGCGACGTAGTTCGTTTGCTCCAGGAACATATCTTCGAATTTTCGCGTCGCGCCGGCCATAATAATAAACCCTGCGATATCGAGATTTTTTCCTTCCGCGGCGATCCGTGGTATCAACATGCCCCCCAGGCTGTGGCCCAGGACAAATATTTTTTTCGGGTCGATGGCGTTTTCCGTTTTTAAAAGTATCACCGCGGCTAGCGCATCCTCGATCGTTTCATCGCCAACAGTGAATGAATTGGCAAATTCCTGGTCGCCCTTTAATTTAGCGCCGTAAACCCGGGTCCTTTTCTCATAACGCAGCACGGCAATGCCCCGCGACGCCAGCCCCCAGGCCAGGTCTTTGAAAGGCTTATTGGAGCCCAAAGTTTCATCGCGATCATTGGCCCCGGAACCGTGAACCAGGACCAGCGCCGGGAATGGACCATTGCCTTTGGGTATGGTAAGCGTCCCCGGTAACAACCAATCGCCGCTGCCCACAATGACATCCTTTTCTTCGAAAAGACCGGGCGAAGAATAAGCGGGGGGTTGGTATGACCCCAATTGCGTGGGAACGAAATGGAAGCCGGCGATATGCTTTTCTTTATCGAAAGTCACGCGGATATCCAGCATCTCCTTTTCAAATTCGCAGGTAATGAACACAATATCATACGGCGCCTGTTGCTCCTTACGCGCGTCGCCCTGCTTTTTGAACGCCCCAAGCTTACCGGTTACCATTTTCCATGCCTCCGCCATTTTTTCAGGACCGGCGACTTTCAACATCGCGGCGTCGAAATCGCGGATTGCCCCCTTGAAATTATTGGCGCTCAGCGCCCCCACTAAATACCGGGCCTTTGCGACCAATGCGCCTTTACCCGTTTCCTGGGAAATTTGACCGGCCAGACAGATGCATAGGAACGAAATTATTAAAAGTAAACGAAATATCTTTCTCATATTACCTCCTTATTTTATATGCCATAGGAATATTTTAGAAAACTTGTTTTTTTTGTCAAACAGCACAAACCGCAAAAGAAAATTACTGGGGCGTCCCATTTTCGATCACATCCGAAATTATCGATTCGATTGCGCCTGTCGGGACATCCAGGGCAAATTTTTTACTTTCGGGCAGCAGCAGGTCCGGGTCCACGCGGCCGTTTTCTTTCCTTAAGTTTAAGGGGACATTGCTGTCGATAAGCAATTTCGAAGCTTCCCAACGGTCGATGGACATGACCCCGGGGTAAGGATCCAGTACATGCAAAGTGGTATATTCATATTTATCGCGTAATTTTTGCAAATCGATTACTTCGATCACCGGGTGTCCTTCGCCCACCGAGAGCACCGCGAGATATTTCCCGTCGGGCGACAACAGGAGTTGGTGGACTTCGGCCAGTTGGCTCAGGTTATTGCCGATCTCCCGGTTCCCATAGGCGCCTTTGATAACGAACCAATATGCGCCTTTCTCATAGTCGGTGTTAAGCACGCACAGCGTCTCATCATTCCCGATGGAAAGTATAAAAACGCCTTTTTCTTTTAATTTCTCCGGGGTAATGTCCTGGGAATAATTGAAACCGGCGATTAGAAAAAGTATTATCAGGGCTTTACCAATTATTTTCATGCTCGTAAACATACAAACCTCCACAAGTGTCTTTTAAATTATTTAAAATTTTCGCTTTTATGTTTGAGATAATGCAGGATATTGAGGGCTTCCAGGGGGGTGATTTTGCTGATATCGATCTCCTTTAATTTATCCCGTATTTCATCCCAGACTTTTAATTCCGCATCTTCAGGGAAAAGGCTTTTTTGTTTTGCCGGGAGTTTTTCCAGTTTACCGGTGATACGTTCTTTGACCAGGCGGTTGAGTTCTTTCTTTTCCAGGTTTAGCAGGACTTCTTTGGCCCGTTCGATCACCGACATGGGGACGCCGGCGATTTTGGCCACATGGATGCCGAAACTCTGGTCCGTGGCGCCGGGCACGATTTTATGAAGGAAGACGACGTTATCCTGCCATTCGCGTACGGAAATATGGTAATTGCGCACCCGCTCCAGTACTTCGGACAACTCGGTTAATTCATGGTAATGGGTGGCAAAAAGGGTTTTGGGTTTTTGATCCAGGGAATGCAAATACTCGATGACGGCCCAGGCAATGGACAAACCGTCAAAGGTCGAAGTGCCGCGGCCGATTTCGTCCAGCAGGATAAGGGAGCGCGAGGTGGCGTTGTTCAATATGATGGAGGCTTCGATCATCTCGATTAAAAAGGTGGATTTGCCTTCGATCAATGAATCGGAAGCGCCGATGCGGGTAAAAATACGGTCGCAAATTCCGATTACGGCTTTCTCCGCCGGGACGAAATACCCGGCCTGGGCCAGGATCACGATCAGTGCGTTCTGTCTCAGGTAGGTGGATTTCCCGCCCATGTTGGGGCCGGTAATGATTAAAATCTGTTCGCTGTTGGCGGAGAGAGTGAGGTCATTGGGAATAAATCCTTTTTCCAGGCTGATTTCCACCACGGGATGGCGGCCCTCTTTAATAGAGATATCTTTGCGGGTGTTGATAACGGGACGGGTGAAATTCCGGCGTTGGCCCAGCTCGCCGCCGCCGGAAAGCGTATCCAGCAGCGCGATTAATTCGGAATTCTTATTCAAATGAGCGGAAAACTGTTGGATGGACCGGGTAACCTCTCCGTATAACTGTTTTTCGATCCGGATCATTTGTTCTTCGGCCCGCAGGATTTTCTCTTCCAGCTTTTTCAATTCTTCGGTAATAAAGCGCTCGGCGTTGACCAGGGTTTGCTTACGGATATAATGGGTGGGGACCAGTTTAAGATGGGTGTTGGTCACTTCGATGTAATAACCGAAAACTTTATTGAATCTTATTTTCAGCGAGGAGATGCCGGTGCGTTCCTTTTCTTCCCGTTCCATGGCGGAGACGATCTCCTTGGCGTTCCGGCTGATGTCGCGCAGTTCATCCAGTTCGGCATGGTATCCCCGTTTGATGTAATTGCCTTCGTTCAAATTGTTGGAGGGGTCATCGGAGATGGATTTATCGATCAATTCCACGATAGTGGGCAGGGGGTCCAGTTCCTGGCGGGTGGTTTTTACAATACCCGAATTGAGGGTCTCCAGTTCCTTCTGTATAAGGGGAATCCGCTGGAGGATATTTCTCAACACCAGGAGGTGGGAGGGGAAGGCGATATTTAAAGAGACGCGGGAATTGATCTTTGCCAGGTCGCCCATGCCTTTAAGGATTTTCCGAACTTCGGAACGGGCGATCAGGCTCTGGGAAAATTCCTCGACCCCATCCAATCGCCAATCGATTTCTTCTTTGTCCAGCAGGGGGTAAGCCAGCCATTTTTGCAGCAGACGTTTGCCCATGGGCGTAATGGTAAAATCAACGGCCTCGAACAGGCTGCCTTTAGCAGTGCCGGTCCGGATATTCTTCAGTATCTCCAGGTTGCGAAAGGAAACCGAATCCAATATCAAATAATTCTCTTCGGGAACAAAGCGCAGGCTGGACACATTCGTCAGCGCCGTCTTGCGGATGGATTTGAGGTATTTGATGAGGACGCCGGCGGCAATGACCGCCGAATCGTAACCGCCGAGGCCCAGGCCTTCGATATCGGCGATTTGTAGTTGGTTTTTCAAAACCTCGACGTTCTCGAAATAGTTGTATTCATAGTTGCTGTACCGCGTAATAAGGACATTGGACATTTCGGGGAACCCAGCCATGATTTTGTCCAGGTCCAGGTCGGAGGATTCAGGGATCACGGCTTCCCTGGGGAATTTCCGGTAAAATTCATTAATAAAGGCGGCCGTGTTGGCGGCGTCGAAGCGTTTGACTTCGAAATCGGAAACCGCCAGATCAATGGAAGCCATGGCAATACTGACCTGGTCCCGGTAAATGGAAACCACGAAATTGTTCAGTTCTTTTTGGCCGGCGTCGATTTCCAGGGCCGTACCCGGGGTGAGGATGTGGGTGACTTCTCGTTTCACGAGGCCTTTGGCCAGGGCCGGGTCTTCCACCTGTTCGCAGATGGCGACTTTGTACCCATGTTTCAGCAGTTTGGCCGCATAGGTATCGCGGGCGTGGTAAGGAATGCCGCATAGGGGTACGGCGTCGTCTTTCTTTTTATCCCTGGAGGTGAGAACCACTTCCAGCAGCGGCGCCGCGATCTTCGCGTCTTCGAAAAACATCTCGTAAAAGTCTCCCATGCGGAAAAAGAGGATGGTGTCGGGGTAGTCTTTTTTAATTTCGAAGTACTGCTTCAGCATAGGCGTAATGTTTTTTTGGTCCGGGTCTTTTGGTTCCATGTTTTTTTGGTGCATGTTCTATTATAACACAAATCCATCCATGGTGTAAAAAAATCACAGGCTCAAAAAAGTATTATTTAATATATTGCCGGTATTAAAGAGGCCACCAAGGCACCAAGGCACCAAGTTTTTTTCAATAATAGACTCTTGGTGTTCCTTTGTGCCTTCGCACATGCGTGCCTTTGTGGCTATTTTCATTGCAGTCCGCGGCTGAAACATTTTGAGAGCGAGTATTTCGCATATCTGGCGCATAGCAGGCAATTGATATAAAACTAGAAGTCGATCAGCTTCAAATGGAAGTCGATCGGCAACAAACAGAAGTATATCATCGACAAACAGAAGTGAATCAGCGACAATTAGAAGTATATCAGATACAATTAGAAGTGGGTCAGATTAATTTAGAAGTCAATCGGCAAAAAATGGAAGTGTTTCAGACACAGATAGAAGTATATCAGATACAAATCGAATCAGATCGGACACAAAATGAAATCAAGCGGCTTCAAATTAAATAAAAGCAATGAATTGATAGACTTTCGCCCCCTTTCCTTTAACAATATAACCTGGAAAGATTCAATAAAAATGCGAAACTTGAAATTCCGAACACGAAACGAATTCTATATCCGGCGAATCAAAATCCAAAACCGGGAAAGTTTGTTTCCGGGACGATGGTTGGAATGCCGGAACCGCGTCATCCACTTTACATCACTGGAAATACTTTTTAGAGGAACGAGAAGCCAGTTTTTCTAATTCTGATTTTGTAAAACCTGTTAGCCCCATTATGGTCTTCAAATCGAAATCTTTCCGCAGCATCTGCATTGCAATTTCCCTTTTCCCTTCTTTTTTCCCTTCTCTTTTTCCTTTACCAATTAATTTGGGGCCTAGAGATTTTATAACTTCCTCTTTATACTCACTGATAATTCGTTGTTCTAAGGTTGGCATGATATCACCTCCGTCTATTTTGCTTTTATCCAGTATTTCTTGTAATTGGTATCTCCGATTTCGATTTTTTTGAGGTCCAGGTGTTTTAATAAATCGGTGGGCAGGACGCGCTGCAGGAAATCCCTGGCATTTTTCGGGGAATCGAAAATCTTGTGGAAGAATTTGTCGTTGACTTGCTGAATTTCATCTGTTTTTTTCATTGCAATGTAATTATATCCTTTTTCCCGGATTTTTTCAATAATTTTGCCCCCATCGGGGAATTTATAAAACGCCTTCGGCGGCGACTGAACAAAGGAATAGATCACTGGGGGAATTCAATTTCCGAATGAAGTAATTTATCTATGTTTGCAAGGCTGCCTTGAAAGACCAACCTTAGTTACTCGAGGTCCTGGGAATCCAGGTACTTTCCGAAGGGTATCGGAGGAGACAAAAACCGGATTTTGAGGATACTTAATCGATATTTTTTTGCAGTATCGCGTTTGAATACAATTTGCTATTTATCCTTTGTAAGTCGCTCGGGCATCATTTTGCAGCAATTCTAATTTTAAGAAATTACGGGCGTCCACAGGGGGACGCCCCTACATTAAATTGATCGAAATTCGCAATAATCATGAGTTTTCAATTTGGTAGGGGCAGGCCCCCGTGTCTGCCCCAATTGAAATTTCTTTTTTTTATCCCAAAATTAGAATTGCTGCTCATTTTGGGTAGCAGTTGAAAAATCCGGTAAACTGGAATATAATACCCCCATGAATAGTGAAGAAAAAATGAGTGGCAAGCTGACTGCGGATTCCGTTGCGGATAGGGGTATAAAAAAACAACATCCCGACAAGCCACAAGGGGAAAAGAAAACAGACTTTGATTCTGCCTGGAAAGATGTGATCGAAGATTTATTTGAACCTTTTTTGGAATTTTTCTTTCCCGATATCCACAGGGATATCGATTTTTCGAAAGAAATCAAAATTATGGACAGTGAATCAAGAGGTATCGCGCCTTATGGCAAAATAGGCAAACGATACGCCGATAAATTAATTCAGGTCCACCTTAAAAATGGGACCACGGCGTGCGTTTGTGTATTTATCCATATCGAAATTCAGGGAACCAGGGAAAAGCAAGGTATATTCCCGGAACGGGCATATGTCTACAACTACCGAACTTACGATAAAAACATCGACAAAGGGGTCAAAGTCATTAGCGTTGCGATATTAACCGATGAGGATGAGAACTACCGGCCGGTTGAATACCTGGTCCAGCAGTGGGGCTTTGAACTACGGATGAAAATCCCGATGGTGAAGATCATCGATTTTAAGAATAAAAAGGAGCTCAGGGAAAAATTGGAGAATTCCGACAACCCAATGGCAATGGTAGTACTTGCGCAATTGGAACGATATAAATTAAAAAAAGCCGATGACAATAAAAAATCCGCGGTCAAATTGGAGCTTATTCGCCGGTGTTATGAAAGAAGGTACACAAAGGAAGAAATCCGTGTACTTTTAAAATTTATCGATTGGCTCATCCTTTTACCGGAGGGGCTTAACGAGCAACTATCAACGAAAATAGAGGAATTAGAGGAGGTCTATAAAATGCCATATATAACCAGTTGGGAAAGAATTGCCGAAAAGAAAGGCGTGAAAATTGGAGAAGAAAAGGGAAAAATTAAAACCGCCAGGGAATTGATAAAAAGAGGTGTGGCTATAAATATCATTGCGGAAGCTACCGGTTTTTCCCAAAAAAAGATTGAGAAGTTGTCTGTAACTGCCCATTAAATAAAGGTGCGATTCTCACCTGTTCTCCATCTTAGATTGTGCATACTTCTGACGTGGGTGAATTCCGTCAATATTATCGGTCGGTCAGCTCTTTGGGTGATGATTTCTTGTATGTCCCCTTTCCTCTTTCCTCCCTGCAGATAATTATAATAATATGATCGTTCACAGTTCTTAGGTAGCTAGCGACATGACGCCGCGTAGGCGTGGTTTTCATTCTCCTTGAGGGAAGGGCTGCTGACGACGAATTAATTTGAGGATAATAAAATGATTAAAGATTCCGAGTTAAAACTGATCAGACAATTGGAAAAAGAGATTGGGGTAGAATTAAAAGAACTTTCGATTGATGTTATTGGTTTAAAACTTGAGTTAGGTGCATATAGTTGGTATGGTCCTGGATTTTCTGTTGATAAAGAAGGGGATGTCATCGGGTTGAATTTGCCTGAGATGAAGTTGCGTGCTTTGCCATTGAGTCTGTTTCAGTTTGAGCATTTAGAGAAATTGGGTTTTTTTGATATTACAATCCGCGATTTTTCCATACTTGAAAAGCTGACAAACCTAGTGCTTAGTCAAGTTTCAATTGTCGGATAAAGTCTCTTCAATTTAATTCTTGCCTTATCATTTGTAAATTGCCATTTAACTTTAGCGTTTCGATTATTACGATGGATTTGCCATGCCTTTA
>JAPKZK010000068.1 GCA_026393835.1 Candidatus Aminicenantota bacterium | reverse complement strand
TTGACATAATTTCGCGAGGGGGACATGGAAAGGTGGTGGTTGGGGGGTTTGGGGGGATAAGGAGGTGCCTAATTCCCCCCAATTTAATTAGCATCTCCCGAAGGGAGGCCGCTTTAACTTTGGTTGCGGCTTACCGCGATGTGAAATCTGTGGACCAGTGTTTTTCGTGGAAATTCGTGGAATTCGTGGGCATGCTTTTATAAGCCGCTAAGAACGCGAAGACACGCGAAGTAGGAGAGTAAAATCCGAAGCACGAAATCCGAAATTCGAAACAAATCCAAAACCGCGAAACGTAAAGGCTCAAAATTCCAAACAAAAAACAAAACCTGCCCACAGAAAAGCAGAAGTTGAGAAGTTGAGAAGTTAAGACAGATTCTTCTTCATCATTCATCATTCATCATTCTATCTTTTTGCTTGGTTGTACGATGTTTGGTGGGTTTAGCTTCGGGTTCAGATAACAACTCGGCATCCGGCAAATCCTGGGGGGCGATACCTAACCCGGTTGGCGTTGAAAAGTTTCAATATATCTGTGAAGTCGGAGTTGACGAACATCGCCGCCTCTTATCTTATGCGCATGCATGATTAATTCCCAGGTGGCGTCAAAACGCGCCTGGGCCGATTGATCTTGCCAGAACTTTATGTCGAATGACCGATCCAGTTCCGATAGTTTCCCGTGTCTTTCGATAAATCCCTTTCTCATCGCTTACTCACATTTCCTCCATGCCCGCAAGTCGTGGGTAGTGGTCGCCCGTTTCTTTTTTCTTATTTCCAGATAACTTCAATAATACCGGAGTTTTCAATCGAATGGTCCGTGGTAAGAATCGGTATATTCAAATATTTCCCGGTAGCCACAATCAACCGGTCATGCAGTTCCAACCCCTCAATCATTCTGGCAATTTCAACAATTTCCATGGTCAGATCAATTATCCTGTAATTATCGGAATTAAGAATTTTCTTTTTTATATCTCCAAAATTCAACGGAATCCTGTTGGCATCTGTCAGGTACATGATTTCAACCATTGAGATAATGGAAATATAAATAATATGTTCTCCCAGGTCTGTATCTTTCAGGATTTGTTTTGCCCTTTTTCCAATTTGCCCGTTCTTCGAAAAATAGCGTACAAGCGCGACTGTATCTGCTAAATATTCCATTTATGAACTCTTTGTATCAGAGATTGGCCGGATTTCTTCCGGATTTTCCGGATTTCCGATTCAAGGTTATCGATTTTTTCAAAACCCAATCCTTCCCACACACCCTCAAGTTTGACAATTTTTTTGGGTCTGTGTTTCGATTTGAACAAAATAAATTCGACAAAATCGTTGATCTCTTCTAATTTATCACCTGGTATTGTCTCCAGCCTTGTTTTGATTTTATTCAGAGTCATTTCATGTAATTCCATTTTTTTTCCTACTTACAATAATATAATCCTTTAATCCTTTTTTGTCAATATAGAAGGAAGAAAAATGCGGCAGGCGCGAAAAATCTCCATTGACATTTCCCCATCCGGATGTTGCCGGTTATACCATTTCCCCTGGATTGGATTTCATTGCCTTTTCAATCGATGCCGGTCTTCCTTATTTCCTCCATGCCCGCAAATCGGGGGTAGGGAACTGATATTGCCTGTCCCGTACCAATTTATGCCCCCTGCGCAATACCTTTCCGGATAACTCTTGCCAAACAGGAGAAAAAAACATGAAAACCGCCTGTCCCACTTGAAAAAAAATGGGTTCTAAAATATAATTGTAAGACCATGGATAAGATAAACAAGTTCTTGCCCAAGAATTACTCGAATTTTCACGAATAAAAAAACTTGTCCACGTATGGGCGATTACACTGATTAACACGGATTACAGCATGAATAAAACAATCTGTGTTAATCTGTGTAATCTGTGGACCGTGTTTTTCTTTTGTTTTCATCCGTGGCTATCTTTTGGTCTCATTGCCTTTTCTACCAATTCCTGATGCTCTTCCTTAAACCGATGAAACTGCGCCAATATCTCAAACCGCAGTAAAGGTATTTTTTCCATATGCGCGAATAACTCTTTGAAATCCGGGGAAAGCGGCGGGGAAACAGTTGCGATTTTTTCCCCCGCCGTTATTTCCTTGATACGCATCGGACCTTCACCCAGGATGAGCCAGTTTAATGATATCCCTAATTGATTCCCCAGGTTGCAAAGGGTGAAAAAATTGGGGATGGCACAACCATTTTCGTTCCTGGTATAACTGAGCCGACTGCAATTCAAAGTCTCTGCCATCCGGGTCAATGATAATTCATAGGTTTGCCGGACTTGCTGCAGTTTGGAACCGATTGCTTTTGCTATGTCTTTTCTTGTCATGATATTTCCTTACGAGTCCTAAGCGTTGTACGCCTGAAGCTGATTGTTTCACGCGTGAACAAAAAAGCTTCGTTAACGGATAAAAAAGTTTCGCGCGAGAAACTTTTTGATTCACGCGCGATACACTTCGCTTCATCAACGATACGCTTTTCGGATTCCGGGGCGAAAAATGTATCACGCATGAACAAAAATGCTTCGTGCACGAAATAAAATGCTCCACGCATGAAAGTAAATGATTCACGCGTGAACAAAAAAGCTTCGTTAACGGATAAAATAGTTTCGCGAGAGAAACTTTTTGATTCACGCACGATACACTTCGCTTCATCAACGATACGCTTTTCGGTATCCGGGGCAAAAAATGTATCACGCATGAACAAAAATGCTTCGTGCACGAAATAAGATGCTTCACGTATGAAAGTAAATGATTCACGCGTGAACAAAAAAGCTTCGTTAACGGATAAAAAAGTTTCGCGAGCGATACAGTTTGATTCACGCGCGATACAGTTGGCTTCATGCTTGATATATTTTAATTCATACATGTAACAGGGTTCCGGTAAAAAAAAACCTCCCGCAAGAAATGTAACACTTCTCGCGGGAGGCATAAGGCCGGAGACCGGTTATTTAAAACTTAAGTCTCAGCCGCAGTTGATTTGGCATTAGCTTCCGCAGTTGATTTGGCATTAGCTCCCGCCGTTGGTTTGGCTTTGAGCTCGCCGGTGGCGGAAGAAGTGGTGGGGATTTTTCTCCGGAAGTATGCTTTTTTCAACTCGGCCACGATCGCATCCGCGCCGGGTTTATTGGCTTTGGCCGCCGCCTTTACGGAATCGTAAAAGGCGCGACCGGCGCCGAATGTATCGCCCCCCACGGCTATATAACTGTCCGTGAGCTTCTCCACCACCAGGACAACGTTCTCCACCAGGCCTTTTACTTGCGTAAAAAACTCGAAATCCTTCTGGAATTTTTCCAGGTTGAAATAGGTTGGACTGTATTGCGGGTATTCAGTGGCATATTTCAATGTTAATTCAACGAAAGGCAGAGCACTGGTACCCAATTTATACGTCCTTCGCCTTTCAATTAACTTGAGATTAATCGCATATTTTGAAATACTCGCATCCAACTCAGCCAAATTGGTTTTAATACTCTCCATTTCCTCGATAGTTAAAGTTTGGGGTGTTCTTTCGTATCCCATTATTTCTCCTTATAATGATAATGATCTCCGCTCCAGTTCCTCACAGAGGCCGTCGATGACATAATCAAACGCCGCCGGTACCTGTAAAAGTCGGAGCAATTCTACGTTTTCCTCTTTCATAGGGATATCGCATATCCGACAGAAAGCCAATATCCACGCCGGCATGGTATAACCGGCCGCCACGATTTTCCTTTTCCCTGCTTCTTCCCCGTTTTGCCGCATTACCAATCTCTCCTAACGATTTCATGTATTCCGAAATTTTTTGGCGCCGGGTTGATTTTTAAAACCGCTTCCATCTTATGCCCCGCATTCACGTTTTTACGGGAATCGATCGCGGCCATACAAGCCCTTCGCGACTCCAGGGTTGACATACGCCGGGTAATCCTGTATAATAAATGTTCAAGGAGCAAATATTGTGAATTTCGAGCGCCTATTTGACGATTATAAAACCTATAACCGCTCAACGCCTCAAAAACCACTGGACGTTCCTCAGTCCGATAATTTGATTTCCTCATGCCCCCATTATATATTGGATTATATTATAAAGTCAAGTTTTTTCTCGAAAAAAGGTAAATCTTTTTATGATTTAAAAATATTTGCTCCCACTGCAAGGAGGAAAATATGGGTAAAATTAATGTAAATATGCATCTAAAGATGCTTTTGGGTGTTATCTTTTTAATGGCTCTAAATTTACAGGTTTTCCCGGTTATTTTTGGGAACGGTTCAGGGAACGGTTACTGCGACGGGATTCCGAAGCCGGGCTGCCTGCCGCCGCCGGGTCTTGCCGCGATTACGCCGGGGAACGGTCCCGGTATCGAAGCCCTGGTGCGGGAGGGCGGTGGGTATTTTTTAAACGCCCATTCGCTGACCATGGCCCTTCTGAACCAGGTGGAAATGTCGGATTTGAATGGTCTCGATTATGATATTCTGAACAAAACCGCCAATGATGCACTGTTAAATATCCGGTGCGCCCGGTCGATTTATATTGCCCTGGTGGATATGGCCGAAAATACACTCTATAACCCGGAAGTTACGGCAAAACTTAGAGCCTTTGATTACCGGGCTTTTATGGAGAAAAATAATTTGAACCGGGAGATTTTCAAGAAATTGGCCGCTTATCTCTCCAGCGATGATATCACGGGTATGTACCGCCATATCCTACATGAGATTACCGGCATTGAAACGCTGCTGACAACTATTTGCAGCGACATCGCCCTTCACCGGCAGCCCGGGCTTCAACTGCTCTGGAAGACCGGTGAAACGTTCTCTGAGACCCTGTTGTTCGGTCATTATGCGGCCCGTGTGTTTTACGCCCTTTAAATATAAAAAAGATGATCCAGTGAGGTTATTATGCGCAAATATATGGCGATTTTCTTAGATGAAGGCGGGCGCTTCTTAAGCCCCAGGTTTTTATCCCTGGTTATCCTGGCTTATACAGCGGCCCTGCTGTTGGTGTACTCGAATACCGGGGATTACCGGGATACAGTTTCCCACGGCGACAATTTCCGGTCGGTGTGCCGTTTGAAATTCGAAAAAATGGGGAATTACAACAATTACAGTCTTATCGGGATTAAATCGCTTTTTGTCCCGGCCCCGCTGTCGGTGTTATACAACTCTATTGGCGCTGCTAAAGATTGGAAAGGTAGGGTGGATACTATCGCTGCACTGGAGATCGACAAAGGCGCCAAGGGCAACAAGGCTTTTGAAGAAGAAGCCCCCTTTTCTCCCTTCCGTTATGCGTATATAATTCTTATTGCCGGCGGTCTCCTGTCTGTGCTTTATGGTATTACCACCCTCAGGAATATCGAATATGACCGGTTCCTGTCCGGTTATTTGCGGCCCGGCCAGCTCTTTACCGGTGTTGTCCTGTCCCGGGTGATATTCATTACTCTCAGCCTGGCCGGTTTATCCGGCATTGTACTGCTGTTGCTCAGTTATAAAGGGATACAGCTTTCGTCCCCGGAGCTGAAGGCGTTCACAGCCCATATCATCGCCGGTTGGGCGCTGATGATGTTCTTTTTTTTCAGCGGCCTCTTGATTGGCAGGATCAGGAGTACTTCCCGGGCGTGGACCACGGCGCTGATTTATTGGTCTGTTTTGGCCCTCCTGCTCCCGGCGTCGTACGCCGCCGTGGTTAATAATAACGCCGCCAAAATTACCGACAGCGACAAAGTGGAACTGGATCAATTAACTATCATCAATGACTTTGAAAATAAATCTGAACATGATCTTGGAAAGTTTAACAGAAATAAAATCGAAGAGTTTAAAATAAAAGCGGAAGGCTATTGGAATAATGACTACAAGAGTGTGGAAAAGGTGGAAATCGATTTAAGGGAGGAGGTGGCGCGGCATATGAAAAAATACCGGGATTTCTCCATATGGAATCCTATTACCTTTTACCTCTCTGTGAGTAAGGACGTAGGCGGCAAGGGGCCTGATAATTACCTGGGTTATAATGATTTTCTAATCGCATTGAAGCGCAATTTCTTACGTTTCTTTATCGATCGCTGCTTTTACTTCAATCCCCTGGAGATGGTGAATTTTATCAAGGCCGATGAGAACATTTATTACGCCGTGAGCCGGGTTCCCGGTAATTTCGGCTGGGGGCTGCTCATTACGTTTATGCATATTCTACTGTTCCTGTTCCTTTCCTATTGGTTCTTTAAAAAGGCCCTGTACCGGATGGAGAAAGAAGCGGCGGCCGGCCGCGAGTCCGCGGAGATTCGCTTGAAAGACCATGAAGTAAACGCCTGTGTCATTGAAGGAGAAGGGTTCAGGGATTTTCTTTACGCGCTGTTATCGGATCGACCCGATGTGATACGGAAAACAGGGTTCATGGGCAGTGTGTGGGTAGATGAGACTGAAATCCTGGGTCAAGCAAACGGGCAAAAGGGTAATCAGCCCCCGGCAGCAGCATATATGCCGCGTCCTGGCGAGTTGCCCGGCGAGCTTAAGGCGCGGAACCTGGCGACTTTTGTTTGCCGGTTAGCCGGGGCATCCGCCGCGGAAAAAGAAGCGATTCTTAACTCCCCGGCAATAAAAGACGCAGGGAATCGTCCTTTTAAGCGGCTGAAACCCCGCCAGGTTTTCCAGGCGATGCTGCTGTTGGCGCCTTTGAAGAAAAGCCGGTATTACCTTTTCCATGACATGGCCCAGGGATTGACCACGGACTATGCCGCGGAATTAATGGACCTGATGGAACGGTTACAGGCGGGGGGCAGTGTGGTTATTTTCTTGACCACTTCCGCCTCGATCCTGGAGGCTCCCATTGAAAAGGGGTGCTGGTTCTCCGGGGGCGAGGCCTGGACATACCGCGTTAAAGCGTTCCAACAGGCGCAAAAATCAAAAAAGAAAGGATAAGGCTATGGAAACGGATAAGGATTCTAAAAAGAAGCCCGAAGGTTTTGCCTTGCGGCTGCGGGCCATCCGGCAGGCCCTGCAATTAAGACAGGCTGATTTTGCCGAACGGTTGAACATATCCGGACCGGCGCTGTCCGAAATAGAAAACGATAAATACAAACCCGGTTATGAGTTCCTTTATAATGCGGTGAAAGAGTTCAATATCAATTTATATTATTTGCTATTTGGGGAAGGGGATATGTTTCGCAACCCCATGGAGGCAATGTCTGACCGGGCCGGGAAATTTGCGGTGAATATACCGGATGTCCGGGCATTTATCGATAGTTTCGAGAGATCGTCCTATGTGCAGTATTCGATGCTGGCGCATTTCAGGACGTTAATGCTTCGCGACCGGGAAATCATCGAACAAGATATCGCCAGGGCAGAGGCAGATAAAACGGCGCTAAAACCAAATGATGACGGATGATTGTCCATTGCCATGAAAATAGAGCCGCGAAGAACGCGAAGGACCGCGAAGGGGAAAGGGGACATGCAAGAAAAACTCCCCTAAACTACTTAACAATCACCTGCAAAATGTGGTATACTTAAATACTTAAAACCTCCGGACGAGGGCGAACATTCTATAAATTTAAAGTGAGGTTAAAAATGAAAAAATGGATATTATTCTTGATGTTATTGTCGGCGGTCAACTGGCCCAACGAAAGCTTCGGCTGTACGATTATCGCTGTCGGTAAAAAAGCTTCCGCGGATGGATCGGTTATCCTTTCTCATACGGACTGCGGTCCTGATTCGCGGATTTACGCGGTCCCGGGCCGCAAATTCAAACCCGGCGCCCAGGCGCCGGTGTACTGGGGAATCCAGGACGCGGACAAACCGCTTTTAGACGACGGCGAAATTATCGGCTACATTCCTCAAGTAACGGAAACCTACGGCTATTTTCATTCTGCTTACTCGCATATTAATGAGCATCAACTGGGCATAGCGGAAAGCACTATGTCCCAGCGTCCGGAACTGGTAGTGATCCGGGATAAAGATCATAAACCGAATCAAATCATGACCATCGAACAGGCGCAAATTTTTGCGCTGCAGCGCTGTAAAAAAGCCAAAGATGCGGTCAAATTAATCGGCCACCTGATGACTACCTATGGATTCTTACCTTCCTCCGGCGATGGTTCCGAATGCCTTATCATCGGTGATACTGAAGAAGCCTGGGTATTTGAAGTTTTCTCCGTGGGAAAGGAATGGACCCGCGAAAGTCAAAAACTGGGCGCTATCTGGGCGGCCCAACGCCTACCCGACGACGAAGCCGCCATGATCCCCAACTGGAGCATTATTAAAGAAATCGACGACGGCGAAGATTCGGAAGGTTTCCTGTTCTCTAACAATTATATGCAAGAGGCGGTTGATCGCGGTTGGTACGATCCCACCGGCGATAAGCCTTTTATCTGGCAGGAAATTTATGCGCCGCTGCCAATGGAATTTGCCACCAGTCGCTTCTGGTTGTTCTATACTACCTTTGCTCCTCATTTGAAACAATGGCCCGACCGGGCCTTGAAAGGGGACCCTTACCGGGGCTTGAACCAATATTTCCAATATGTCGAGCCGCTGTCGCTTTATCCTTTTTCCGTCAAACCCGAAAAGAAAATCTCGGTTCGCGATATCATGGCCTTTCAGCGTTCTACCTTTGAAGACACGATATATGATTTAACTTCCGGTCCGCAGTGGTTGGTCCCGGACGATAAAGGCGGCTATGTCAAAAGTCCGCTGGCGACTCCTTTTCCCGGCAACGAAATGAGGAAGTTGCTGCGCTTAACCAACCGCCGGCCCGTGGCGCGTCACCGGGGTCATTACGGGATGATTTGCCAGTTAAGGGGTTGGCTGCCGGACGAAATCGGCGGCGTTTATTGGGTTTACCTGGACAATCCGTATATCAGCCCTTATGTCCCGATATATGCGGGGAATTTATCCACCGCCGATTGTTACAGTACTTATAACCCGGAAAAGTACGAGGAAAAATCGGCCCGCTGGGCCATCGATTTTGTGGATAACCTGGCTTTCTTGAAATTCCAGGAAGC
The DNA here is from genome assembly GCA_026393835.1 of Candidatus Aminicenantota bacterium. GTDB lineage: Bacteria > Acidobacteriota > Aminicenantia > UBA2199 > UBA2199 > JAKAGC01. The sequence continues at coordinate 23,680 of JAPKZK010000068.1, read as the reverse complement.
GATAAAAGACGTCTGGGCGGCCAGGAACCCGTTCGAAGATGAGATATTCGCCAAACAAGAAGAAATCGAAAAACAGGCCCTGAATCTGCACAAGAAAAACGCCCAGGCTGCCCGGCGGTTTCTTACGGATTATTCCAATGGCTTGATGAACCGGGTGCCGGACCTATACCGTAAACTCCGCGATACCCTGATCGTGAAATATACGAATAATAGGGAATAGTAAAAAAATGAAACCACAAATCACAAACAAATTCAAAACAAAAACAGCCCACGAATTACACGAATTTTCACGAATGTTTTTTGCCTTTTTTTCATCATTCATCATTCCATTCACTCTTCCGCTCTTCCTCGCTTCCTCGCTTCCGCTCTTCTTTTTTCTCACCTTCCTACCTTCTTAACCTCTTAACTTCTGCTTTTCCGTCCGTGTTTCTCCGTGTTCGTCCGTGGCCAAACTATTGACTTTATTTTTTCGGCTTTGTATAATGAATTTTAACCATGCTTCTCCCGGAGTTAGAAAATGATGGCCATAATCGGTATGATCGGAGTTTTGTTATCGGTGATTGTCGGGTACAAGATGCTGAATGGGAATCTCAGCATCATGTTTCAACCGGCGGAATTTGTGATTATCGGGGGGATTGCCCTGTCTGCGCTGCTCATCTCCTCCGGTAAAAATTTTATTTTTATCCTAAAAAACATCGCGGGGATTTTCAGGGTTTCCAGGGCCAACAGGAAAAACTACCTCGACCTTCTTTTATTGCTTCATCATCTTTTTACCAAAGCCCAGAGGGAGGGATTGATCTCCCTGGAAACCCACCTGGATGAGCCGGAAAAAAGCGATATTTTCAGGAAATTTCCCGGCGTTATTTCCCAGCCCAAAATCATCGTCTGTATCACGGATAACCTGCGCATCCTGATTTCCGGCGGGACGGCCCAGACCCTGGAGAGCCTCATCGAGATCGATATCGATACCCAGAGCAGGGAAGCCTTATATCCCCCTTCCGTGATCAGTAAAATCGGCGACTCTCTTCCGGGTTTTGGAATCGTAGCCGCGGTGCTGGGGGTTACGTTGGCCATGACAAAGATCGCGGAGCCGCCCGAAGTATTGGGGCAAACCGTGGCCGCGGCGTTGGTGGGCACTTTCCTGGGGGTGCTGCTGTGCTATGGGTTTGTAGGGCCCATCGCCACATTCCTGGAGCACCAGGTGCAAGAAGAAGAGGTTTTTTTCATTGCCATCAAGATGGCCCTGGTGGCGTTTGCCGAAGGGACCCACCCTATCCTGGCGGTGGAGGCGGGGCGTAGGGCCATTCCCACTTATGGTAGACCTTCGTTCCAGGAGATCGAAAGTGAAATCCGCAAATGGAAAAGCAAAACATAATCATTAAAAAAGTAAAGAAACACAGGCCGCGGGCCTGGAGGCCCCAGGGCGGGACCTGGAAAGTGGCTTACGCCGACTTTGTGACGGCCATGATGGCTTTATTTTTGTTAATGTGGATTAATTCCGCCAAGAACCCGGGGGAGAAAGCCGGGATTGCCGAATATTTTAAGGAGTATAACGTAACCAAAGGGGAAGCGGATATTAAACAGAAAATCGATACGGCCATTAAAAAACTGAATATCGTCGTTAATAGAAGCGATAAAGATGCCCTGAACGTCAGGGCGGTTTTTTTCGATAAAAATTCCGCCGCCGCTAAAAAAATAGTGGGGGACTGGCAAAACCAGGTCCAGTTAAAATTGTCCGATGTTTCCAACCAGGTATTGATCGACAGTACGGACGACGGCGCCGTAACGATCCAGTTGGTGGATAACGAGGGCGTGCCCATGTTTCCTGCCGGCAGTTCCGATTTGACCCCCGTGGCCAAAAAGATACTGGCGGTCATCTGGGAGAAAATAAAAAAAGAGGATGTAAAAATTGCCATCGAGGGGCATACGGATGCATACCAGTATTCCGCCAGTGGGAAAACCAATTGGGAACTTTCGACGGAAAGGGCGTCGGCGGCCCGGAAAGAATTGGAACGTCTCGGTTTTCTTCCTGCTAATTTAGTGCGGGTAACCGGGTTAGCCGACACGCGGCCGATTTCCGGCGACCGTTTCAGTCCCAGCAATCGCAGGATCAGTTTGCTGCTTTATTATTTTGCTGCCCCCAATTTCTAATCATTAATATAGCCGCCAGGACGCCAAGAATTTTTTTAAAATATGCTATATAAAGGGGTAATGACATGAAAAAAAATATTTTTTTAATCATCCTATTATTGGCAGCGCAGCAACTGGCCGCCGTTTGTGTTTCCCTGGTTCCCGGCCAGCAGATGGGGACATTTAAAATTTGCGTTGATCCTACTAACACCAACGGCCTTTGCGGTTGGCCGGCGGGGGTGACCGTTACCAAAAGCGCGGGGGCATCCGTGCATCCCTGGGGATATATGATATTACCCGCCAAAGGCGATTGGATACAGGCGGAATATCATGGCAATGAACCCGTGGCCATTACCATGACCAGCCTTTCATTCTGGCCTGACAGCGGGATCGCCCGGGTGCTGGTGGACGGCGTCGCGGTGTGGTCGGGAGACCTGGATGTTCCTACCTATGCGGAAGGCGGGTGGAAATGGGTCAAGGTTTCCGGGCTGGGCCCGGGACATCATACGATTAAAGTGGAGAATAACACCACCGATAGTCGCCCATTTAAATCCGCGGCGGTCGGCGGATTCGGTTTCGATTACCTGGACAGCGATGAAGATGGCGACGGAATAGCCGATGACCGGGACCCGTGCCCCGATTCAAAACTGGAAGCGCCTTTTAACATGATGCAAGTGGACCGGTTCGGCTGCACACCCAACCAAAATTTAGCAGAGTTGTTGGGAGAATTCTTAGCCCTTAATCTCACCGGCAGACCGACCTTCGGGACCAGCAGCCTATGGAATGGCGTAACGGCGAACCTGCGCTGGAATTTTAATTCCTGGGGCCCGGACCAGGATATCACCGGTAAAGATCATTATCTCGGCACTATTTATATCAGCCGGGATTCCCAGGGCGGTATCTCATGCGAACACTATCAATTATCCGTGATAAACTGGCTGGTTGAAATGAAAACCTGTAAAAAAATAATCGACCCTTCGGTTAACCCGATGCGAACCTACGCGGACTTGTTCAACGGCCTGGATTTTGCCCCGGTAAAATCCTGGGCCCCCACCGCCGCCCTGGGACACAAAGCCGCGGCTGTGTATTTCAGCGGGTCCGATTGGAAAAAGGGAATTGTTTTGGACCCCTGGGTTACCCAACAAAGCGCTTATTATTCGGCCCCTGTTTGGGCCGATAAAATGTTCTCCTACGGGGCGCCGGATGACTCGGAACGATGGCAGGGCGATTTCCCCCTGACCGGCGGAACCGGGTATAATTATTCCCCCACCGAAACCCCCACCTGGATGGATAATATCTCGGCTGAAATCGATAAATTTAAGATCGGCGGACTGCTGGATTGTCTGGTGGACCTGCAAGTCACCGACAAAGTAACCGGGAAAAAAGCGGGGATGTTTAATAACCAATTTGTCAATGAAATCCCCGGCGCCTACCTGGCTGCGCTGTGTACCGGGAATAATCTTAATAATAAAGCCTGGACTTTTTTTCTTCCCGACGGCACGTTTGACGTAACCATCAAAGGAAAGGGAAGCGACCGGTTTCAACTGAAAGTCGCTCATCCGGGAAAGGGGGTTTACGATTATGGTTCCCAGGCTATTACCAATGGTAATAACGCCGTGGTTACCCTGAAACCGGGAAGTCCGACGAATAAGATGACATTGCCCGGAGGGAGCAAAGCGACCCCTTCATTGGAAGAAGTCGAAATAGCGGCGTCCAGGGATTCGCTTTCTTTCAGCGCCACCACTTCGGGATATAAGACAGGTCCCCAAACGGTAGAGATTTCCAACCTAAAAAATGGTCTTCTCAACTGGAGTGTTTCGGATGACGCTTCCTGGTTGACATGCGCGCCCCTTTCCGGGGCCGGAGCCGGCGTCGTGTCGGCATCGGTTGACCCATCCTCGTTACCGGTGGGCGCATACGATGGAACGATTACTATCTCCGATCCCGGGGCCGCCAATTCGCCTGTAAGCGTTCCTATTACATTGACCGTATATGGGGTAGGAACGACGTCTGCCCCGTTTGGAGAATTCTCCACCCCGGCCGATGGTTCTACTGTAATGAGCAGCATCCCTGTCACCGGGTGGGCGCTGGACGACATCGGGGTAGAGAGTATAAAAATATACCGCGGCGAAACAGGGAACCTGGTTTATATCGGAGACGCATCATTTGTCGAAGGATCGCGGCCGGATGTAGAGCTAGCTTTCCCGGGATATCCCAGGAATTACAAAGCAGGTTGGGGGTATATGCTGCTCACTTATTTTCTCCCCGACGGCGGGAATGGGACGTTCAAAATACATGCTATAGCCGCGGATTCAGAGGGAAAAAGCGTCGCCCTGGGGGTTAAAATCATTACTTGCGATAATGCGCATGCGGTTAAACCGTTTGGGGCCATCGATACGCCAGGCCAGGGGGGAACGGCTTCCGGGGAAAGTTTTATTAATTGGGGTTGGGCCCTGACCCCGCAGCCCAATTCGATAAAAACCGACGGCTCCAAAATTCTTATCTATATCGACGGCGTTTATATCGGGCGCCCGACTTATAATGTATACAGGGGGGATATCGCCGCCTTGTTCCCCGGTTATGCCAACACCGGTGGGGCGATCGGTTATTATATTATCGATACCGCCGCGTTTAAAAACGGGATTCATACCATTGCCTGGAACGTAGCCGACGGCGGCGGGAATAGCGATGGCATTGGAAGCCGGTATTTTACCATCCAAAATTCAGGGCCCAACGATCAAGCATTGGGCGTCAGGGATCAGGGGTTAGGGATTAGTAGGGGCGAACCCCCGTGTTCGCCCGTCTTTGATCCGTGTTCGCGCTCACTCACCTTTGATGAAATAAAAACTGTTGAAATAAAAGAACTTGAAAGAATCGAAATAAATCTTTCCGATGGCGCATTTTTTAATTCAAAACTAGAAGGATATATGCTGGTAGGAGACAAATTGCGAGGGTTACCCATCGGCTCGACGCTTGATACGGAGAGGGGTATTTTCTATTGGCAGCCGGGGCCGGGGTTTATCGGAGAATACAATTTTGTATTTATAAGAAAAGATGAAATAGGGCGGTATACGAGGAGGAACCTAATTATCCATATAAAACCCAAATAGGGACCTTTCCTTTATTCATATAGTCCGTGTTCGTCGCGACGCGTGTGTTCGTCCGTGGCATTTTTTTTAATTCGTGTCATTGGTGGGCCAGTTTTTTATTCCACATATTTCAAAAAAACGTCGCGGGTGGCAGACATCAACTCATCGATATTCTTCCGGGAATATCCCGCGGTGGGGATGGGTTTTTCAATGACCATTCGAACTTTTCCCGGGCGCATCAACCAGCTTCCTTTTCGTTTAAAATGAAAGGCGTCGATTTGAATCATGGGAAGAATATCCAGGCCGGCTTCCAGGGCGATGAGAAAACCGCCTTTTTTAAATTCTCCCAGTTTCCCCGTCAGAGTCCGGGTGCCTTCGGGCAGAATAGTGATAGAAACATTCTTTTTTTGGCGGATCAATTCACCGGCTGTTTTAAGCGCCGCGATTGCTTTTCGGGCGTCTTTCCGGCTGATGGGAATCTGGCCGATGCGGCGGATCAGCCAGCCGTAAAAAGGCCAGTTAAAATGACTTTCTTCTTCTACGCCCCGCGCTTTGCCCGGGAACCTGGCATAGAATGTAAACGGGTCCAGTGTGTTGACGTGATTCATCATAATGATGTATTGTTTTTGCGGGTCGACATTTTCAAGACCTGTTATGGTCAGCCGCATGCCTGCGCAGAATATAAGCCCGCGGCAGGTAACTTTTAGAACCCATTCAAACAGTTTCCCGGTATGAAAAAGACCGATGAACAACATCATCAAACACCCGCAGGTAAAAGCCAGCAAAGCGAAAACCCAGGCCGCGGCAGACAGGATAAATTCTTTTATTTTTCGCATATAATGTTATAGCACAATTAAGAGTAGTCTTCAAGCCTGGATTTTAAATCCATCCTTTCAAAATACAATCCGCCATAAAGTCGGCAAAAATCTCATTCCCCAGCCGGTTAAAATGACAACAGTTGTCTATATAAACCGCTTCCTTGATCTTATCGAAAATCCCCACCGCGCTAAAAGCCTTCACCCCATTTTGTCGCAGCACCCCCACCACTTTCTCAAGCACCGGGTACCCCTTCTTTACCAGGCCCCCGTAAACCGATCCATTATCCAGGGCGTCCCGCTGCTCTTTACCTGTAAAAACTTTTTGGGAATAATACTGGTTGGGCTGTAGAAAATGAAAATACCGCCCTCCCCTACCCAGCCCGCCGGATATCATGCTGTTCATCATAAACGAACTTCGATACCAGAGGGTCGCCACCTGCGCCAGCAGCGCCGGCTCGCTCCCTACCCCGGGGGTATACTTAATATTAACGATCGAATCCTCAACCCCGGGTTTCGCCGCTTTAATCAAGCCGTCGAACCGCACCAGCTCGCCGCGGTACTGTTTATAAAGAAACTTGCCGTACGAAGCATAAACCAGGTATAAAGAGGCCGATTTGGTATGTTTAATTTTTTCAATAACCCCGCTGAAGGTCTTTTTATAGTCTTGAATCTTCGCGATAACCTCCAGTTGCTCACCCGTCATGGTGCGGCTGTCCATTAAATCCTTCATGGGCAAAAAATGCTGGGCGCTGGGCATGGCGATATCCACGTTCAACCGGCTGTTATTAAAACAAAATACGATCTCGTTAAACCCATCGATATTCAGAACCATATCCAGTTCCTGGCCGACGGCAAGAAAATAAGCCAGGGCCCCGAGCTGCTGCGGCTGCTTATAACCCCCCAGCGCATAATTCAAATAAATGATCTCCTTACCGGCAAAAGAAGGATATTGTTTCAATCGCGCCGTCAAGCGTTCCACCCCATCGACGTAAAAACCATGGGCCACGGAACCGCCGAAAATCCCAATAATGTACCGGTTCTCATTTTCTCTTTTAAGGGGGTAATCATAGGGACAGTAAAGCCCGTAATTATTGGTCCCCCCCGAACCGACCCGGTGGGTATACCCGAAAAAAGGGTGAAACCGTTTATCGGTCAATTGGGTTAATTGTTCCGCCCGGCGGTCTGCGCCCTGTTCACCGCGTTCACCGATAACAAATTCCAGGGGCGCGTTGGCATGGGTATAAAAGAACGCCTTATATTTGAAAAAATAGACCGCCGCGGCAATGACTTCCAGCAGCGCCGCAAAAACAATCACATTAACGATAACCAGCTTTAAAATCTTTTTTAGTTTTTTCATCATTCATCATTCATCATTCATCATTCATCATTTAAATTCAATTTTTATCGTGTTCAGGCAACCCGGTTTCCCGTACATATTGACCGGCGTCAACAACAGCTCCACCGGCGTCGTGCTTTTTTTAACCCGGAGCCGGTTGCCCGGGAGTTCTACCCAGGATTTACCCAGGTCTTTACTGGCGGAAAAACCCTTAAAATTGGGCATGGAACCATCGGTGTAAAATGAAAGGAGTACATCCCGTGTACCCGGATCGATCGTATACTCCACCCGCGCCGCATTGCAGTCGAAATAAAGGTCTTCGACCCGTTCGCTCACGTGGGTATACGGAATCCCACCGGCTGGATAAAAATCGGAAGTATTTCGGTCCCTAAAAAAGAGGAACATATCGAAACGGTCGCCGATGGTCAGCGGTTTAACGTGGCGCATCAAGTCTGAACGCAGCGACGCCGCGAAGTTGGCATAAAAATGCGCCTGCTCATCTTCTTTTATCATTTGAGACGAATCCGCGGGCCGGGCCGCGACGGCCGGGCCGCCGAATAGCGATTGCCGGATTTCATAAGCATTGGCCGGCAAGCCCGTGCTTTTTATTTCATAATAAAGATTATAATCCGGGTCCAGGATTACCCATTTTTCATAGCGATCGCTCCAGACCTCCACCACGAAATGACTCTGATTTTTCCCCCGGTTGCTCCACAATTCCACGTAACGAACATTAAAGAAACCCAGGGATTTTAAAACATCCGCCAGGACATACGCATACTGACCGCAAAATCCCCCGGTTTTACCCGAACGGATATCTTTGAGAATATCCAGGGCGTTGCCCAACGGGTAAGGGTCCGGGACCGAACGCGGCCACTGCCGGTGCACCCAATCGCAAAGCTTGAGGAAATATTTGAGTTGACTGGACTCGGTAATCTTGACGAAATCTTCCGTTTCTCTTAATCGCGCCAGTTTTTCTTCTTTCCAGTGTTCGTAAATGAAATCAAAATTGCTCTTAACGATCTTTGTCCGTTTTATTTCTACCATCACACCGGCTGGGGCCAACACCCCGGAGAAATAGATAATAACGAATACCAACAGGATGCCTGCCAGTATCCACATCCGCCGGGAAAGCGGTATATTTTTTATTTGTTTCAGCATACGGGTATTATAAGATTTATAACATCTACTGTCAAACACTCAAACGATTTCGCCTTCGGCGACCAGGAACCCTTTTGAAAAAGGGTTCCTGGACCTCCTAAAACTTTTATTTATTCTTTAGTAGGTTCAACAGGCGAAGACTCTCCGCGGTGTTAAAAAGCCGGTAATCCTCCGTAAGCAGCGAAACCGCTTGATCATACTCTTTCAACCGGATATAAAACCCCGCCGCCATAATAAGACACCTGTGGTTCCCGGGATTTCGCCGCAGCAAATCCGCCACAATCGATTTCGCCCCGGCCCCTTCCCCCGTAAGACTGAGAAACGACGCATAATTAAAATAAAACTCGATGCTCGGCGGTTTACCCCCCTTAAGAACACATTCATAATAATATTTCGCTTTCGAGAAATCTCCCCGGGTCGAATAAAAAGCGGCCAGGTTTTCCCGGATCATGGCTTGATAATCGTCGTACCTGGGCTGCCCCACCTGTTTCTCCAGGATATGATTGTAAATGGAAAGGGCCTTATTCTCATCCGTGAAAAGAATCGCCGCCGCCGCATTAAACTGGATTAACAAGGACTCCCCCCCAATATTCTCCATATGAACCCAGAAATCCCTCTCCTTTTGCCCGAAAACAACATTCTTGGGGTAAAGTTCGGAAACATAAACCAATCCCAATAATACCACCGCAGCCGCCAGCAGGGCCCGGGATTTAATTAGTTTTGTAAGACCGTAGACCAACAGCCCCATTAAAACCGCGGAAGGGGCGTATAAAAACCGCCACGCCGCCAGGGACCTTGCCGTATCCACGAATACAATGGCCGCCGATGGCAACAACAGCAAATAAAAAGCGACAATGGCCGGGGAAACAACGCCCCGCCCCCTTTTAAGAAAAATCAGCGCCCCCAGCGCCGCCAACCCCACTAAAACCGAAAACCCCACCGCCAGGAATATCCGGTTAGAAAAAATATCCGGGCCCTCGATGCTGATGCTTAAATGAAAAGGGAACAGCGCTTTAAACGTATAAAAGCCCACCAGGGCAATCAAATTTTGAATGGCCTGCCAGGACGCCTGGAGCGCCGTGGGCCTAAGTACCAGTTGGCGAATCGCCAGCCAGGTAACCAGGGAAACCACGTAAGGCGCCATTATTGCCAACGATTTTTTCAACGGCGTATGCCCCTGCCGGAGAAGTAAAAAAAGGATTACCGGCAAAAAAATACAATTCTCCTTGGAAAGCAGCGATAAAAAAAAGAAAAAGGCAGATAAGATAAGATTCCACCAGGTGTTTTTTTTTCGGAAACGCTGGAAAAAGAGGACGGCGCCGGCCGCAAACAAAAAAGACAACAAATCCGTCCGCCCGGAAATCCAGGCGGTATTCTCAAAATGAAGCGGGTACAGTGAAAAAAGAACAGCCGCAAAGAAAGCGTAAACTCGTTTAAATCCCAGCCCCAGGGCAATAAAAAAAAGCAAAACCGTGTTCAAGATATGAATCAGGATGTTGGTTAAATGAAAGCCGGCCGGGTTCAAACCCCAGACCTGGAAATCCAACCAATAGGATGCGACCGCCAGGGGCCGGTAAAAATGCGTCTGTTCTTCAAATTTCTTGCCCGCTTCGTTATGGGTAGTCAACACATCGAAAGGCGAAAACAGCACATTCTTAAGAAATGAAGGACCCTGGATAAAAGGATTATCCAGGATCAAATCCCGGTCGTCCCAGATAAAGTCGCCTTTAACGGCGGGCAGGAAGACCAGGAGGTTTAGAGAAAAGAGGATAAGGATTACAATAATATTAAATTTCACCTGGTTCTCCAAACTCCACAGGTTGGGACATCCGGCATCCGGAGTCCGTGTTCCCCCCATATATTAACCATTACTTATTTTACTTTTGGGGTATAGGTAAACATACCGTTGGAGAAGCAGATATCGTTGTCAAAGATCAGCATGTTATCCACAATATAGTTGGTATTGGCAATATCGATGGGCGACGGGTTCTTATCCCTGCCGTAAGAAAAAATGGAATAATAAGCCTGGTCGAGACCCTCAGCGCCGGATTGATAGTGGAACGGTGTACTCCATCCGTCGCGGATGGGCAGGTGGGCCAGATAAAAACTCTGCAGGTAGGGTTGTAAGTCGACCACTAACGCGACGGCTCCGCCTCCCGGGGCCATAGATGTGTCCACCATGTACGCCTCCACCGCCGTGCCGATGGTTTTCATATCTCCAATCGAGGCTTTCTGTTTCCCCTTATGAAGCGCAGCCATCAGATTGGGTATGACAATGGCTGCAATGATACCGATCAGGCTAACAACGATTAACAACTCTATCAATGTAAATCCTTTTACTTTCATTTTCATATTACCTCCCCTGTCCCATGTTTTATCGTTGACATCGACGGGTCCATGGGAATTTCAAATAATTTATACAGGTAAGTCCCGGGTTCCGGCCGGTATTGCGCGGCCTTTTCCCGGATACGGGCGATTCGTGTTTCAAAGGCCCCCTCATCGGGAAAATAATTATAATTCCGTTGCAGGAAATAGAGGGCCATGGCATAATCCGGTTCCAGTTCCAGGGACTTAATCGCCTCTTGCCGCGCTTCCACTTTAAAATCAAAGCGCAGGTCGATCTCTGCTTTTCGCAATTTTAAGAAAGGATTTGACGGGTCATACCGCTCCGCCGCCGCCAACGGCGCCGTGATCTCCTCGCGTAAACCTTCATTACTCACATTTTCTTGCAGCAAATGGGCGTACAAATCCGATTCCAACCAATAGGCATCTATAAAATACGGGTTCAACCGTTGAACCTTTTTTACATTTTCCAATGCCGAATAAAAAGATTCCAGGTTGGTGGTCTTATTAAAATAATGATAAAGAGATACGGCTTTTAAATAATGAATATCGGCGTCCAGCGGGTCCAGGTAACCGGCTCTATTCGATAAATTGAAACGGGCCACAATATCTTGCGTTTTTTGCGATTTCTCCGCCAAACCGTGCGAAAAATACGGCAGTAAATACCCGGCAGTAAAGGTTATTACCAGTATAAAAATACAATTTACTTTTAAAGGCAGCGTAAAACTTTTATAAATCAACTGCTGCTCGAACAGGTTCTTTAACAGGAACAGGAAGATAAAAAAGAAGAAAAAATGGAAGATTACATCGAACACCAACGCCTGGAACAGGAGATAAAGGATCAATAACGTCGATAGGTTGAAAAGGGGCAGGGAAACGATTCGTTTAACCAGTACAAAACCGAAAAAAAAGATAAAAATGAGACCGGCGCTGCCGGTTTCGGAAAGAAGTTTAAAATAATCGCTGTGCGGACTGCGGGGCCGTTTAAAATAATTGGCCGGCCCCCGGGTCTGTTTGAAATTGTATTGCCTGGATACCTCTGAAAAATTTTCCGGCCCCACGCCAAATAGCGGGTGATCTTTATAAATGTCCAGCGACATTTTCCAGATATCCGTACGGTTGGCCGAATAAGGGTCCTGCTTAATGGAAAAAATAAACATCTCCCGGATGGGATTGGGAATGATGAAGGTCAGAAGGATAAGCCCGGCCGCCGCCGGTATCAACTTCTTTTGTTTCAGCAGCGCCATTAATAAACAAATCCCCGCCGTCCCGATAAAAGCCGCTTTGGATTGCGAAACGTATACCCCGGCCACGTTCAATACCAGTAACCCGAAAAACAGCCGATGGAATTTCTTTAAAAGATAGTAAAGCGCCGCCAGCACGGCAATGCCGGAGGCCACCCCCTGGTAGATGGGATTCGGGAAAAAGAAATTCCTGCGATCGATGCCGGGTATGATAAAATCGATCACCTGGAAAAGGGAAACCGCTGAAATAATGTAAATCAATAGATGAAAATAGCCATCCTCACTGCCCTTATCCAGGAAAAAGAGGATAAAATAGAGTGAAATAAGAAAAATTCCCGACACCCACAGGATCGCGGGACGCCGGTAAACGGCAAAAAAAACGGAAAGTATGGCCAACAGGTTAAACGCCAGCAGCGAATAGGAAAAAGAGGAGAGGCTGAGATTTTTCATAAAGCAAATATTCCGGAGCGACAAAAGAACGATCAGAAGGGCAGTGGCCGGGAAATACAAGGGAGAATCTTTCCAGGGGGAAAAAAGCATAAAACAGGGAAGTAATATAAATTCCACTTTCGGATTCAGCATACTGAGCCTGTAGAGCGGTCGCGTTAGTCTCATTGTTTTTCCTTCCGGTTCACCTGGTCCAGGAGTTTTTCCAGGTTGTTTTTCAGGGCCAGGTACCAATTTCGATACTCGGCGTTTATGACGTTCTTCCGGTAAGCGTGGGAGGCGTGAAAAAAGGCCTGCCACGGGTGCCCACCTTGCCATGCGATCCTGGATTGCAAATGATGGGCCGAAGCCGAATCCGGGTACAGGTCCAGGGCCCGGTCCAGGTATTTCTGCGCTTCCGCAGGTTCCTCCCGGTAAAATTTCACCGACGCGTAACCGATGAGCGCCCTGAAATTGGTAGGATTGAACCTTAAACTGGTTTTATATTGGATTTCCGCCTCATTGTACTGCTTTTGCATCTGTAAAATATCGGCTTCCATGCGGCAGCTATCGGAATAGGCTTCCACGGCCAGAAGCGCGGCCAAAAAGACCGCCGCCGCCGGGATTGCATAGCGACGCCTAACGGCTGCGCGTTTATATTCATGGACAGGATAGATTTGCGACAACGCCACCACCCCGGCCAGTCCGGCGGGGAAGAAATAAAAACCGATATCGATCAGGTTGTAAGTGAGTAAAATAAAAAACACAGAGATATATAATGCGTTTTCACCTTCCCGCGGGCGAAGCGGCTTTAGTTTTTTTCTTAAAGAGAACAAAAGCGCCGCCAGGAAAAAAGGAATAATAATACCGACTTCAGCAATAAATTGGAGGAAAAAGTTATGTGCATAAATGGATTTGGCTTCATCGGCGCGGGTAAAGTAGGAGACCACGGCCTCGTAGTTTCCCAGGCCCACCCCCCAAATGGGGCTTGAAGCGAGCACCCTGGCCGCCTGGGCCCAATTTGACATACGCAGGGCGGCCGGCTCCATTTTCCTGGCTTCCGAATAGCGCAAGGCAATGGTCAGGGAGAAAAAAAGACAAAGAATCATCAGGATGGGGGCCAGGTATTTGAATTTTAGGATTCCCGATAAAAGGAGGTAGACCAGGACGCCGGTGGAAAGATAAATAATTCCCCCGAATGATTGGGTAAGCAGCAGGTTGACCAGCCCCAGCGCCAATAAAAAAGTCCAGGCAATCCCGGTTTTATACCCGGCGGAACCGGCGGATTTCGATTTTAGGAGATAGTGAAAGATGAATAAGATTAATACGGCGCATATGATGGCGTACAGGGTGGGCAGCCGGAAGAGAGAAAAAATGCGCCCGCTTTTTATCCGTTCCACCAGGGCCTCCATGTAGACATTCTCCCCGGGGGCGCCATTGGAAAAGCTTTTTAAATATAAAGGAAAAAGAACAAATTTTTGTATGATCCCGTAAGAAAATATAATAAAAGAGACCCCCCCCACGACTGCTTTTAAAATTTGACTTAGATTGAATTTTCGCATGTTTATAAAAAGGGCCGCCAAAAAAAGAAAGTAAATAAGCCTGCTTAAAAATATAACTTTGACAGGGCTCACCGAGAAATTGACTGCTAAAAAAAAAGCGACTGGCATCAACAACCAGCCGCTTTTTTTCATTACTGATCTTCTTACTGCTTCTATTATTTCACCTTGGCTACGTAAGTGAATTGACCGTTAGAGAAGCAGATATCGTTTTCAAAACCGGCCATGGTGTTTACGATATAGTTGGAATTCGCGGGATCGAATGGAGTGGAGACTCCGCCCCTTCCATAGGAAATAACAGAGTACTGATCCTGTTCGGTTGAACCGGCGGCACCGGATTCATAAGCCAAATCCGTGCCCCAACCGTCTTTCGAAGGACACATTTTGATATAGAATGGTTCCAGGTAGTTTTCCAAAAGCCTTACGGTTGCAACGCCGCCAGATCCCGGGGCCATATAGTTGTCCGTCATATAATCCTCGATCGAGCCGCCGATGGTTTTCATATCACCCATGGTTGCTTTCTGTTTACCTTTCTGCAGGGCCGTCAGTAAGTTGGGGACGGCGATGGCTGCGACGATACCGATGATTGCAATAACAATCAGTAACTCGACTAACGTAAAACCTTTTTTGCTCATTATAAGCCTCCTATTTTTTTAGTTGTTTTGTCTTTATTGTTTCAAGTATAAGTAGAGCAATTCTCATGCCAATATTTTAAAGTGCGTTACAGCCGTGTTTTGGAAAAATGACCGTCCGCTAACTTAAAAAAAATGGCAATGAAAATGACAAAAATTGTCATCATATAAATTCGCGCTCCCTGTCGCCCAGGGCCATATTGGCGAATTTCGTATACTTATCCTGGTATGCCAGGGTAATCCTGCCGGTGGGGCCGTTTCTCTGTTTGGCCAGGATCAGGTCCGCTTCACCTTTTCGTTCGGTGTCCCTATCGATTTGTTCTTCCCGGTGCAGGAACATGATCACATCTGCATCCTGTTCGATGGCGCCGCTCTCTTTAAGGTCGGACAATTGGTACCTGGGGCCGCCGCCTTCTCTTTTCCCGCCGCGCTGTTCCGGGGCCCGGTTCAATTGGGCCACCGCCACTACGGGTAGATTCAGTTCTTTGGCCAGTTCTTTCAAGGAGGAGGAAATAATCGCCACTTCCTGTGCCCGGGAGTCGTTTCGCCGCAACTGGTCGCCGCTGACTTTAATGAGCTGGAGGTAATCGACGAACACGACATCCAGGTTTTTCTCTTTCCACAATCTGCGGGCGCGGGTTTTCATTTCGATAATGGAGAGCGAAGCAGAGTCGTCGATGTAGATTTTTGCTTTTCCCAGTTCGCTTGCCGCCATTTCCAGGGCGTGCCACTCCTGTTGATTGAGGTGTTTTTTGCCGGTCATTAAGGCGCTCATATCGATTTCCGCCCGTGTGGCCAACAACCGCATCATGATCTGGTGTTTGGACATTTCGATAGAAAAGAAACCGACGGTTTTCTGGTCTTTCAGGGCAATGTTAGCGGCAATATTGAGGGCCAGGGCGGTTTTTCCCATGGAGGGCCGGGCGGCGATGACCACCAGGTCGCTTTTCTGCAATCCGCCGGTCATACTGTCCAGTTCATAATAGCCGGTTTTTAAGCCGCCGCTTTCCCCATGTTTTTGAATGGCCTCGATCTTCTCCATGGTTTCGTCCACCACCATGGCAGAGGTTACAAATCCTTCATGTATTTCGGCGCCGGCGATCTTTATGAGGTCTTCCTGGAGCCGGGTCAGGATATCCCGGGTTTCGGCCCCGGGCTCGGCGCCGCTCTTAATCACCCCCATGGAGGTGAGGATTATTTTCCTGAGAGTGGAACGTTCTTTGACTATGGTTATATATTCTTCGACATTGATGCTGCCGGGGACGCCGTCCAGCAGGGAACTGAGGTACTCGTAACCGCCCACGAATTTCAATTCTTTGTTTTTTTCCAGTAAACCTGCTACGGTTACGATATCCGCATTTCCGCCGCTGTTTACCAGGTTATCGATGGCAGCGGCGATGGATTTGTGGGAATCCCGGTAAAAATCGCCGGAATTTATTTGCGAGAAGACCTCATCGACATAGTTATTATCGATAAGCATTGCCCCCAGGAGCGCCCGTTCGGCAAACCCGTCATGGGGCAATGCTTTGGTCAGGTCTGAATTTGTCGTCACTTTTCGCTGGTATCGATGTCTTTATCCGCTTCCTCTCCTTCGCTGTCGCTGTCCCTGGTTACCTCGATTTTAAGATCCGCTTCAATATCCTCCACCAACCGTATCTTACAAATATAACTACCTAATTTTTTAATGGGCTCTTCCAGGTGGAATTTTTTCCGTTCGATAGAGATACCCGCTTCCGCCAATTTACTTTCGATCTCCATGGCAGTCACGGAACCGAAGAGGGTGTCGGTTTCGCCGGCTTTCTTTTTAATGGTCAGGGTGATTTCTTCCAGTTTCTTTTTCAGTTCCGCGGCGGACAATTTTTCCAGTTCTAATTTTTTGGCGGCTTTTATTTTTTTGAATTTCAGCAATTCCACGTTATGTTTCGTGGGTTTCAGGACCAGGCGCCTGGGTAATAAATAATTCCTGGCGAACCCGGCTTTCACCTCAACGATGTCGCCCAACTTCCCTACATTGTCTACATTTTCATTTAATATCACTTTCATGGTCAACCTCTCTTGGGTTCGACGAATTTTATAAAAGCCATGTGCCTGGCGCGCTTGATGGCTTTGGAAAGTTGTTTCTGGTGGTAATAACAGGTGCCTGTCACCCGGGCGGGAAGAATTTTGCCTGTTTCCAGCACAAAGTTTTCAAGGGTTTTGTAATTTTTATAATCGATGAGTTTGACCCTATCTTTGCAGAAGACGCAATACTTTCTCCGGGAAAAATAGAACTTTTTCTGGTATTTGGGTGCACCGGCGCTGCCGCTGCCGCTGCCGCTGCCGGCAGGGGAATTTTGATTATTCTTCATCGTCTACCTCCATATCATCATCATCATCGCGGCGACGTCCCGATCCATCATTCCCCAGGCCTTCATCGCGGCCTTCCGGGACCCGTTTCGACATTCTTTCCGATCGTTTCCACTTTTTGACCAGCTTATTGGCTTTTTTCAGCCTTTCATCCAGTCGCAAGACAACAAACCGCATAACCTTTTCCGTCAGTTTTAATCGTCTTTCGATATCGATAAAAACAGAGCCCACGACATCGGTATTAATAAACACGTAGATGCCTTCATTGTGTTTAGAAATGGTATATGCCAATTTTCGCCTGCCCCATTCATCGATGTTCTCGATAGTTCCATTGGCCTTTTTCACAATGACCACGATGGAATCGATGATTTTTTTTACTTCTTCTTCGGTTGCTTCCGGGTTGATGACAAACCCGATTTCATACTTTCGTTTCATCCTATGTAAAACCTCCTTATGGTTTATTCAGCCCGCCCTGTTTCGCTATTTAATAAATAAATGCAGAAAGAGAAGGCAAAGAGTTCAGTTCGTACTCTATTCTTTAGCTTTAGCTTTGGTTTTATCTTTATCTTTATCTTTATCTTTATCTTTATCTTTTCCAGCGGCTTCTTCCGGTTTTTCACCTTCGGCTGCAACGCCTTCTGCCGCGACTTCTTTAGCGACTTCTTCAATGATGGCCCTCGAGGTCACGGCGCAAATCACCTGATGGGGATCGGTCAGTATCTTAATTCCTTCTTCGGCCTTGATATCCCCGGCTTTTATCGAGTGTCCCACATGCAGGTCCCCGACATCCAGTTTAAATTCTTTTGGGATTTTCGTGGGCAGGCACCTGATTTTGATTTCCCTGGTAACAAATTCAAAGAAACCGCCGTCCACTTTTACACCCACGGGGTCGCCGGTAACCAGCACAGGCACATTGACATTCACGGGTTTATTAAGATCGATGCGAATTAGGTCCGCATGGATAATGTTGTCCGACAGGTAGTCGAACTGGACTTCTTTCAACATGGCATCGACCTGGACATCCTCCCGATGAATTCTCAGGACTGTATTTTCACCGCTTCCGCTTTTCAAAATAGTTTTGATATCTTTTACCGCCAGCGAAATGGGTATGGATTCGGTGTCTTCACCATAAATAATGGCCGGGATGCGGCCTTCTTTTCTTAGTTTTTTCGCAATTTTTTTGCCCACTTCATGTCTTGGGTCAGCTTTAAGCGTCATAACGTTTTCCATTGTTCACCTCATTTTATAAAAATAGATTTGATACCGAAGTTTCATTGTGTATGCTTTCGATGGCATCAGCAAATAATTTCGATACGGATATCACTTTGATTTTTTCGCAGTTTTCTTTGCAGTCCGTTAAGGGGACGGTATCGGAGACAAACACTTTTTCCAGGGGTGAAGCTTCGATACGTTCGATGGCCGGGCCGGAAAAGAGGCCGTGGGTACAAACGGCGAAAACCCGGCGCGCGCCCATTTTCTTCAATACCGAGACGGTTTCCACCAATGTACCGGCGGTATCGATCATATCATCGACGATAATGGCGTCTTTGCCTTCGACTTCGCCGATGATGTTCATCACTTTGGCCACGTTGGGTTCGGGGCGTCGTTTATAGGCGATGGCCAGGTCGCCGTGGAGCCGCTGCGAGAACATCCGGGCCCGTTCAACCCCGCCGGCGTCCGGTGAAACCGCCACCACGTTTTCCAGTTTTTCTTTTTCAAAGTGGGAAATAAAGCTGGGCAGGGCCATTAGATTATCCACGGGGATATTGAAGAAGCCCTGTATCTGGTTGGCGTGTAAATCGATGGTCAGGACCCGTGAAAAACCGGCTGTTTCCAGTAGATCGGCGATAAGTTTGGCGGATATCGGCACCCTGGGTCGATCTTTGCGATCTTGCCTGGCATAGGCATAATAGGATATCACCGCGGTAATCCGCCTGGCCGAAGCCCTTTTGAAGGCATCCGCCATTAAAAGGAGTTCCATGATATTAAAATTGGTCTCGCTGGCCATGGATTGGACGACAAAGACATCGGCGCCGCGTACATTTTCCAGGCTCTGGAAACGGATTTCACCGTCGGAAAAAACGCTCAGGTTGGATTTTCCCAGTTCTTTGCCCAGGTGGCCGACGATATTTTCCGCCAGGGCCACATTGGATGAGCCTGAAAAAATTAAGTATTGGTCGCTATTGCACATGGTTATAGGTAATACTGGGGCGGGAGGATTCGAACCTCCGTCGTGTCGGCTCCAAAAACCGATGCCTTACCGCTTGGCGACGCCCCAATTCTATTAAAATATTGTTTTCGTCCGATGGTCCCGGAGACAAATACGTTGGCGTTAGGGAAGCGGCTTTTCAAACTGTATAAATCTTCTCCCGGTTCCTGTCTCCCGGCGATGCCGTATACCGCAGAACCGCTGCCGCTCATGGATACTAAATTATACGCCGATTTTTTCATTTTGTCTTTGATCACTCCCACTTCCGGGAATAACTCAAATGTAACTTTCTCCAGGTGATTTTCCAAAATCGTATAATTTTTGGATTTCACAAAGATAGTTATTTTACTGTTTATTGGCTTAGATGTCAAGTTAAAGTGAGAAAAAATTAATCGGGTAGATACGTGAACGGTTGGTATAACGATGTCCACCCGTTTTTCTTCACTGTCTTCCAGGGGAGTTAATTTTTCGCCGATGCCTTCGGCCAGGGCGGTTCCGCCCACGAGGAAAAAGGGAACATCGGCCCCGATTTTCATGCCAATGTCGATCAATTCTTCCAGGGTTAAATTCAATTTGAAATAGTCGTTTAGGAACAGCAGCATAACCGCGGCGTTGCTGCTGCCGCCCCCCAGCCCGGAACCGGGGGGGATTCGTTTCTTAACCGATATATCGAATCCCTGCCGGAGGTTATATTGTTCATAGACGGCATCGAGGGCCCGCCGGATGGTGTTATGTTCGTTCCATTCGATGGACGGTTCATCCCCGGTCAGATGAATTGCCCCGGAGCGGTTTTCGTTTTCCGTTACCCGGAGGGTATCGAAGAGATCGATGGTCTGGAAGACGGTTTTAAGGTTATGGTAGCCGTCCGGACGTTTCCCCAGGATTTCCAGGCCCAGGTTGATTTTGGCAAAGGATTTCAATTGGGTCATCGGTTGAATAATCGTCAATGGTAAATCAATTGGCGCACCCAGGGGTTGGCGATTTTTTCCAGGCCGATGGTAGAGGAGGGTCTGGGGCCGTAATCATGGCCGGGCCAGACGATGGTTTCGTCCGGCAGCGCCGCCAGTTTGTCGCGGATGGCGTTCATAAATTGCCGGTGGTCGGAGCCCGGTAGGTCGGTGCGACCGATGCCGCCGACAAACAGGGTGTCGCCGGTGAACACTTGCCCTTCCGCCAGCAGGCATATGCCGCCGGGGGTGTGCCCGGGGGTATGGAGCACTTTCAAGGCAACCTTGCCGATTTTTATTTCATCGCCGTCTTTTACGGTGATATCCGCGGCCGGAGATGCTTCGAAACCCATACCCCGCATCATTTTCACTGCTTCCTTTGTTCTAAAGAGGTTATCGTCTATTTCGTGCATGATGATTTTTGCGCCGGTGAGGGATTTGAGTTTGGCATTGCCGCAAGTATGATCGGAATGGCCGTGGGTATTGACGATATATTTTAGGGTCAGGCCTTTTTGTTTGATTTTTTGGGCCAGGAGTTTCTCATCCCCGCCGGGATCGATGACCAGGGCCTCTTTTGTTTCGGGGCATGAAACGATGTAACTGAATACGACCATTTGTCCTACTTTTACCTGTTCGACGTCCATAGTGACCTCCTTATTTTTCTTTTCTTGTGCGCCGCACAGGGAAACGACGCACAGGATACAGGGTATGAAGTTCAGCCATTTATATTTATTTTGCATGATTCATTTTAATAAAAATAGGCGCTAATTGCAAGCCCCCCCATGCTGGGCACGCGGCGCGTGCACCCTATTTGTAGGACCGGACCGGGATATCCCAGTTTTGAACGCCTTCCGGCTCCTAAAACTGCTGCGATTTCTTGTATGTCCCCTTTTCCACCTTTTTAGAGTTATTATCACCTGCCGCACCCAATTTTTCCCCGATGTGGAAAAGAGTCCTTTTCAACAACCTGGATTGATATCGTTGGGTGGATACGTGTGCCCCGCCAAATACTTGTCCCTGTTCAACGATGAAAAAATCGAATTATATTTAAAAAAACGTTTCCCAGGGAAAATACTAAATTTCGAGCACAAAAAAAAGATCAAAAAAGCAAACGAGTTAATCGGGCAAATGGGCTCTTTACGGTGCAGGCCCATGCTTTTGTCTTACATCGATAAACTGATGGATTCCCCGATTATCCAGGCTGAACAAAGCGAGTACAAAATTTATAAGGCACTGGTGGATAGTTGGCTGTGTAGAGAAGAAGCAAAATCCGGGGTCCCTAAAAATGAACTCTTCCGGGTTTGCGAAATATTAGCGAAAGAAATTTCGCTTAAAGGCGTCCGAGAAATATCCGAAGCCGACCTGGACCTTTTGATCGACGATATAGCCGAGCTTAAGCATGTTAAGGCGATCGATATCAAAGGCCGTTCCCTGTTAAACCGGAATTCCGGTGGAGATTATCGTTTCTCGCATCACAGCATCCAGGAATTCCTGGTTACCAAGCATTTGATTGAGAACCCGGGGCTCAACCTGGGGAAAAAATTACCCATGACGAACTTAATCGCGCAAATGCTGATAGCCAATTCAAAATTCAAAGCCTGCCAAAAATTTTTCGATTTTGATAATACGATATTCAAAAATTTAAATATCCGGGTCCCGGAAATTTCCGAGGAAGACCTCAAGAATACCGATATCAAAGGAGTAGATCTCAAGGGGGCGGCCCTCCGGGGGATTTGCCTCAATGGGGCCAATCTAAAAGGGGCCGAACTCAGCCGGGCAAATTTGCGAGAAGCGGAGCTGTCAGGCGCAAAAAATATAACGGTTGAAATGTTATTCGATGTCAAGTCGCTTTGCCAGGTTAAAGGTTTGGACCCAAAAATAGAAGCAGAATTAAAGAAAAGGAAACCTACGTTATTTGATGATTTTGTCCTTATGAAAAGGATAAATAAATATCGGGTGAATTCGATAAACAGGGAATTGTCGAAGTTCCAACGAGGCATTTGAAGGAACTATATTTCCCCATGATAGACCAACCGCGTACCACTGAAAATCAACATTACTTTTTTCAGCGTGGTTTGCCCGATGGCTTTTTGAAATTTTTCGTCCAGGCTGTACCGTTTCAATTGATCTTCTGCTTCTTCACGCACTTTTTTGATATTTCCCGGGGGAAGGGTTTTCTTTTTCCCCTGGGGTTTGATGTATTTGATTTCTATAATATACGAATACTTCAATTGGGGATATTGCGCCAGGAACGGCTCCAACACCAAGTCGGCATATCCTTTTTCCAGTTCCTTTTCCGAATAGATTATGTATAGAGCGGATAACCCCAGGTATACATTCAAGAAAGCCTGGATCGCCCTTTCCCCGGTGATTAAATCCCTTATCCCCATCGATTTATCAACCTGTTGCACAAGATATTCGATTAACGGTTCCCATTGACCGTTAAAGGCCATCTCTTTCATCATGGCTTCATATTTGCTCAAATTGAGTGTAAAGGCGCCGGTTTCCTCGTAGGTTTCTTTGATATAATCGTAATACAAGCGTTTGATGGATTCATTGGGTATTTTAAGTATGGCTTTTTTTTCTTCATCGATGCCGGTAATGGTTAAGAGGCCGAAATAGTAAAGCAAGGAAACAAAATTCTCCGGGCGGACCAGATTATAGACAGGGAAACTGTCGACGATGGCGGAATGAATGGAATCGCTTTCCATGATTTGCCGGAGTTTGGAGAAATTGCCGTTGGTTTGGCTGGCGGGGGCGCCTTTTTTATCGATGACTATCAAATGGCGTAGTTTCTTATAATCGATCCCAACGTTATGGTCGATGAAACTGCGGGGAAATTGGGAGTTTTTCATATATTCTTTCAAGAAGTATAAGACGTGAACGGTGTTAAACACTTCGGAGGAGGCGTGGAGGGAAAACCGGTAATGGTTATACCATTGGCTCATCATTTCCAACAGTTCCGGGGTAGAATGGCGAATTTTCCCGGTTTGCCGGTAATAGTCGATCATGGTTTCCACTTCGGTGCGCGTAAACCCCATAATCTCGTTTAAATCGGAATCCAGGGAGATGTGTTCCGCGATATTAAAGCCGGAGGTAACGCCATCCAGGGTGATAGGGGAAACGCCGGTCATGAATAACCGGGATATGGGGGCTTCGGTATCGGTAGTGCCCGCTTTAAGGACATTAAAAAAAGCCCGGAAAAATCCCTCTCCATGGGTTATTTTTTCAAATTCCCGTTCACCGGATTCGGATATGATGGTATTGGCGAAATTATCGTACTCATCGATGATGACATATAATTTCCGTTCTTGAATCTTACAGTACCTTAACAATGTCACCATCACTTCGGATGCGTTTTTTTTGTTGCTGAATGCGGTATTTGCTTTTTCAACATCGATCTCCAGGAGTTTTGCATATTTCTGTACGAAACCATAGGC
>JAPKZK010000206.1 GCA_026393835.1 Candidatus Aminicenantota bacterium | reverse complement strand
TTTCTTTTGTAGCTCTTACAAATATGCTTTCGAAAAAAAAACACGAATTGGGGATAAGAATACCGCAGCGGTCGATGTTGAAAAGGTTTAAAATGTCCTGGCAATATTGAATGAGGATATACCCCAGGTCTTTTGGGCTTTCGATGGCCGGGATGGATTGCACATTTTTTTTAAAGAGTTGGTGGGTTTTGGTGCTCATGGCGATTCACATTATTTTTAGACTGTTGTTTCTTCAATGAAATATTTCTTTATTAATTCCGGGATTTTTTTTCCCCCGGCTTCCGTGATGTTGATTTCCTTTCTCCTTTCTTTATGCTTTTCCTTCACTATTTCTATTAACCTGGTTTGCAGGTCGTTGTGTGTCATTTTTTGTTATTCCTCCTTCTCTCCATCGATTGGTAAAGTTTCTTCCGCCGCCGGTTCGAGGTTTGAACTATTAATGGTGCAGTCCATTAAACACAATTGTATGATATCGATGAGGATGTCCCGTTCTTCACGGGGCATTTCTTTTGGTTTAGCTTTTGCATCCGCAAGGACAATGATATTACTCTTTGCCAACGACAAGTTATCATCGTCATCTTCTTCCGAAGGGAGTTGATATACCTTGTTGATAAATGTTACATAACGCGGCCCCAATGCTTCGGCAGCGATCATCATGTTATTTTCAATAAGATCCGTGTCAACATCCTCGGTAATGTTTAAATCTTCATCCGAATTGTAGGAGAAGAGTTTAAAGAGTAAACCGGCGTAGATACATTCGCTATGTAAATCCGGGTGCCCGATGATGTAGGTAATGATATCCTGGGACATATCCAGGTATTCCTGGCGGGGGCAAAAATCGGTTTCGGTTGAACAATTTTCTTTGGCCCTTTCGATTATTTCGGGGGTTATCCGTTCAGAGATATTAACGGTAAGGTCGATGATCATCCTGTAATGTGTTATCATAAATGTTTCTCCTTGGATAAGAACCCCTTCGGCGCAAGTGAAAGAGTGTGATTCAGTCCTTGCGCCGGTTCGGGGCTTTTTTCATTAGGTGTTATATGGTTTAATTCACTAGATTGTGCCTTTTTTCGTGGTAATTCGTGTAATTCGTGGGCAGTTTTGGTTTGAGAAACCAACGCCGCATGGATTGAGAGGCAGGGGGATGTCAAAACTTTCACTCCCAACCCATGCGTCGCTGGAAAAGTAACGTAATAGGAGGTACCGCCGTGAAACAAAGGGGCTCCCGGTTGATCTCCTTTGAGTTCAGGGGGTATCTGTGTAGTAACCGGTAAAACCGGATGGCCATGGTAGATTGATACCCAAAATGGTGTTGCCACCCAAAATGATATCATCTTCCATTCCTGTGATTCGATGTAGGAGAATAAATATGCCCAACAGAAACAAGGATCAAAAAGTGGTAAACCAAAAACGACGATAATGGGGGGTGAGTTCTTTAAAAAATTTTGTTGTTTTTTGTGGATTGACTTTAGGGCGGGGTTGTGGTAGGATAAATTCTGGAACCAAAAATGCGCTATATTGAAACGATTAGCAGTGACCCTGTCGCAAGGCATTCTCAATACCGGTTTGTCATCACAAATACTTCTTTGCATTGTTTTGGCATCCATGACCCCTATTATAATTTAAAACTGGTGAATTTGTCAAGTAGCCAAATTGAAATTAATAGGGAATAGTTAAAAAGGATTGTGTTGGATTAGCGATTACAAAAAGATTTCGTTGGTTTTAGAAAAAAAATTTTTTTTTGGAGGTCAACATGTGGCTGGTCATTTTTCATTATTTTCTTTATGAACTGAGAAAGGTCTTTTACATCTCAAAGAAGAAGGTGGTCATATCAAAGAAGCACGTCATCGGGTTCCTGGTGTTCCTGGCGGTTATCCTGGGGTTTGTCCAGTACGGCGTCATGGTCTACAAAAATGATTTAAAGCAGGAGGCCATTTTCCAGGACTTTGAGAATAAGAAGGTGGAGCAGTTCTTCAATTATCGAATTTACAGCACCTATGGGTTCCGCTTGATTTATCGCGCGGCCCCGGTTTCCATCTTTTTCAGTAATTCGTCTACGATATCCGATTTGAATGCCTTTGCCGATGGTGGAGAGCGCTTCAATATCTATAAGGGCTTTTATGGGAAAAAGGTTTTTGAGATGAAGAAAAACCTGGTTTCGGATTATTCGGGCGTTATCGGGGTAATTGGGGGGCTGTTGGTTCTGTTTTATGGGCTTGGCGCGCTGGCGAATGGCGAGTTTTTGCGGTTCCTGGCCTCGATCGCCAACAAATGGAAGATTTTCTGGGGGATTTATTTTGGCGGCGCCATTGCCTTGCTGGCGGTGCTATTGTTGATTACGGCCCTGGTTTATTTGCTGGTTATAATCAATGGCGTTGTGATCCCCTTTGATGTGTATGTGTCGGCGTTTCTTGGCAACGCCTTTTTGATTTTATTGTTTTTTTTCTCCGTGGGTTTTGTCTGCGGGACTGTAAAAGAGAAAATGACCGGTATTGTCATTGCCCTGTTGATCTGGACCGCCGGCATTTTTATTATCCCCACCGGGGTCGATATTATTACCGTCCTCAAAGCCAATAGCATAACCCCTCTCACTGAACTTGAATCTGCCAAATTGAAAATATTCCTGGATTGGCAAAATGGTTTGAACAATAAATTGGGTGTTTTGAAGTTAGGTGATTTACCATCCGAAGATTGGAAAAAAGAGATGTTAGAATATAGAAAAAATGAACTCAATATCCTTATAGAGTTAGAGGATAAAATGATTGAGCAAATGGCTGATAATGCCAAATTTTGTCAATTGATATCGATCCTATTTCCCACCAGTTATTATCAATCGGTCAACAACGAGATCAGCAGCAGAGGCTATAATGAACTGGTTAAATTCTGCCGGTATTCCAAAAAACAAAAAATTGATTTTATCCTGATGATCATCGATAAAGAATATTTCACCGGATATTCCAAAGTTGAAGTGTTCAGTAAAGATGATTCCAATATATATAAGGCGCAGCCCGGGCTGCCTTCCTATTTCCTCCTGGGCTTGATAATGACACTCCTTTATATATCGGTATGTTTACGAATTGCTTTTCGCCGGTTTGAAAAAATTCTCTTTGATCTGCCGCAAGAAGACCTGGAAAAATACGACTGCCGACCCAAAAATATCAAACTGGAAAGCAGCACTACTATTAAGTCCTACCAGGCGCACGGCTCGTTGTGGCGACTGATGCTCTATAACCTTCTCTCCAATGAACCTTGCCGGGGCAATGAGCAATGGCCCTCGTTAAAAGTAACCCTTAACGGCATGGAATTAAACACCGCCAGCCAAAGACAGGACTTTATCTACCCCTGCCATGCCGACCATATTCCGGCCGGCATTACCGCCGGTAACTTTGTCCGCCTGGTCATGGATTTATTAAAGGTGGATAAAATCAAACGGGAGGAAATCAGCGTTGCCTTCTCCCTTGAATCCTTTGCGGCTAAAAAGATCCACCAATTAACCGGCGATGAAAAGGGCCAGCTTCTCCTGTCCCTCCTGGAGATGAAACCCTTTGCCATCTACCTCATCGGCGATATCGTTAAGGATATGCCCTTTGATTTCGGTTCGCGCCTGGATAATAAAATGTTTCAGTTATATAGTGATGATGAGCATCTGGTGCTCCACCTCTTCCCGGAGATCACCTACATTATGCCCTGCTCAAATCGTATTCCCGGCATCAAACTGGAGCCGTTCCACGAATCCAACCAATGGCTCAATGTAACCGACACCTTAACCAGGGGACTGAAAATCAACCGGGAGAACCAGGAGCAGGATGACTCTTAATCATGGCTGTATACAAATGAGACAAAAAATCAATCACATAAATATAGGAGAAAACATGAATAAAACAATCATAATTAAAACATTTTTAGGAATTTTGTTGATATTATCCCTTTCAATATCTTCATATCCTGCTCTCGTGGCCAATTGGCGGGAGTGCCTCGCTGCTCCCGGGTGTACCTGTGGCATTTCACCCGATATTAAGAAGAGTATGGGGCCGTCTTTGCAAACCTATATCGCTGAGAGCGCCTGGTATTTCTTAACCTCCCATGCCGATTACCAGGATTTCCAGGCCCTCGTGGAAATGACCGACATTAACGGCGTCGATTCCCAGGGAATGAAAACGATCCTGGACAGCGCCATCGCCAACATGGAAAAAGCCAGGGCCGCCTACGCCAATCTCAAGGTTGCCGCCGCCGATATCCCCAATGATAAGGCCATGATGGACCGCTTGCGGGTATTCGATTATGACGGGTTCCAGGCCAAATTCGGGTTGCTGGGCCCTATCTGTGAAAAAGTAAAAGCCCTGCTAATAAAGGGCGATACCGCCGGTCTTGATGACGCCGTGTTGGCCAATATGGACGCCATTTTAAAGCAGCTTTACGAAGTAAAGACCATTGTAGACGGCGATCGCTCCCCGGATATCGCGATCCTGTGGCGGCTCAATCAATCCTATTTCGAAGCCCAACTCTTCGGCCAATACATGTCGGAGATCATTAAAGCGAATATATAAAATGGATTAAATGATGAATGATGAATGATGAAAAAAACTTTTTTCCCTTCAGATTTCATTGGCATTATTCATCATTCAAAATTCAAAATTGAATATCTTCCTTAATAAGGAGTATTATCAGGTAAATGAGAAAACACGAAAGCGCGGTTGATATCGGCCAACGAATTAGTGAAGTACGTAAAAAATTACGGCTGCCGCAAAAAGAAATGGCCATAACCCTTCAAATAGCGCCCAGTTACCTTTGTGAAATCGAAAAAGGCAACAGCAACCCCGGCCCGGAATTATTTGTAAGGCTTGCTTCCGAATTCAACGTGAATATGAATTACCTGTTTATGGGGAAGGGGGATATGTTTAGTGATGCGCCGCTAAAGATCAAGAAGCAGGAAATCGATATAAATGACGATATCGACACATTGGAGAAGATCAATTGGTTATATGAGAAGTCGGTCGTTTTTCGGGGGCTGTTGATTTCGCAGGCGAACAAGATATTGTACCAGGAGCGGGAGACGATCCATCATAATTTACGCAAGGATAAATCAAAAACCGACGACAAAAAAGAATAAGGAACTTATCATTATTTTATAAAATCCGTAAATGGGATTTTATACTTAGAGATCATCCAGTTCTCATCTTTATCTTGCTCGATTGCAAAAAGTGCATCCCCGGATATTTTCACTTTTCTTTGGTCCAAACGAAGCCATGATTCAATATGTCTAAAACCAGGGAAGGAAGCCTGGGAAACCGGCAGTTCAAAGGATAATGTGGACTACTTCCTGACTCTAAAACTCAGCCATAGACTTAAGTTGATTATAAAGGAAACAGCGATAAGGAGGATTGTAGAATAGTAAAAAAATGCGGGCGGCAAAAGAAAAAAAGAGACATCCATGGGGTTGGTTTTCCAGGCCAGGTTGTTAAATAAAAGCGGATGCAGTATAGATACCCAGAAGTAACGGAAGAAAGGAATAATGATTAGCAGCGAAATTATGATTAACATATTTATCCCGGCAAGCTTCCGGGTATGCTTTTTATTGAACGTGAAACCGAAAAGGGCCAGGGAAAGGATCGCTGTTCCGGCCAGGACATCGAAAATGCCGAGTACTTCGTTTAAATGAAATTTCTCTTTGGCGGACCAGTCGGTTTCCAATGGGTGGCAATGGAGAAAAAATCCCGTCAATTGGTGGACATAAACGCTGGCTTTTTCAGTGGGAATACGTTGACTGATGGGATGAAGGCGGCAGTTCAGTTTGTACCAGGGCGAAAAATAAACCATAAAAGCAAAAGGGATATACAGCGTCAGGTACAACAAGCTGAACCATGCAATAACAAACTTCAATATTTGCATGAACTGCCGCCTCGTTTGGAATACTATGAATATAAGCCACTCATTATAATCCCAGGGCAATACCTAGTTTTAGGGGAATAACGCCCCTGGTCAACTCTTTATGCTCAAAGAAACTATAATTATAGCAAGCTTCCATGAAGATATCGATTTTGTTTTCGATTCGATAATCAAAACCAATTCCGGCAGTGAGCAAATAATCAATCGATTTGCTTTTATACCAGCTTGTACTTTTAAGACCATCTCGATAAGCTTCTATTCTTTTGTATGTCATTCCTCCGCCTGCAATGATATAGGGGGATAAACGTTTTTGCATCTGAAAGGGCTTCAACTTTAATTTGAGGAGCAGATCATTACGGTCGTAGTCCACTTCAATGATACTCGGAGGAAACGGAACTTTTGTAAATTCTATGTCATGTCCATTATAATTGAAATCCCAACCCGATTTTGATTTAGGTTGAAATTGATAATGACTAAAATCGAGAGTTAAAGACAATTTTGGTGAAAGTCGATAGTTCAAACCAACGCCGCAATTTTGGGTGGGTCTGAAAAAAGATGCGAACCCGTTTGAGGGATAAGATGGGAAAGTAACCCCTGAATAGACAAAAAGTTTGAATTTAGATGTCGATTGCCCAAGAACAGTCATACAGGACAATAATATAATTACTCCAGCGATGGTTACTTTTCTTGCAGTCATTGAACACCTCCTGAGGTTATTTTTTTCAAGATAAGTAGTTTATCATCAATAGAATCATACAGGGCGTGCCCCCCCTGTTTTAATTGGGCTGTTTCTTTTTCAATGAAAGAGAATGGATCGCCCGATATTGTTTTCTCATCATCTTTTTTGAACACATTTTCATTGTAATCAAGGAAGTAGATAGAGCCGTCATTTAATGTGACACGGTAAAAAGGGCAAACCGGACTGGCGTATACAATACCATAAGCTAATAAATCCACTTTGGAAATTTCTGTTTTTCGTATCCCTGTTTGTGTTGCCAGAAGAGAAATGATTTCAGTTTCATTCTTGAGGGGTTTGACGCTTGCCAATGGGGATACCACTGCGCAACTATGCAGTAACCCGTCAGCCGTCATGGCCACCCGGGCAAATTCATTCGTTTCATTATCGAATAAGATGATCAGGTATGAAAACGAATCGGACATTTCCGCGATCCGATTCTGGATTTTTACAATTTTTTGAACCGTCAAACTGGAATTTTTCTGCAGCATCTTCGGCAATGGGTTTGATGTTTTAATCATTGAATATTCAAAGGAAGCCATATTGTTCGCAAAAGTTTTTTGAATGCCGTAACGAAGGTTCTCAATAATTTTGTCTTCGCTTTCCGGGTAGGGATACGGCACATATGAAGGACTGGAGGGAGTTGTTAAGTCTTTCATCGATAAGACCGATGCACTCCTGGTTCTTGAGAAAACAGGGAAAACCGCCAGTAACAAAAGATAAACAATTATTATTTTTTTTAATTTCATGATGTATCTCCTATTGAATGGGTAAGTTTGAGGGCTCATAATTTAAGGGAGCGCCGTAATAAGTCCCCCCACTTTGAACAAACCAATTATAATCGGCCAATCCATTAATCATATCACGCCTCCTGCCCAGGAAAGCGATGAATTTTCCGTTTATCGGTTTATAATATGTGTTTTTTAAAGCATTGGCCCACAGAGCTTGATAAGGTGCATCATAAGCATGAAATGCGATCAAATCAGCCCTTGGATCATTATTCACATACTGTCCACGTGCGCCGAGAACCGGTACATAGTGGCCGCCAATTAACGGCAGAATCGAGCAACAGTCTTGCTGTAAACATTCAACAATACCCGAAAGAGCCTGGTTCTGACCATTATCGGTGGCGGGGAATTCAGCCATCCAGCCTACTGATTCGGTAAACAATTCAATTGCATCTACCATTGCGTAATAGTTTAGCGTACCATCGGCATTGATTATACAGCTTAGAATATAATCTTGATCAACCCACATCCCGTCATAAAGAGCCCAGGTAGCGATCGCCGAAGAAGCGCTTACACCGTTTGTGCATTCCACAAAAGGTAAATCAATGTACTTTTCAAAATCATTATCTGGGGAACACTTCGACTGCGGCAAAATTAAGACCGCGAGGCAACAAATCAAAAGAAATTTTTTAAACATGCTTTCTCCTTTTTTTTATATTAAAAATGAGTATAGCACAGGGGATTTTTTTTTTCAACACATTTTTTTAGAGAAAATATTTTTGGAAAATAACTGAATATATAAACATACCCACCCAACTCTTCATCCCTGATGGGATGCCGATATTTTCAGGCAAACTTTAATCATATTGTCCCACTGGAAGTGGACAATTATTTGGATGTCCCCTGACCGTCTTTCTTCTTCGCGCCCCTTCGCCTTTTTTGGGAGTCGCCTGTTCTGCCGGGACCTTCGCGGCAACTATTATTTAGCTGTCGAATCCAGGTTCAATCAAACCGCTTTACTTTTAATGAATTCCGGTTTATAATTACCTATCCGGCCCCAGGACAACGGATGAAACAACGGGCCAAAAAGGAGCGGTTATAAACCGATGAGAAAACACGAGAGCTCAGTAGATATCGGCGATAGGCTCAAAAATATCCGCAAAAAATTAAAGTTGCATCAAAAAGAAATGGCCGTTGCCCTTCAAATTGCCCCCAGCTACCTCTGCGAAATCGAAAAAGGCAACGGCAACCCCGGCCCGGAATTATTTGTAAGACTGGCTTCCGAATTCAACGTGAATATGAATTACCTGTTTACCGGGAAGGGAGAAATGTTCAGCGATGCGCCGCTAAAGATCAAAATCCAGGAATTCGATGTTGACGATGACATCGATACCCCGGAGAAATTATTCTGGTTACTGGAAAAGTCTGTATTTTTCCGGGGAATGATACTTTCCCAGGCGAATAAGCTGCTTTACCAGGAAAGGGAGACGGTCAAACACAGCCTCCGAAAAGAAAAATTAAAAAACCCCTACTAAACGATCCTGTCCTCTTTAAATAATCCATCAAAATAGACTCCAGCGGGGATTACCCGGCAATATTAAAAAAAAATTTTTTTTCTTTACAAATAGATAAGTCTGTGTTATATTGCATTCTTAATTGGTGAATTAATGTTATTGAAAACACAATTATTTAAATCGAAAGAAACGCGCAGCGAATATGGCTTAGTGGTCACTAGACAGCCAATCATAGGCTTTTCACGGGAAAATAAGGCCTGGGAGGATGCGAATGCGGCCTTTACTTTTAACCAAAAGGGAATATCGGCCTTGCAATCGCCTCATGCGCGGGCAACTTCGACGCATACGCAAGCAATTACACCCCCTGCCGGATCAACCACGGCAAATGCAAGGTCAAATATAATGCCGTCGCTGTCACTCGCAGGGCCTGCAATCCCAAATGAGGCCCATAAATATACATTTACAGTCACCGCGGCTTCCGACACGCCGCCTGAATGTGCAAATACTGGCTCTGTAAATGCCGCCACACCTCTTGCACGTACAAACTCTGCCCCCGCACTTGCAAATGGCCCATTTGAACTTGCAAACGCTGCGAAATTATACACAAACGATGCGAAATTATATACAAACGCCGCGAATTTATGCACAAATGGCGCGAAATTATACACAAATGCCGCAAAAATATATACAAACGTCGCGAAATATTACACAAACGGCGCGAAAAAATACGCAAATGATGCAACATATTGCGCAAATGGTGCGGAATTATACACAAATGACGTAAAAATATACGCAAATGCTGCGAATAAATATGCATATGACGCGAAATCACAATCATGTGATGCGAGAAAATACACGAATGGCGCGAATTTACAATCAAACGCTGCGAATTTAGACGCCAATAGAGCGCCTGCAAACTCGAACGATGCACATGTGGACGCAAATGATGCACTTACGCGTGCAAATGGTCCACATGAACATGCAAACATTACTCATGAATGGTCTTACAGCGCTACTTATAAACCATATTTAAGATTTACCAGGATAAACGCAACTAAATTGAAATCTAAAATATATCAATTTAATAAGGAGACGAACAATGGATTTATTTGGATATGGTATCTCATTCTTTTTAGAGAAATCGTTAATCGTTTTGAACGGACTTAAGGATGATGTCGAGTCATTAAATTTGCTTTCCCAGTTCAAATTCAGCGCCGCCACTTTCGACGGCTATTTGAACATCCATGCCCTTGCCCAGGAAATGGAAAGCGCCCAGATTAAATACCATGCCGACATGAACATTGCGGGAGTAGAGTTTAATACGCTTTATAAACAAGCCCGCGGCGTATTTACGGACTATACCAATATTATCCTGCTGGAGTTTAAAAACAATGAGGATAATAAACTGGTTACACTGGCATCGGATGCCACAGGTGAACCAAAACCCATCGAATGGCTGAAACGAGCCAAAGAGTTCTATACCTATGTTATCAGGACCCCCAAAGCAATGACGCGAATTGACAAATACAATTTTACCACTGAAATACTTCAAGCCGAACTCGATAAAATAACAGCGGCTGAAAATGCCAAATCCCGATATTTCATTTTAAAAGGAAAAGCTGAGGAGTCCACCAATAAGCGTAATGCCGCCCTGCTCAAATTGAAGTCGGTGATGCATGAGTTACTGACGGTCGCGGCAGTTGCTTTCAAAGAAAATAAACAATTCATGGAAAAATGCGGTATCCGGGTATTTTCCGAGGGCTACAAAAGAGCAAGAGCGACCACAGAAACGTCGCGTAAAACCGCAAAAACAAAAGCAACAGTTGAAATGCCGGCCGATATGGAGTAACCGGGGTTTTTTAAAAATGGGCAAGATCACACGGGCAGCCGGGACCAAAAACAGAGTTCCGGCCGCCCGTTACCTTTAAGATATTTTTAAAAAGCGGCCCCCAGGGCCATTGGACTTGGAGAATAAACAATGAGAAAACATTTACAACATATTTTCGGGCCGCTGACTCAACCGGATGTACGCTGGTTCATACCCGGCTTTATCCTGTTGACGGCGGCGCTGTCGCTTTTCATATTACACATCGACATCAACAGCTATAAACAATATGCGGAAAACGTCCCCATGCACCGGGAAGTCGATGCGCTCAACACCCTTCACGCTGAGAAAATGAATGCCATCTTTAACGGCGAATTCATTGAGAACTTCAATTTTACCTTCCGCGGCATCAATACCTTCATCTTCCCCCCTCCCATTTCGATCTTCGATTTAACCTCTTCTTACGGGGCCATTACGCCACATCCCTTCGTTATAAAAAATTCTTCCCCCTTTCCTTTTTCGGGCAAATGTTTTACGAAATTGCCGGTTTCGGGGGTAATAACAATCTAAATTTCCACATCTACCTACGGGATAAAAACCGGCGTTATTTAAAGTCCATCATCGATAATGCCTATTTCTCCGACCAGAAGGCAGGAAAAGCCTATTACAAAGACAACGAACCCTTATACTACACACATAGCAATATCCCCGGGACAATCTACCAGGGCGTGGGCCTTTTCCTGCTTTACATTTTGATACTCTTAACCATTGTCTATTTCAGGCTAAGAATAATAGTCCCAAGGGAGATCGCCAGGATTGAATTGGAAAAAGAAAGGGATG
>JAPKZK010000173.1 GCA_026393835.1 Candidatus Aminicenantota bacterium | reverse complement strand
CGTTCTTGGCATTTTCAACCATCCTTGCCCTGAACTTTTTTTATGAACCAGCGGATTGGGCTCACCCTGTATTCTGCATTAAATATATTGCATTGGAATTAAATTGTCAATACCTTTTTCAAATTTTTTCTCATTTTTTTGACTGTCCCTTATTCTTCTTATTATTCCCCACGGTTACCGTCTCCATTCAATTTCTGTCCCTTACGTCTTTCCGGGGATTCCCACAGCCACCGCAAGAGTTTTTTAGAATTCCCATTTTCCCACCAGGGTCTTTGATTGCAATCCCTGTTTTAAAAGGCCCAGGAATTTTTTCCTGGGAATCTCCCGCGCCCCCAGGGTTCTCAAATGCCCCGAAGGCACCTGGCAGTCCAACATGAGAAATTCCCTCTGCAACAACTGCTGCGCCAGCGTGATAAAAGCAAACTTGGAAGCATTGCGCACTTTTGAAAACATGGACTCCCCGAAAAAACATTTCCCCAGGGAAAGACCGTAAATCCCACCCACCAATTCTTTCCCCCGCCACACCTCCAGCGAATGACAGAAGCCCAACTCATGCAAACAAATATAAGCCTCACGCATTTCATTTGTGATCCAGGTGCCGGCCTGGCCCTTCCTGGGGGCCGTCCGGCAATTTTCAATCACTTCCCGGAAATGACGGTCAACCGTCCAGTGAAACCATGGGGGGACTTTCTGCAATAGTTTTCTCATACTTTTGGAAACATGGAGTTCCCCCGGGAACAGTACCATGCGGGGGGAGGGAGACCACCAGAGAATGGGATCGCCGTCGGAATACCAGGGGAAGATACCGCCGGCATAGGCATTGAGCAGTCGTTCGGGCGACAGGTCGCCGCCCACGGCAACAATGCCCTCACGATTGGCGTTCTCAGCCGCCGGGAAAACAGTGCTTTCTCCTAATAAATAAATCGGCATACCCGAATTCTACCAGAAT
Organism: Candidatus Aminicenantota bacterium; assembly: GCA_026393835.1. Lineage (GTDB taxonomy): Bacteria > Acidobacteriota > Aminicenantia > UBA2199 > UBA2199 > JAKAGC01. The sequence continues at coordinate 43,393 of JAPKZK010000173.1, read as the reverse complement.
TTTCCCCAAATGAAAATTGCTAATTTGTCCTTTTTGTTATATCATTCATTTTTATTTTAGTGTATAATATAATGCTGTAATCTGGAAAATTTATATAAATATCGAGGTTAAGCATGAGTATAGAAATACGGACGGTTGAAACAAAAAAAGATTTAAAAACATTTGTTAAGGTCCCTTTCGACATCTACAAAGGCAATGATTGCTGGGTACCTCAATTGATCCGGGAAGAAATGGAAATTTTTGACAGGAAAAAAAATCCCGCTTTCGACTCGGCCGACTGCAGGTTATTCATTGCCTACAAGGATGGTAAACCGGTGGGACGTATTGCCGCAATTTTAAGTTATGCAGCCAATGAGAAATACAACGCCAAAAACTTAAGGTTCGGATGGTTCGATGCCACCGATGATTACGAGGTCGCCCGGGCTCTGTTCGATACAGCGGAAGCCTGGGGCAGGGAACTGGGAATGGAAACCTTCACCGGTCCCCATGGCTTTACCGACCTGGACCCGGAAGGAATGCTGGTGGAAGGATTCGATCAACTGGCCACCATCGCCGTTTACTACAATCACGCCTATTATGTCGATATGGTGGAAAAATACGGGTTCGAAAAAGAAATCGATTACGTCGAGTTTAAAGCCCTGCCCCCTTACGAAGAAGGCATCCCCCCCAAACTCCTGAGACTTGGCGACCGCATTAAAGAAAGAAGCGGTATCCAAATACTAAAATTTAAAAATAAACGTCATGTAATGAAACATGCCGGGGCGATATTTTACCTGCTGGATGAGGCTTATGAAGAACTCTACGGCGCCGTTCCCCTTACCGAAAAACAGATCAATTACTATGTAAAAAAATATATCTCCTTTGCCGATAAAGACCTTTTAAAATTGGCCCTGGATGAAAACGGCGACGCCATCGGTTTCCTGGTGGCCATGCCCAGCCTGTCGCGCGCCTTTCAAAAAGCAAAGGGCCGGCTCTTTCCTTTCGGCTGGTATCATATCTTAAGGGGCTTGAAAAATTATGATATCCTGGATTTTTACCTGGCCGGCATCAAGAAAAAATACCGCGGGCTGGGCGTCGACCTGCTCATGGTCCTGGAAGTGGTAAAAGTCGCTATGGGAAAAGGCATCAAATTCAGCGAATCCAACCCGGAACTGGAAACCAATAAAAAAATCCAGGCCCAATGGAAATATTTCAACCCCACCCTTCATAAACGAAGACGGATTTATAAAAAGAAAATTTCCTGACGCTGTACGGCATAGGCTTACAGCGTATAAACATATGGCAGATTATCGACTGTCGCTGAAAGAAAAAATCGGCCAGCTTTTTATGATCGGTTTCAAAGGAACCGAAGTAACCGAAGATGTACAGCGCTTGATTGAAACCAATAACACCGGGTTTATCATTTTATTTTCAAGAAACATCGATGCCATTTCCCAGGTAAAAGAATTAACGCGGGGGATCCACGCGTTGGGGAAAATCCCGCCCTTTATATATACCGACCAGGAAGGCGGAACCGTGGTGCAGTTCAAGGAACTGGCGGCCACGGTTGTTTCGCCCATGGGCCTGGCCGCCGGCGGCGTCCCCCGTAACGCCGGGAAAGCGGGCCGGATCATCGGCGCGGAAATGAAAACCCTGGGCGTCAACGGCGTCCTGGCCCCGTCGTTGGATGTTAACTACGAAGAAAATAATCCCATCATCGGTATCCGCTCCTTTTCCGATGACCCCGAAACCGTAATCAAATACGCCCTGGAATTTGCCGTTGGTCTGAATGAAACAGGAGTGGCTTGCTGCGGCAAACATTACCCCGGCCACGGCGGAACCACGGCCGATTCGCACCTGGAAATCCCGACAGTGGACATTTCCCCGGAATACTTTTTTCACTATTGTTACCGGCCCTTTTACGCCGCCGCCCGGGCTGGCATCGACGCCATGATGACCGGTCACTTATTATTTCCCGCCCTTTCCCCCCGCATCGCCACCTTTTGCCCCTATTTCATCCACCAATTGCTGCGAGAGCAAGCCGGGTACAACGGCGTCGTTATGAGCGACTGCCTGGAAATGAAAGCAGTGAAAGAACACTTCTCGCCCACGGAGATGGTTAAAAACGCAATGGATGCCGGGCTTGACCTTATGATCGCCAGTCATTCGCCGGATTTCCAGGCGGAACTTCTGGAGGCGCTTTATTTTCAAGTTAAAAAAGGGGTCATCCCGGAAAAAAGAATCGATGAATCCCTTGAACGGATATTGAAACTAAAAGAAAAATATCCGTCCCTGCCGCAACTTTCTCCCTCGCCTTCGCCTTCTCCCTCTCCTTCTCCCGGCAGTACCCAAGAAACCGTAAGGATTCACCGGGCTGAGGAGAAAAAGATTGCGGACCGGTCCATTACGGTTCTCAGGAACCGGAAAGGCATTATTCCCATCAACCCGTCAGCCCGGACGCTCATTATCGAATGGGGAAAAGTAATGGCCGCCATGCCGCCCTCTAGTGCGTCGAATATATCTTACCTGGCCCGGTCTGCCGGGCAGTTCCTTGAGCGCGTGGATATCGAAACGCTTGACTTGCTTCCCGACGGGAATGACGGACAGGGGAACCCCGCCGCCCGCATCCCCGAAACATTGAGAAACCGGATGAAAGAATACCAGCAAATAATTGCCGCGCTTTATTCCAGGTCCCCCGAAATCCAACGGCTCCAGGCCGGTCCTTTAAACGAACTCCTGGGCCTGCGCGACGATGTTATCGTGATTGCGTTGGGAAACCCCTATGATATCCGGAATTTTCCCCTGGTGGATACTTATGCGGCGACCTATGGATTCCGGGAAGTGCAGGTGGAAGCATTATTTAGAGTATTAACCGGCGCCCTAAAACCCACCGGGAAATTGCCGGTGCAAATCCGCGGCCTGTTCCCACGCTGGAGTTGATGAAAAAACCGGGGAGCGGAAGAAGATATTTGACCCAACTGCAATTTCAAAGTTTATCTCTTGCTTTTTACTGCCGGTCGTGGTTAAATAGAACCTGGACTTATTGGAATAAACAATGGTTTATACGAATTATATTATTTTCATATGTTTGGTAGGGATCGGTTTCCTGGTCTCATTCTACACCCAGAAGACCACCCTTGACCTGGCCCAAAAATATAAGATTTACGATGACTTTAACGACCGGAAACTGCCCAAATCCCCCAGACCCCGCCTCGGGGGCGTGGGCATCTTCATCGGCTTCTTTACCGCTTTCTATGCGTTATTCTTTGCCGTCTACCTGCTGCAAGATACGCCCTATTTTATTTATATCGATCTATCCCTCTTCCAGATCATGCTGTATGTCTGTTCCATACTCTTCTTTTTCCTGCTGGGCCTGTACGACGATTTCAAAGGCCTGAAAGCCATGCAAAAACTGGGAGTGGAACTGGTCTTCGCCACGATACTATTCTACATCGGGTTTAAAATCGAACTGCTGACCCTCCCTTTCATGAAAGACAGTATTAATGTCGGGATTCTTTCTTACCCTTTATCCATGCTGTGGATTATCGGCGTGGCCAATGCCATTAACCTGATCGACGGCCTGGACGGCCTGGCCGGCGGCGTTATTGCCATTGTCGCGGTTACTATTATTATTATCTGCGTACTGGATAAACTGGTTTTCCCCGCCATTATTATCACCGCCTTACTGGGCGGCATCATCGGCTTTTTACCTTATAATATTTACCCTTCGCGGATTCTAATGGGAGACAGCGGCGCCCTGTTCGCCGGGACCATCCTGGCCACGGTTTCCTTGAAAACCGCACACAAAGCCTCCCTGGGAATCGCATTGATGATCCCCATCATCTTCCTGGCTATCCCTGTAATGGATGCGGTGCTCTCCTTTTTCCGCCGCCTGCTGAAAGGCAAAAACCCTTTTAAAGGCGATAACGATCATATCCACCACCGCCTAATGAAGAAAGGTTTTTCCGAAAAAAAATCCGTCGTCATTTTGTTGATCCTGACGACTGTATTTTCCATACTTTCCATCCTGGTTTCCAATTTCCGCGGCACGCCGCGTTTCATCGCCCTGGTTACCGGCTTGCTGCTGGGAATCCTGCTGATGCTGTATTTAAATTATATCGTGATAGATTTTAAGAAAAAAAACAACCTCAAAATCCCTGACAATGAAAATCCTGCTGGTTCATAATTATTACCGTTACCGGGGTGGGGAAGATAGGTATGTCGCCATCCTCGAAGATACCCTGACCCGGGCGGGCCACCGGGTGATACGTTTTTTTCGCGACAGCCGGGATATTGATGGTTTCTCCCCGCTAAAAAAATGGGCGCTCCCTTTCAAATTAATCAACTCCCCGGCGCTTAACAGGGAACTGGAAACGTTTTTATTAGCGGAAAAACCCGACCTGGCCGTGGTTCATAATTTGGCCCCTTTGCTTTCATTATCCATCCTGCGGGTTTTGCATAAAAACGGGGTGCCCATCCTGAAACGGTTGGAAAATTATAAATTCCTTTGCCTGAACGGGCTTTTCCTGAGAAACGATTTCACCGCCTGTGAAAAATGCAAACCCGGTAATTTCCTGCCCGGTATTATTCACCGGTGTTACCAGCGCAGTTTTATAAATAGTATGGGCATTGCGGCAGGGGAATGGTTCCACCGCCGGGGCAAAACCGTCATAAGGACTGTCGACCGGTTCCTGGCCGCCAGCCGGTTCCTGGAAGCGAAATTCGTGGAAGCGGGATTCCCCTGCGATAAAATCGAGGTGTTCCCCAATTTCATCGATTTCGAACCGGTGACAAGTAGCGAAGGCTCGGTTTCATTGCCCGGTCCTTATGCGGTTTATGTGGGTCGCTTATCCAGGGAAAAAGGATTATTAACTTTATTAAACGCATTTGTGGGGCTGCCGCACCTGCCATTGAAAATAGTGGGCAGCGGGCCGCTGGAAAAAGAATTGAAAGAGTTTGCCCGCGACCGCAACCTGGGAAACATCGAATTCGCCGGGTTTATCGACGGTCATTTGAAAAGAGAAATTCTAGCCGGGGCGCGGTTTCTTATTTTCCCTTCGGAGTGTTACGAATCCTTCGGTTATTCGATTATCGAAAGTTACGCCTGCGGGACGCCGGTTATCGCTTCGGATATCGGCGGCGCCAGGGAACTGGTAACCGAAGGCGAAACAGGTTTTCTTTTTGAACCGGGCAACCCGGACCACCTGCGGCGGCAAATCTCCCGGCTGCTGGCGCTGGATAATGGGGCCCTGATGGTTATGAAACAAAAATCCCTGGCGCGTGTTAATGAATGTTATACCGGGGAGATCGGCTATAAAAACCTGGAAAGTTTATTCAGCAAGATTTTAGGGGGCGTTAAGAGGTCATGATGAAACTGGGTATGGTTTGTTCCAGCGGCGGTCACCTATTGCTGCTGCACCTGCTGAAAGATTTCTGGGAGCGGTACGACCGGTTCTGGGTGACCTTTAAAAAAGAAGACGCCGTGTCGTTGTTGGAAAAAGAAAGAGTTTACTGGGCGTTTTTCCCTACCAACCGAAACCTGTTTAACCTGGCGCGGAATTTTTTCGTGGCCCTGAAAGTCCTTTTTAAGGAAAAACCCGATGTTATTATTTCCACCGGCGCGGGAGTGGCGATTCCATTTTTTTTCCTGGGCAAGCTGCTGGGGAAAAAACTGGTGTTTATCGAGGCTTATGAACGGATCGACACACCTTCGCTTACCGGGAAAATCGTTTACCCCATTACCGATGTGTTTATCCTGCAGTGGGAAGAGCAGAGAAAATTTTATCCCCGGGGTCTCATGTTGGGGCAGATACTATGATATTCGTCACGGTAGGAACCCACGAACAGCCCTTTGACCGGCTGGTTAAAGCCATGGATGACTTGAAAAGGGAAAACAATATTTCCCCCGATGTTTTTATCCAGACCGGCTATTCCACGTACAAGCCCCACTTTTGCGATTACGCCGGTTTCATCGCTTTCAGTGAAATGCTGGAACGAATGGCCGCCGCGGAGATTATTATTACCCACGGAGGTACGGGCAGCATCATGCTGGGGCTTTACCATAAGAAGATTCCCCTGGTAATGCCCAGGCAGAAGCGGTATAGCGAGCATATCGACGACCACCAGGTACATTTTTGCCGGATGATGGAAGGTAAAGGGAAAATCATAGCCGCTTATGAAGTGGAAGACCTGGGCGACGCCATAAACAACTATCACCGCCGGGTGCTGGAATTGCAAAAGCAAGTTTTCCAAAGTGACGGGAAAGATATGCAGACAATGGGCGACTTCAGCCAACGGGCCGGGACTTTTGCCAGGAAGTTGAATGACATATGCCTTGGTATAATAAAAAAATAGCCACGGACGTACTCTGATAAACACGGACGTGAACTAAAGAGATGTATAAAAACAATAAGTTAAAGAGGGGACATACAGAAAGCGGTACGGTTCGGTTCTACAATAGGAACCCCGCGCCGCGGGGTGGGGGAAAAAATTATTTGGACGAGTAGTGGTAAAAAGAATTTAAATATGATAAGATTGAATCTTAAAAAGGAGGTTTAATATGAAAAAAGTTTTAACAGCAATATCCATGAGCATCCTGGTTTTAACATTGTTCCTTTTCCCCGGTTGTGGGAAAGAAGGCGCCTCCGGCGCCGCGGCGGCAGGCGGTATAAAGTTATTTTCCCTGCTCCCGGATAATTCGGCCGGCGTCGTTTACATAAATTTCCAGGACCTGGTCAAAATGGAATTCTTTGACAAAATGATCAAAGAAGAAAAACCCGCGAAACCCGGCGCGACATTTAAAGATTACCAGGATTTTGTCGCTAAAACCGGCATCGATCCCAGGAAGGATGTTTACGCATTGGCCATTGCCATCCTGGGTAACATAGGCCCCGCCAACACCGCCGACGGAGTACTGGTAGCCCATCTGAACTACAACAAGGACAAAATCCTGGCGATCCTGAAAGAGCAGAAGGTGGGGTATACTGAAGAGGCTTATAAGGGTATCCCGGTCTATAAATTCAAAGAGGTCAAACAAGACGGTACGGAAGAAGAAATTGCCTTTGCCTTTATTAACGAAAGCATCGCGGCCGGCGGTAAACCCGACGGCGTGAAAAAGGTAATCGACCTTTCCAAAGGCGAGGGGCAGAGCATCATGGCCAACGCCAAAATGAAACCTTATATCGAAAAGTTCAACGGCCTGGTCTCTTTTGTCTTCGATTTCCCCGCGGACGCCAAAAAAGTTCATGATTTGGGCATGGCAAAAGTCGATTTAACGAAGGCGGAGGTTATCCTGGGAGACTTTAATTACAAGGATAATGCCTATATTGGCGAAATCAACCTGGTTTGCCCCAATCAAGAAGGCAATAACCAACTGGTCGCTACCTTGAACGGGTTTAAAGGAATGGCGGGCCTGGCCGGCCAGGAAGCGATGGACGTGGTGAATAAAATCAATATCAGCGCTTCCGCTGAAAAAGTCACATTGAGTTTTAACATCCCCTCCGAACTCCTGGACAGGGTCAAGAAGAAGCTGGAAGAGAAAGTAAAAATGACCGCGGAACCCGCTCCAACTCCTACTGAAACGCCCACTGAGACGCCCACTGAATAAAAAAAACCGGTTTAAAGTTGGATAACTCATTGAAAAATACCTTTTAATATGTTATAACTGGTTAATAAAAATTTTTAAACTAAAAATTAAGGAGTTAATAAATATGAAAATTGGGAAAAGAAAAAAAGGTGATGTGCTGATTCTTGATTTGCATGGGAAAATACTTATCGGTGAAGGCATCGATGACTTAAGAGGAGCCATAGATAGCGCCGTCAAAGAGAAAGAGACTAAGTTGCTGTTAAACTTTGCCGATGTGCCCTATCTGGATTCAACCGGCCTGGGTGAAGTGGTACGCTCTTATACCTCGCTTAAAAAAGCAAACGGCGTTGTAAAAATCGTTAACCTGACCAATAAAGTACGCGACCTACTGTCGGTAACAAAACTGATTACGGTTTTCGATTCCTTTGAAGACGAAGACAAAGCCATTGCAAGTTACTAATAATAAAGAACACCCGATTTTGTAACGAACTTCCCCCAGCGCCTGCGTTGGGGGTGTTCTTTTAATATGTGCGGCATTTGCGGTTTCTATCAACTGGAACCGCCGGGACCGCCGGCATCAGGGATAAGTAAAGAAGTTTTAACCCGGATGAATAACCGGCTGAAGCACCGCGGCCCGGATGATGACGGCTATTATTTCCACGGCCCTAAAGGCGATGTAGGTCTTGCCGCCCGGCGGCTCAGTATCATTGACCTTAAAACCGGACATCAACCCCTTCCTTCTTATTCCAAAAACAACTGGATCACTTATAACGGGGAAGTATACAATTTCCAGGGACTACGGGAAGAACTCCTGGCAAAGGGTTATCGATTCAGGACCCAATCCGATACGGAAGTCATCGTTAATCTTTACGAAGAGTATGGGCCGGCGTTTGCCGGGAAACTCAGGGGCATGTTCGCCCTGGGTATTTACGATATCAAAAATCACCGGTTGGTGCTGGCCCGCGATCATATCGGCAAGAAACCGCTTTATTATTACCTGGCGCCGGGAACCGGCAACCTGGTCTTCGCGTCGGAGATCAAGGCCATCCTGGAATACCCCGGGGTAAAAAGGGAGATCGATCCCAACGCCCTGGATTATTTCCTGTCCCTGGAATATATCCCGGCGCCTTATTCTATTTTTAACGGTATCAAAAAATTGCCGGCCGGGCATATTTTGACTTATGAGGATGGCAAGCTGCACATCGAAAAATATTGGGATGTGGCCGATGCCGTTGACAGCGCCGCTGCCCTGTCTGCCCGGGCCGCCGCCGCCGGTAAAAAGCCCGATTTCGGGGCGTTAAAAGAACAATTTCACGGCCTGCTTAAAGAGTCGGTGAAAATGCGCCTGGTCTCCGACGTACCCCTGGGCGCCTTTCTCTCCGGCGGCATCGATTCCAGCGCCATCGTTTCTACCATGGCCTCCCTTTCTCCCGGTAAGACAAAAACATTTTCCATCGGTTTTGAAGAAAAATCCTACAGCGAACTGGGGTATTCGCAGCGGGTGGCGGAAATGTTTAACACGGATCATTATACCCGGACCCTCTCTCCCGGCATCGCCGAATTGGTATATTACCTGGCGGATTTTTGGGATGAGCCCATGGCGGATTTTTCCAATTTTCCCACTTACCTGGTAAGCAAAACCGCCAGGGAAAAAGTAACCGTGGTTCTTTCCGGCGACGGGGGCGATGAGATTTTCGGCGGGTATGAACATTACATCGCGCAGAAGATTGCCCGCACCGTCGATTTCTCACTTTTCCGGCCGCTGCATAAAATAATGGCCAAAACCACCCATCTTTTCCCGCCGTCGGGATTGAAAAAGGGGTTTGTCAACCGCATAAAACGTTTCAGCGAGGGACTGGACAACTCGTATACGAACCGGCATTTCCGCTGGATGATCTATTTATCCAACCTTCGGAAGCAGCATCTCTATTCGCCTGATTTTTTACAGCAAGATTTCCTGCTGCCGTTACCGCTGCGGGAGCCCTTCGCCGCGCATTTTGAAAACAGCAGCCGCTGTGAAGGCATTAACCGCGACCTTTACCTGGATTTAAAGACTTACATGGTGGACGACATCCTGGTGAAGGTGGACCGGATGAGTATGGCCGCCAGCCTGGAGGCGCGGGCGCCGCTGTTGGATTATAAAATAGTGGAGTTTGCTTTTTCCTTGCCGTCCCATTTCAAAGTCCGGGGGCCGGTTACCAAATGGTTTTTTAAAAAGGCCATGGAGGGTATTTTACCGGGTGAGATCATTTACCGGCGCAAGGAAGGATTTTCCATTCCCATTAAGAATTGGCTAAGAACCGAGTTAAAGGATTTGATGATGGAGTACCTTTCCGAGAAGCGGGTGAAGGAGTCGGGGTTTTTCAATTATACCTATATTAAGAGGATGAAGGAAGAGCATCTCAGCGGTAAGCGCGATCATGCGCACCGCTTATGGGCGCTTATTAATTTCAACCTCTGGCGGGAACGGTTTTTTTGTAAAGCCTCGTCCGGGCTAAGTGTTATATAACGTAAGAATCTTCTTTAAACCTGATACAAAATTCTTAAAACTGGTGGACGTATTTTGTTCCAGTTTAAGATGCCTGGATATATTCACGGAGGCATTAAGTTTCTGAAAACGCGGCAGTAATTTTGACATTTCATCGGAAGCATTGAGAAGGTCGGGGTTCCGATACTTTGCTTTGTTTTTATATTTATGGGCTTTAAAAGAAGGAAAAGCCGCTTCAATCGCGTCCATATCTCCTAAAAACCAGGACTCCAATTCCCGGCAAACAATGCGAATAAAAAATGGGCACTGTCCATGCTTTTTACATAATTCCGTTAACTCTTTTTTTAATCGGATACAGTCATTGCTGTCCTGGTCATGCAATATGATCAACATGACCGGTTCATGGAAATGGCTGAATCTTTTCATTTTGTTGGGAATCGATTTTTGTAAATCCGATTTTCCCTGGTGGGGTCTTAAAAAATAATTGGAATTGTATCGATAATCCTGCGGTAAAATTAGAGGAAGAATCTTCTTCAGGACATTTTCCATGGACGGCTCTTCTAATAAGAATTCCAATCGAATCATTGAAAAGGACCGCTTCCCTTTAAATATTTCTGTCTCCACAGCGAGCCCAACAAATCCCCGGCTTCGTATAATGCTTTCACGTCCATGTCTTCGACAGCGCTTTTAATGGTGGTAAAGCCGTTTTCTTTGTTGAGCCAGAACAATTCTTCCGGTTTCAACGCATTGACAAAATCCGGCGAGTGAGTGGATATAAAAACCTGCCCACCCCGGTAAGCATATTCGCGGAACTCCTCGGCCAGTTCAGGGAGTAAATCGGGATGTAAGTAGTTCTCCGGCTCTTCGATGCACAGCAGCGGGTGGGGCTTGGGGTCATAAAGAAGGAGTAAGTATCCGAACATTTTGATGGTCCCGTCTGATACATACCTGGAGATAAACGGGTCTTTAAAACTGCCATCCTGGAATTTAAGCACGATCCTCCCGTCAGCAGTCTCCTTTGCTTCCACGTTGGAGATTCCCGGGACCCTTTTTCTCATCTTTTCCAGTACCAGGTTGAAGGTATCCCGGTAATTTTCATAAATAAATTGGGCCACTTGTGGGAGATTTTCTCCCTCCGGCCAGAGGTGCTCGCTGATTCCGACATCGGGAATCGCCCGGGCTGCCTGTATTTGAAAATTTGAAATGTACCAATTCTCCAGCAGTTTCCTGAAACTGGAAATCGCCTTAAATTTTTGAAATTGACCGAGCCCTTTTATTGCCAGGATATCAGGGGAGTCCAAAACCTGGGTATCTCTTTTTTCACTGGCTTCATCGATGCCGTATTCATCTTCGTTGACAATGGCGGTTCCTTCGCCCTCGCTGATATCCAGGAATTTCCAGGGTCGCCCGCTCCCCCCCCTTCGATAAGACAACACTTCGTTTTTCACAATGGGGAAATTGTCTTTTAGACCGATCTTTAAAGAATAAGTCACCAGTGGTTGACGTTTCTCCTGTTCGGCATCGTTCCTGAATTTTATCTCAAATTCGATATCCCCCTTTTGTTCCCTGGAGATGACTTCCTTAAACCCTCCCCGTTTATTGATTGCGGTTTTTACATTATTTTTCAGGCAATCGCTTAAGAAGCTGAATACATCGAATAAAGTGGATTTACCCGCTCCATTTGCCCCTAAAAACACACACATATTAGGCAGGTTTCTTATTTCAGTATCCTTAAAGACTTTAAACCGCTGAATCTTGATTTTTTCGATTTTCATTTTATTATCCTTTGACTTCCTAAACAAAGGTCAAGGTTAGATTATAAAGTTATTCCTTTAAGAAGTCAAATAAGTTTGCATAGGGTGAGTTAGCATTCAGGTTATTTATCACAGTTAATTAGGAGTTAAGGGCAAACCTCTTGACTGTCTGATTAAAAGATAAATGAATGGCGCCCCTAATAAAACCAACGACAACAAAACGCCAATGACGCTTAAATTGGCCACGGGCAGCAAATAAATCAAACGCTCCACGATTAAACCGGAAAATACCAGTAAGGCAATCACAAAAACCGCGGGAATTGTGGACTTTACCTTTCTCGATACCAACGAGAGAAAAGGGATGAGAAACAATGTCAACAAGATGTAAACGCCCATGTTTTTCAAAAGCGGTGTTTCCATCCGCCTGGAAATATATGAGACCTCTTCCGGGAGATTGCCGTACCAGGTTACCAGGTACTGCGAATAAAATAACCCGGCCCACAACAACGCAAAACCCATCATCATCGATGTGAAATCATTAAAAGCGGGTTTGAACCGCGCGGCGTCATGATAAGCCAGGACGCCGGCCAGGATGGCGGAAAAAGCAATGCCCCCATAAAGGGATTCCACGAAGAAATACCCGCCAAACAACGTGTTGACCCAGGGATACTCAAAAGTCATTACGATATCGAAGGCCAAAAAAGATTGTCCCACTACAAAAAAGAGCAGGTACAGCACAGCCCACTGTCGTGTTTTGGGGGACTCTTGCTTTGCCCGCCGCACATAGAAATGTGCGGCGATAAACGGCAGCAGCAAAATCGCTGCATTCCGTACAATAAAAAACAACTGGCTCAACCACACGCCGGGCTTCGCTGCCCAGGCATAAACGCTAATATGCCGGGCAAAAATTAAGAATGCAATGGGAAACAACAGTAATAACGGGTAATACTCCATTAAAAAAGGCCGAATCTCTTTGATCCATTTGCCCCCGGATAAATCCGCCGCGGCCGCCAGGGCAATCACCCCCTGTCCCACCCCGGCCCAGAACAAAAGGCCGATCAATATAGAACCGTCATTTGGGGGAACGAAAAGAAAATCCAATATAAAAATGATAACGGATACCCCCACCACTTGCGCAATAAGCGCCATCCGCTTCATCTTGCCACCCCCGGTGTTTTTGCCACGGACTTACACGGACAAAACACGGACAATAATTTTATTATATTTTCTATATTGGTCTTCATTTTTCTTCTCTCCGTGTTTGTCCGTGTTCGTCCGTGGCTAATTCTTCAATGATAATAAATCGACTGCCGCACTCCCTCGGGTCCACGATACGCCCGATATTGGGCAGCCGGACCAGGTGCAGGAAACCCAAAAAGGATATAATACCCCCAATCAAAATGGTGCACTCGAAAGCGATAATGATAAATGCCGGGATCGAAATAAGGGGCTTGCCCCCGGTTATCAACGGCCAATCCAATACAGTGAAAATGATAAAGGCAAAACTTAAGAAAAACCCGGCCAACGCACCCGCCAACGTAATATACCTGAGCGCACTGGGCCCCGATTTGAGGATATGCTCGGCTTCATGCACATGAAACGGCGTGAAGGTCGTAATGGCCCCGGGTTTCACTCCCTCCCCCACCAGCGCGGCCAGTTTCTCCAGGAACTCTTCCTTTGAATCGTATTCGAAACGTCTTTCGTTAGCGGTCATTTCCCCTCCCCTTGTTCCTTGATCTCGGAAATGGAAAGCACCGGCAGCATTTTGGTGAATATCAAGAAAAACATGAAAAACATACCGAAACTGCCGATGGTGACAGCTATTTCTACCAACCGGGGCGTATAAGTTCCCCAGGAATACGGATCATATTCCTTTGCCAGCGAAGTGACGATAATGATAAACCGCTCCAGCCACATACCGATATTGACAAATAACGATAACACAAACAGGTATTTGATATTACGGCGCAATTTTTTTATGAAAAGGGTCAACGGCATAAACACATTGCAAAAAATCATTACCCAATAAAGAAACCTGTAATGTCCCCCCATCCGGTACTTGAACACGGAAATTTCAAACAAATTGCCGCTGTAAAGCGCCAGGCAAAGCTCCACGATATACGAATAAGACACGATGAGCGCCGTTACCAATAATACTTTGGCGATTTTTTCGTAGTGGTCTACGGTAATATAGGTTTCCAGTTTGAGAATTTTTCGCATGGGCACGGTCAACGAGATCACCATGCCGGTCCCTGAAAAGATCGCACCCGCGACAAAATAAGGTGCAAAGAGGGTGGAATGCCACCCGGGCACAATACTCATGGCAAAGTCCCAGGATACGACCGAATGGACGGACACCACCAACGGCGTGGCAAACGCCGCCAGGAATATGTACAGCCGATTGTAATGCCGCCACTGGTCCAGCGTACCCTCCCAGCCGAGGGAAAGAATTTTATACAGCCGCTGCCGGAACCCGGTGAAATGCCGCCGCGCCGCCGCCAGGTCCGGGACCATGCCGACGTAAAAAAAGATTAAACTGATGGTGAAATAGGTGGATATGGCAAAGACATCCCATATCAGCGGCGACCGGAAATTGACCCACAAGAGCCGCTGGTTGGGATAAGGAAACAGGTAATAGGCTTTCCATACCCTGCCCAGGTGAATGAAAGGGAATAACCCGGCGGTCATGACGGCAATAACGGTCATAGCTTCGGCGGTGCGGTTAAAGGCGCTGCGGAACCGCGCCCGGAACAAATACAAAACCGCCGATATCAGCGTGCCGGAATGGGCTATCCCTACCCAGAAAACGAAGTTGGTAATGTATACACCCCACCCGACGGGATGGGTAATGCCGGCGACGCCCATTCCTTTGAAGATTTGGTATCCCCAGGCCCCCAGGCCGCAAACAAAAGCCAACACGGAAAGACCCAGGGCTATCCAATAAACAGGTTTAGGTTTACGCATCGCCCCCAGGACGTCTTGCTCTACATGGTCATAAAATAGTTTTAGGTTCATGACTGCTGCCTCCGGCGGCCAGAAACCTTTTCGAGAAAAGGTTTCTGGACTTCCAAAAGCTTTTGATTAGAAGTTTTTACTCCATTTTTTTTTATATAATACACCGCCGGTTCTGTTCCCAATTGCTCCAATACACGGTAAACGTAACCCCCCGCCGATTTTACCAGCTTACTAACCCCCGACCCCGGGTCCAACAAATTCCCAAACAAAATGGCCCCTGTCGGACACGTCTGCGCACAGGCAGGAATAACCTCGCCGTCCCGAACCAACCTATTCTCATCCTTTGCCCTGTCTTTGGCAAACCGAATCCGCTGGATACAAAAACTACATTTCTCCATCACTCCATTGGGCCGCGCCGAAATATCAGGATTCGATACCCCGTAAAGCGGCTGCACATCCGACCGGTCAAACCAATTGAACCGTCTTACCTTGTAAGGACAATTATTCGCGCAATACCGCGTACCCACACAACGGTTATAAATTTGCGCATTCAACCCCTCCGGGCTGTGGTACGTCGCATATACCGGGCAAACCGACTCACATGGCGCATTGTCGCACTGCTGACACATCATGGGTATAAACTCCGGCTGCAGCGGGTCGTCATAATAAGGCTCAATCCGCAGCCACGACATCTCCCTACCCCGGATATGCTCCGCCTTTCCTACCACCGGCACATTGTTCTCAATATAACAGGCCGCCACACAGGCCGAACACCCCGTACAAAGGTCAAGATCCACCGCCATCCCCCACCGGTAATCCTTATGCCCATGCGGCGGATAAAGCGTATGACGCTTATACTCTTCATGCCCGGCGAACGGCAATATCCCCCGATTACGGGCTTCCTTTCCCCCGGACAATACCGCTAATTCGACAGTTTCACCGGTTTTCACCAGCTTCACATCCTCGAAACAAAAGGAAAATTCATTGTTGCTTTGAAGCGGCGCTTCTCCGAAAGAATCGATTGCCATGGTCATGATGCCCCTCGGAAGACCGGGAAGCAGCGCCGCCGGGACTTTTAATTTACCCGCCCTTGTTTCCACCTCCGCCACATCCCCATCGGAAAGATTCTTCTCCCTCGCATCGATAGTGGAAACCGCCAGCCATTTCCCATAAGAAATAGCCGTCATCGGGTCCGGGATTTCTTCCAACAGCCCGGTCCCCGCGCCCCGGCCATCGAACGTCCGCAGCGAAGGAACAATAAAAAGACAATCCTTCCGGGACGGCGCCCCGGGTTTTTCCAGTATAACCCCTTTTAACAAATCGACGGCCCCCGGTTTCACTTCCACCGTTTTATACCCCTTATCGATCCAGTCTTCACCCAATCCCTGCCAATGGCCCGCCAGGTAATCCCGGTACGTTTGATCACGGCCCAGCAGCGTTAATAAAATATCCCCTTCGCTTTTCGTATCGTGCAGCGGGGCAATAACCGGCTGCACCAGGCATTTGACCCCCCGGCGCGGTTCCGCGTCGCCCCAGGATTCCAGCGAATGCGAGAGCGGCAGCGCCAGGTCGCACATTTCCAGTGCCGGACCGGGCATATCCGTAATCGCCGCTTTAAATGGTATATTTTTCATGGCTTCCGCGCCCGCTAAACCCGGCATGGTGGAGAAACAATGGAACCGAGAAAACAACGCCACGCCCACTTTGCCTTCCCGGCAGTCCTGGGCGAACGCCAAAAAGTCCTCCATGTCGGCCACATTACTATAATTAAAGGCATGATCGAAATCCACGGTTTTGCCCACCATACCCAACGCCCATTGCAGCAGCGCCGTGTAATTCGCGGCGGCAGCGCCGTTGGACCCGATCACGGCGGGCCCCCCACCGATGATTAACGGCTGTTTCGCTTTTCCCAGCAGTTGCGTCATCGCCAGGAGCGCCACTTTTTCAAGACCCGTGGTTTCAGCCACTTTGTCCAACGGGTAATCCGGGACCTGCGCCATAAGGTCCGCGGGCAATGAGTTTCGAAGGGGGAGATTGCGCAGCAAGAAAGCCGCTAAATAAGGTTCGCTGCCGGGATTAATCACGCGCCGCCGGTCGGCCGACGCGCCCGTAAGCGTCAGATACGGCTCAACATGATGCCATTCGATATCGTTATTCCTTTTCGCCTCCGCATATTGTCGGGCCCATTCCACCGGGCTTAAGAAAGTTTCAAAAAGATCGGCGCCCAGGGTGACCAGTGCATCGCAGCGGTCGATGTGATAATAAGGCAGCAGGGGCAGACCGAACAATAATCGGTTGGCCCGTTTGATTTCATTATGATTATAAATCTCCACCTCTTTAAGCCTTTCTATTTCCATGGTCCGGCAGAATTCATCGATCAACGGGCCCAACGAACCCGTCGTGCGGGAGCTAAGAAAAACATTGCGCAGTCCTTTGGCCTTAGTCTCTTTCAACGCCGTACGCAAAATTTCCAGCGCTTCTTGCCATGATACCGGGTGCAAAGTACCGTCCGCCCTTTTCGCCATCGGCTGTTTGAGAAATTTGCGGTCCGGGTGATAAAGTCGGGCCAGGGAGGCCTGGCCCCGGAGGCAGAGGGCGCCTGTATTAATAGGGTGGTCCGGGTTGCCTTCCAATTTGATGGGTTTATCGTCCCGCATTTTTACAGCGATGCCGCAGTGGGCGGGGCATTCCATGCAAGTGCTGCGCACATAGCGGGGAATCCCGGGAACTATCCCTTCGTCCGCCGGGACTAAATAAGGCAGCAGTTTTCTATCGGCGTTATCGACTTTGCAGGCGGACAATGCGGCCCCGGAGGCAACGCCCATTATCTTAAAAAAATCACGCCGCTTCATATTAATGCTCCCTTGTCCGTGTCTGTCCGTGTTCGTCCGTGGCTAAATTCATATTGCCTCCTATTTATGACAGGTTAAGCAATCCGTGGCCGCGTTTTTTTCGCGGTGGCAGGTTACGCACCAGCCCATTTCCAGGGACCGAACTTTGCGGGCGGTGGTCATGGCTTTTACCTGGCCGTGGCAGTAGGCGCATTCGACGCCGGCCTTGATATGACGTTTATGGGTAAAGTATACATGCCCGGGTTGGATATGAACCTTGAGCCAGGGGACAGGTTCTTTCTTTTCCCAGAAACTCTTCAGCATTTTGATGCCTGGTTTATCTACCGCGGTGGAGTCGTGGCATTCCATACAGACATCCGCAGGCGGTATCCCGGCCCGGGGCGACCGGTCCGCGTATTGGTGGCAGTGGTCGCATTCCAGGCCCACGGTTTCCAGGTGCAGGTTATGGCTGTAAGCAATCGGCTGTGTGGGTTTCCTGCCGGTAAAATACCAGTGCAAACCAAGTCCCACCGTCGCCAACAGCCCGGATAGTAAAAGGCCGGCAAACAACAGGGGGATAATCATTTTTTTAATTGCCGGCGCTCTCATCTTTCACTCCCATTTTAAGCATAAGAAATTTCACCACGGATTTAATTTGCATCGTGGTCAGACCCGGGTTGGCCATGGCCGGGTATTGCGGGTCGATCTTTTTAGGATTTTTTATATAAGCCTCCAATTGGTCCTGCTTGTTAAAATATTTAGGCAGCACGTTGTTAAAAGGCGGGCCTAAAACTTTCCGGTCGAAACCGTGACAGGCGCTGCAGCGCTCATTAACAATTTGTTCCCCCAGTTTCTCATCCGGAGCCGTGGTTTTAGCGTATAATTCTTCATGTTTGGCAGTAAAATCATTCCATGTTTTCACTGCCTCCATCCGGAGGACGGCGGCGTTTTCCATATTGGCGGACGTTTCCAGCGCCCGGTCTCTACCCGTCATCAAACCGAAAAGCGCAATGGACAATATAAAAGTAAAAACCGCATAACCGGGGACGTTACGTTTCTTTTCTTTATCCAGGATGATGGCTAACGCCGCGTAAGCGATGACGCATAAAACAACGATCATAAGGCCGGAGAGTACATATACGGATATGGAAAGAGAGTAACCCGGGAAATTAAATAAATCCGGCAGCAGGATTAACGGCAGCGGCAGGGTTCCCGCCAGCATAAGCCCGCAGCCGTGCAGTTTCATTAATTTATAATGTGGGGGCTGTTCCGGCCTGCGGTTATAAAAAAATAAAATGCCGGCCCCGGTAATAATAAATGAGAGCAGTATAAATTCAGCGAAGTGAAGCAGGGGGGTAATGGAGAAAAATGGGTAGGGGAGCCGGGTTTTAAGGAGGAACCATTTTTCAGGGAAAACCAGCAGCGAGGTGATATCGAAAAAAAGGAAACAGTATCCCAGGACAGCCGTTGCGCCGACAGCGCCGGCAATAAAATGACCTGTCCGGCGATAAATAAGCAGGAGGAAAAAGCCTGGGACATTCAGCAAAATGATGCGCAGTAAAAAAAGATGGATGGGGATGGGGTTATTGGCCAGCAGGAGTTTGTATAAAAAGGCCAGGACCAGGGGCGGAAAGAACCCGAAAAAGATCCACACGGGCAGTTTCACCGGGGCGAAGTTTATAAAATCCGTGGAAAGATCGGGTTTCCATTTACGATAAACAGTGGAAAGCGCGGCGGATACCCATAACATGCCCAAATACGGCAAGTGGAGCAGGAGCATCAGGAAGATAATATAAGGTAAAAGCGGCAGGTATTTAGCCGGGATATCGGCGAAGTAAAAAAGGGGCAAGAGGAAAATCCCTATTCCACTCAGCAAATACCAGAAGGCGGCGGAGTTTTCGACCCGGGGGGCCGGGCGCCCGGTTTCCGTTTCCGCTAGAGTTCCCGCGTTTTTTCGCGTTATCTTGAAAAGCATAACCGACAGGATTGCCATGGCGGAAGCGACGTATAACCCGTGCAGGCCGGTTGCCAGGTAATAGAGGGAGTAAAAAATATTTTCTCCCGGGGAATGTTGCAGAAGGATTTTCGAATTAGGGAAGAGGCCCAGTTTGAATAGCGCGGACCATTCCACAAACCTGGTAATCAGAAACGCAGCGCCGGAGAAGAGGGCGGCGCTTAGAAAGAGGGCGGCGCGGCGGCGTTTTTCTTTCTTAAGCGAGGAAACCGCCAGGGACATGGCAAGGCCGCCGGAGAGTAAAATAATCGCGCCGATGGTTCCGGTGGCCATATCCAGGGTCCCGGCGCAGAAAAGGAAATCGTCGGGGAACCTGGAATGGTAAACCGAATAAAGCAGCAACAGGCAGCCAAAGAGGAGTATCTCGGTAAATAGGAACAGGCGCATTCCCAGGCGTGCGTCGGTATAATCGGTTAATATACTATCTCCATTCATTATTAACCCCTCCTGGCGAGGGTAGTTGAATTATAATAAAATGGAAAAAAATATTCAAACAAAAAAAACAAAGCCCCAGCAATTCTAATTTTGACTTATAAAAAAATTTCAAAAAAGGGCAGTGTTCGCCCAAAATTCTTTTTAAAATTAGAATCGCTGCGACTTGTTTTTCAACGTTGAAAAATCATGTAAAATAGATTATAATTGGACCATAATGAGTCCCAGAAAACAGTTAAAAAATAAAAGCAAACTCGGTGGTAAACGGAGAAAAAAAGAAGATTCAGCATGGAAAGAAATCATTGAAAAATTCTTCGAAGAGTTGATGCAATTGTTATTCCCCGGCATTCACGACGCCATCGATTTCAGTAAGCCCAGGGAATTCCTCAATACAGAAATGCGACCGATAGCTCCTTTTAACGATATGGGCGACCGAACAGCGGATGTACTGGTAAAAGTGCAACTGAAAAGCGGAACATATAGTTATATCTGCATCTTTATCCACATCGAAGTGCAATCCGAACCCCAGGAGCATTTTATGGAGAGGATGTATATCTACAATTACCGGTACTATGATAAGCGGTTGGAAATCGGTACACCCGTGATTAGCCTGGCTATATTAACGGATGATGATGAAAATTACAGACCCAATGAATACCGGGTGAGTTTTTGTGATTTTGATCTGCGGATGAAAATCCCGATCGTGAAGATCATGGATTTTAAATGGGAAAAAAGGCACCGGGAAAGACTGGAAAAAGCCACTGGTCCAATGGCATTGGTAATCAAGGCGCAATTAAAGAGTATAGAACTTAAAAAGGCAGGAGAAGACATCCGGTACGAGGCTGTAAAGGAATTGATCCGGGAGTGTTATCGGGCGGGGTATTCCAGTAATGATATTTACCCGCTGGTGAAATTTATCGAATGGGTTATCCGTATATCCAAAGAGAATGAAAAACGGTTAAAAGAAGAGATCGTAAAAATAGAGGAGGTTTATAACATGCCATATTTAGCATCATGGGAACGATCAGCCAGGAGAAAAGGGAAAATAGAAGGAAAAGTTGAAGGATTGGAAGAAGGAATGGTGAAGAAGGCCAAAGAGACGGCACGGAACCTTTTAGAGATGCATTTCGATATCGATAAAATTGCAAAAGTAACAGGATTAAAAAAAGAAGAGGTAAAAAAGCTGGCTTCAGCTTTCAATTAAGCCCTTAAAGCCAGATTATTTGGGCTTTCACTGCCACCTCCTGCTCCTCTCCCCTTTTGTTCCCCGGCAAAAACATATCACCGGCGAACGCGCCCAATACCGGAACCTTTTTGTCGCGGCCCTGGCAAAAGAAATATACATATTTCATGCCGTGGCCGTCAGTAAAACCATGACCCTGTTTCAACAACCCCTGGCCTGGGGAAAACCGGTGCGAGCTTTCCTTCACCCGGTAAATGCGCATTTAATCACTGCCGGGGCCCAAGCGATACGGTAAGTGGGGTTCGCCCCCATTAACTTTGCGCCATTTTTTCTTTCATAAGGTTTATTTGTTCTGCCGGGATGCCTGTAATTTCTTCAATTGTCTTTAAAGATAAACCTTTCTTAAGAGCGTTTTTTATAATTTCCCAGGTAGTCTCTTGCCTTCCTTCTTGCTTTCCTTCTTGTCTTCCTTCTTTTCTTAATCTATCGGCTAAGGTTAACATAATATCACCTCCATCTATATTGGTTTCTTCTAATAATTTCACTAAATTATCCATGTCTAAATGCTTTGTCTCGGAAATAAACATCACTCAAAAAAATATAAATCCCCTTTTTAAATTTTAAAAAGAGGCAGGCGCCTCCGGTATTTGTCTCCGATAACCATCGGAAGGTACCTGGATTCCCAACGCCTCTAAAAGCTGCGGCTGGACTTTCAAAGCTACCTTACAGACATAAATAATTTCCCTCATCCAATATTTGAATTCCGCCAGTAATCGAGTCCTCCGGTCTGTTGCCACCTGCGCTATACCGATGGCCTCCGTATACTTAATCCTGGCCGGTTCCACCGGGTCTTTCCGCCGTCATATTGTATTCAACGATCAGCGAAAGAAGTATTACCGTTTCCCGCGACTTCAGTCAAAACTGCTGTCGGCGCCGCGTTTGCGATCGCGTTTATTTTGCGGTTTTCTTTGTAAAACATCGGCCCCTTGGCAAGGATCAACCAGTCTAACGAAACCCCCAGGTTATTCCCCAACCTGGTTAAAACCGCAAAATGGGGAAAAGATGTGGCGCTCTCGTATTTGTAATAGTTGGTTCGATAAGTACCGATTCGCTTCGTCATATCAACGGGGGAAAACCTCAGGGTCTCTCGTATTTTTTTCAGCCGAAGGGCTATATCTTGCAGGACTTTTTTTCTATTCATCGTTTTAACCTCTTAATGCTTTGGAATACCAAATCCTATCACATATTTTCTTAAAAAGAAAGGGGTCTGATAATAAAATATCTATTGTTTCTATTTATTTTGTATCCGTTCGACTTCTATTTGTATCTGATATACTTCTGTTTGTGTCCGATATACTTCCATATGTGTCTGATATACTTCCGCTTGTGTCCGATTAACTTTTAATTAGGTCTGATACACTTCTGGTTGTGTCCGATTGACTTCTGTTTGTGTCTGATATACTTCCATTTGTCTTTGTTCAACTTCCATTTGTATCCGAACACTTTCTATCTGTCTCTTATCCGCTGTATATTTGAATTAATAGTGCATCACTTTAGCCATTTTTCGATTGTTTAGACGAAGAGGGACGAAGGGACACTCAAAAAAATGGGTGGGAGGGAGGCCCGGGGTTCCCCCCGTGGGCGCCTAAAATTATTTAAAATGAGAATTGCTGACAAAGCCCCCGCCGTTTTCCTGGATTATATATATTTTTTTCCGGCCTGTCGCGTATTTTCCTATTTTCCCTTAAATAGAACCGTTCACCGAGCGCCTTTTCGTCTCTATTAAAGTGTTTATTATTGCTCTAAATTTTTCCTTATCGATGGGTTTTGAGATGTAATCATTGCACCCGGCGGCGATGTATTTTTGGGCGTCGCCTTTAATGGCATGGGCGGTTAAAGCGATCACATAAAGGTCTTTATGTTCATTACTGGCGCGAATATGTTTGACGGTCTCAATGCCGTCCATTACCGGCATTTGCATATCCAGGAGCAACAGGTCATAGGTTTGCATTTCAAGTTTTTTCAATGCCTGGTAGCCATTCTCGGCAAAAGCATAAGCCACATTCAATTTCTCCAGTAAAACAGCCGCCACTTGCTGGTTTTCTTTATTATCTTCAGCCACCAGGACCTTTAAGCGGGCGCCCGGGGCGGTGTCTTTTTCCCCCGGGGATGGGGTCTCCTCCGGCATCGGTTGCGTCGCCGGCAGGTCGCCCGGGCCCGGTGATTTATTAACGATTACTTCCTTAACGATTTCAAGAAGCTCATTCCGGGTAAAGGGCTTGGCGATATGACTATCCATCCCGGCCTCCAGGGCGTGGAGGCGGTCCTCTTCCGCGACCCGGCCCGTCATTGCAATAATAGGAATACGACCGCCGCCGGATTTTTCTTTATCCCGGATAAAACGGGCTGTGGCTATCCCATCCAGGTGGGGCATTTGCACATCCATTAATATTAAATCGAAAGGATGCTTTTCATGGATTTCCAATACTTTGGAACCGTCTTCTACCCCAATAACCGAATACCCGGCCCTTTCCAACATCGTGGTATATAAATCGCGATTCGAATCGTTATCCTCAGCCAGGAGAATTAACGGTTTTTGTCGCTGCCGCTCATCCCGTATCGAATGAATTGTGATAAGCTCGGGTACTACCGAAGGGTGGTCCGCCCCGGAGGATTTATGTAAATTCATAACGGCGTCGAAAAGGTCGGAACGTTTGACCGGTTTGATAAGATATGCCGAAATACCGGCTTCCATGGCGCGGGCCGCATCGCCAAGGCGCCCGATTAAGGTGAGCATAATGATCTTTAACGAACCTGCCGCGGGGCCCTCTTTGATTCGCCGACTGATTTCAAAGCCGTCCATATCCGGCAGTTGGGCGTCAACAATCATAATATGAAAGGGATTGTTTTCTTTCACGGCCCCCCCTATCTCCGCCAGCGCATGTTTTCCATCCGCGACTTCATAATAAGAAAATCCCCAGGAAGACAATATGTCGCGCAAAACTGCCCGGTTAGAGGCATTACCGTCCGCAATCAAAAAACGAAGCTGCTGCGCCTTCAAAGAGGCTATCCCGGCTTCGCTTACCCTGGCCTTTCTTTGAGTGGATGTACTGAACTGAACGATAAAATGAAACGTGCTGCCTTTGCCGATTTCACTTTCCACCCAGACTTTCCCTCCCATCAGTTCCACCAATTGTTTGGAAATGGACAGACCTAACCCGGTTCCCCCATATTGCCGGGTGGTGGAGGTATCCACCTGGCTGAACATATCGAAAATAGTTCCTATTTTTTTTTGCGGGATACCTATCCCGGTGTCTGAAACCGCGAAATGGAGCCAGATAACGTTTTTATCCTTCTCTTCGCGCTCTACCTCGCATAAAAGGGCGACTTCCCCGGAATCGGTAAATTTAACGGCATTTCCCACCAGGTTCACAATAATTTGCCGCAGCCGCCCCGGGTCCCCGATTGCATATGACGGCACATCGGGTTTAATATGACAGGTTAACGTCAATCCTTTTTGCGAAACTTTCAACGCAAGCGTATCCACTGCATATTCGATGGTGTTCCAGAGATCGAAATCTATCTTCTCCAGGGTCAAGCTCCGGGATTCCATCTTGGAAAAATCCAGGATGTCGTTTATCAGGAGCAATAAAGAGTTGGAAGCGTTCTTCACAACGCGCAAATAACTGTGTTGTTCCTGGGTAAGCTGGGTTTCCAGGGTGAATTCCGTCATCCCGAAGATGGAGTTCAAAGGAGTACGGATTTCATGGGACATATTGGCCAGGAATTCGCTTTTGGCGCTGCTGGCGACTTCCGCGGCTTCCTTTGAAACCAGGGTATTGGATAGATTTTCCGCCATCATATTAAAGGCGTGGGCCAGGCGTCCCACTTCATCCGACGTCTCAATGCCGACCCGGTGCGAAAGATCGCCTTTACCGATCCGCTCGACGCCTGAAATCAATTGTTTAAAGGGTCGTTGGATCAAATATTTGAGTCCCAAAAAAGCGCCGGCGCCGGCGCCCAATATGATGATAACAATAATATAAAAAATGACCCGCGTCACCTGCCCGGCTTTCCTTTGCAAGTCCGCCAGGGAAATTCCCAGGCGCACCCGGCCGATTATCTCTTCTTTCCCCGTCCTGGCTATTTTATCCAGCAAGTCCAACTGCATTTCTTCTTTGGAAACCGGGGAGGAAATTACCGGCGCCCAGAATTCTTTTATCTGGATGTGTGGATTTTGCTCCTGTCCCAGGCGGGAAATTATATTTCCTTGCTTATCCATTATTTCCGCAAACGCCACATCTTTTTCTTTAACCACCCCTTTCAGCAACCGGCCCAGGTCTTCCTTATTTCTCACCAGTACCCCGTATTCGCAGTTGTAAGCCAGGCCTTTGACAATAGCGCCGGCCCGTTCATCCAATTCCCCGGTCAACGCAACAGTCTCATGGTGGATAAAAAACCAGGCCAGGAAAGCATTGGCAATAACAATTAAAGCAAAGGCAAACAACGTAATTTTGGTGGCAATGCTGAGTTTCATCATTAAAAGACCTCGTTGGCTTTTTTGATGACGGCGTCGGGAATGTGTATCCCCAATAGATCGGCGGCGGTTTTACTAATGTAAAGCTTTACTTTGCGGGGCAATGTAATTTTTAAATCCCGGTAATTTTCCCCTTGCCATATTTTCAGCGCAATTTCAGCGGATTGCCTGCCGATATCTTCATAGTCGCAGGAAATCCCCAATAAGGCGCCGGCATTGGCATAGGAACGGGTAAATCCCATTACCCCGATATTGTTTTTTAGCCCGGATTTAAGAAACCGGAGGATAATGACCTGCTTACATACCACACGATCCGGGATAATCCACAAAATATCGATGGGTAAAGTATATATTTCAGGAATTTCTTGTTCGGAAGCGACCGGGTAAATCTTTAAAATGAACCCCAGGTCATTGGCGGCCGACCTGGCTTCCTCGATAATAGTAGCATTTTCAGCGGGATTGTACACCACGCCGATGCTTTTCAAAGAAGGGGCCGCGGCTTTCAATGTTTCAAACTGCATCTTTACCGGGATGTCCACGGAAGCGCCGACAATAGTGGGGAGTATATCGCTTCCCCTGGGGTCCAGTACCATGGAAAAAACAATGGGAATATCTTTAATTTCTTTAGAAATTAAATTAGTGGCCGTGGCCCCCAATGTCAATATCAGGTCCGGTTTCATTTCTTTTATTCTATAAACCACCAACCGGTCATCCCGGTCATATATTTTTAGTAGGGCATGGATATTTTCTTTTTCCAGCAGCGCCCGGAATCCTGCTGCCGCGGAATCATATTCCTGGATGCCCATTTCTTTTACGACGGCGATCTCCAATGGTTTATTTCTTTCCATACCGGCCATTATAACCGGTAGACAAAGAATAAAGCCAATACCCAGGATTAATAATCTCTTCATTGCCATCGGTCTTGTTAAAATTTAAATTCCAGGCTTAAAGCGACCCGTCGGCCGATTACTTCGCCGGCGGGAAAAGCCGGGTTATCGCCCATGGGGTATTCGTAATGAATACTATTAAACAGGTTGAATACCGCCAGCGCTATTTCGGCTTTTTTATCCGGGAAGGTGTAGCCCAACCGGGGATTGAAAAGGAAATAAGCGCCCACCGGGCTTAAATACATTCTTCCGCTGCTGTCGGCGACCACTTTCCGGGTTTTATCCACCCAGTGGGCCAGGAGGTTCAGGGAAATCCCATTTTTAAATAAAAAGCGCAAGCCGGCGTTGGCTTTATTTTTTGGGTTTTCGGGCCGCTCCCGGTTCTTTTCATCGATATTGAGACTGGAAGGGTCGTCGTCTTTATTTTTAATGACCTGGTAGGAATAGTTGAAAAAACCGGAAACCCGGTTGTTCAATGAAAAATCCAGGTTTATTTCTCCGCCCATGCCCCAGCCGTCCCCCCAATTCTCAAAAGAGGACGTCATGGTCCTGGGGAATACACCGCCGGGAAACCCGGGAAAAATTTCATTTTGATTATAGAATGTTACGGACCTGCTGAGAGAAAAGAAATTTTCATACCGGTTGTAGAAGAAACCCAGGTCTAATTGAAGATGCCTGGACACAGTGGAACGGTACCCGATTTCATAGGATGTAACGACTTCCGGTTTAAGGTTGGAATTGCCTTTGGAAATAACTGCATAGGGGATTTTCATGGGGGGGAAAGGGGCGGGTAGGGTTAGTTCCAATTGCTTTTCAACATAGAGGTAAGATTCCACGAAAGACGGGTTGCGATAGGCCTGGGTAATGGAGAATTTTACAATATGGTTTTTCGAAGGGGAATAGGAGATGCTCCCGCGGGGTGAAAGATGGCCTTTGACCAGGGGATGGCGGTCATACCGCGCCCCCATGGTCAGGCGGAATTTATGGTTGAATTTTATCTCATCTTCAAGAAACATGGCCCAGAGCTGTTGATGGTGATCCTTGAGGATAAAGGGATTTTTTCCCATGGTATTGTAGCGATAATCGATGCCCCAGACCAGGGCATGTTGCTTACTTAGAATAAATGAGTGGAGCAATTCTGCATTTAGGGTGGCAATGTTCCAGGTCTGGTGTTCCCCGGTCAGGCACCAGATAATATTGGGTTTCTCGCTTTTAAAAAAGGTGCGGAATTTCAGGCGGCCGAACTCTGCCTCCACCTGGAGGTAATCGTTTTTATCATCCACCAGGCCGGCGCCGATGTAACTGCCCGAGAGTAATTTCCTATTTTTGGAGTGCACTCGTCCGGCGGAAAGAGCCAACCGGCCTTTTTTCCCCAGGGAATATTCGGCCAGGGCGTTAAACCTGAGGACCTCGGCGGTATTTTCCCCTGGCTCCTGCCAACCCCTGGTTCGGTCCAATACGGCGGAAATTTTGTATTTGAACTTGCCGGCGGCCAATTCCCCGGCATGAAGGATGGAGGTGATCAAGGTATTTCGTTCGCCGCCGGCCACATGCAAGGTGGTCCCGTGCAGTAGTCCCGGGGTTTTGGTAATGATGTTGATAACCCCGGAGTAGGCGTTGGCGCCGTATATGGAAGAAGCCGGGCTTTTGACTGCTTCGATACGGTCGATTTCATCCAGGCCCACCGGCAGTAAATCCCACAAGACCATGCCGTACAAATCAGTATATATCGCGCGTCCGTCCACCAGCACCAGTAACTTGTTATTGACCGGGGTAATAAACCCCCATACCCCGACTTGTTGGTCCCTGGCGGTGATTGTCATCACATCGACGCCGGCCACCATACGTAAAACATCCGGGATATTGGCGGCCCCCGAATACTTGATGTCGTCGGCGGTAATGACGGATATGGCGGTGGGCGCCTCGGTAATGGGCTGCGCTTTCCGGGAGGCGGTAATCACCACCGGGATTTCCTCGAAAAGCAACTTCTCCTTTTCCTGGCCCCATAACTTTTTTTCCTCCGCAATTCCCAGGAAGATCAAGGGAATTCCAATCGAAAAAATCAATATCAATCCCTGTTTTACTCGCATTTGCATGCTCCTAAAATATACACTATATTAATTTATCATACTGGAAGCGAAAAAGCAAACTTTAAAAAAACGTCCCCGGGCGCAATCGTTCGATCGAGCCGCCGGTAGGG
Source organism: Candidatus Aminicenantota bacterium (assembly GCA_026393835.1). Taxonomy (GTDB): domain Bacteria; phylum Acidobacteriota; class Aminicenantia; order UBA2199; family UBA2199; genus JAKAGC01. The sequence continues at coordinate 14,548 of JAPKZK010000173.1, read as the reverse complement.
ATAGACGTCGATAGGAAAACAATGCTTTTCCACTGCGATGGAATGCACTTTTAACAGGGAAGGATATGGTTTTTAAGGGAAAGAGGACCGGATGCGGAGAGATTATGCGCAGGATAAAAAATCACAACAAATAATTACCTCAAAACCTTTTTAGTTAAATAGTTGTAATGCCTTATCGGTCTCAAAAAATAAGGTTACCGGGTATTTTTGTATTGACAAAAAGGCATTTTATCATTAGAATTAAGTCTTAAATAATTAGGAGGAAATATGGCATTAAGAATTAATGACACATGTATTAGCTGCGGCGCCTGTGAAGCGGTTTGCCCGGTAGAAGCGATCTCACAGGGCGATGAATATTATGTAATCGATTCCAATGTTTGTGTGGAATGCGAAGGTCATTTTGATACGCCCCAGTGCGCGGATGTCTGCCCCACCGACTCCTGCGTTAAAGACTAGTACTCAAAAATCTTAACACGTACACACCCCAAAAAAATCATAGTTCAAAAATTTAGAGAAATCAGCGGTAAAAAGGGCAGACCGATGGTCTGCCCGATATCTTGAAGCGATAACCCCATGGAAAGAAAGGATGCTGTCCCAAAAAAAGGACGATTTTAAAATATATCGGTGGCAATAAAATTGCTATCCTATCCCGGAGGTGTAACATGAGAAAACGATTATTGATCATCTTAAGTATTTTGTTGTTAAATACATTTGTCTTTTCAGAATATCCGGACCAGGAGGAATATCAAGCCCAATACTATGATAACGCCAAGGTCCTCCGCGTCAAATATGCACAAGGAGAAACCTATGTTCAACGCAGTTATGATGAAGGGTTTGAAGAAGCCACGGTAAACCTTTCGATATTTGAAAAGGACAGGGTCGGTACAACTGAAGGCCGGGTCGAAATCTACCTGGGCCGCCTGAATTTTTTGCGGCTGGATTACGATACCGAAGTTGAATTTGAACGGGCGCCGGAATTACGAAAAACCGATATGACCCTCAGGATTAAAAAAGGCGGTATCTACCTGGATATTCAAAATCTCGATAATGAAAGGGATGTAGAGATACAGACCCCTGATTGCGGCGTATTCCTGTTGAATAAAGGCGTGTACAGGATCGATGTCAATGAGGGCGGTCAAACCGAGGTCTTTGTCTACGAAGGGCTTGCTGAAGTCTCCGGCGACGATTACAGCCGCAATGTGCGGGAAAACCAAAAAATCGTCATGACCAATGGCCGTGTAACAGAGAGCCCCTTCTATTTCTATGCGTCCAATTCCGATGAATTCGATCGCTGGAACCGGGAACGAAGCAGCTCCGGGGGTTATGCCCGCTACGGCGTTTCCCGTTACCTGGCAAACGGGTATGAAGACTATGAGTACGAGTTATCCCGCAGCGGACGATGGGTTTACAATAACTCTTACAGGGAATATACCTGGATCCCCTACAATATCGGCTCAACCTGGCGTCCCTATTATAACGGCCGCTGGAACTGGAACCCTTCCTATGGTTATATCTGGAACTCTTATGACTCCTGGGGATATTTCACCCATCACTACGGCCGCTGGGAATGGGATTCCTATTACGGTTGGTACTGGCTTCCCGGTTATCACTGGTCCCCGGCCTGGGTCTATTGGTTCTGGGATAACGACTACTACGGGTGGTGCCCCGTGAGCCGGTGGAACCGACCCGTCATTGTCATTAACAATCACTGGAACAAGAACCATGATTACCGCAGGGACGGCATCCCCACCCATTCCAGGTCTACGGTTATCATAAAAAAACATGAATTGGGCGCGGCCCATATCGATAGGGTGGCTGTTAACAAAACAACCCTGCGTGAAACAAATATCGCGGCCAGGGGGCTTAGCCCCAAAGAAAGACCCGCCCAGGAAACCGTAAGGGTCCTCAATGCCAGGGGGAACACAGTCGTCTACAAAAAAGGCGGGTTCCAGGACGCTCAAAAATATGAAGCGGTCAAGCCCGGACAGGCTGTTGCTAAAGCTGCCAAAGATACGGATTACATATACCGGGAAAGCAGCGGAAAAAAAGCTGAAAACAATGCCTTCAAATATTCGAAAAGTACAAAATCCGAAAACACCGAATCCCCACGGACTTTCGGCAGAGAAGTCAAGATAGAAAAAAAGGAAACCCCCTCCGGCGCATCTTCCGGGACTTCATATAAATCGGATAATTTAAATAGAGCCGAGAAATCAAGCGAGAAAGCCAACGAGAAATCCTCATCCGGTTCCGATAACCTGGAAAAAGGCCGCCCCGTGGAGGTTTCGAAACCCAAATATAAACCCAGTGAACCAAAGAATACAGGGACTTCCGATGCGTTAGACAGGGGCGCTTCTTCCGCGAAATCATATAAATCGGGTAATGAAGAGAAATCCAATGAGAAATCGTCATCCGGCTCCGATGATCGAGAAAAAAGCCGCCCCGTGGAGGTTTCAAAAACCCAATATAAACCCAGTGAACCAAAGAAAACAGGGACTTCCGATGCGTTAAACAGGGGTTCTTCTTCCGGGACCGCCAAAAAAGTTAAAGAGAAAGAAAAGGACTCCCCGGGCTTCTCGCCTTCCGAAAGAAACTACCCATCCGGTAAACCCAGCGCCTCCGACAGCTCTTCCTCCTATCGCTCTTCCTCCTCCCGGTACAATAAATCTTCTTCCGAAACCTATGTCCCATCATACCGTTCAAAATACCCCACTGTATCCGAGAAATCATATAGCTCCGACAACGCATCGCCCCGGGAAAGGATAAGTTATTCTTCGTATAAATCCTATGCAAAACCCGAGAGCTCCGCCGGGTCTTCCCGTTCCTATTCTTCTCCCGCTTCTTCCTCTTCCAGGTATTCCTCGCCGTCACAGTCCCATTCCTCACAGTCATCTTCATCGTATTCAGGTTCATCATCTTCCCATTCCTCTTACTCCAGCCCCTCTTCCTCTCATTCTTCTTATTCTGCGCCCGCCTCCTCCCATTCCTCTCATTCAGCCTCATCGTCTTCCGGCTCCCATGGTTCCACCGCGGTTAGAAAGAAAAATTAAATTTGAATATTGTCTTCGACCACCAGGGGACCCTTTTATAAAAGGGTCCCCGCCCGTGCGGACCCCCCCAAAATTTATTGCAAACAAGTGGATTTAGTCTAAAAAAACCCTTGACAATCTTTTTGCGATAGATTACTATTTATCATTCAGATTACATAACCCAATTTTAAAAGGAGGAACTATGAAGTATAAAATCATCATTTTCCTTTTGATCTTTCCTCTCTTCTTCGTATCCTGTGAAAAAAAGGAGGAACCAAAAGGGGACGCCATGGGAATAATAAAAAATTATGAGCAGATCGCCATCGTAAAAACACAGATGGCAAAACTGGCGCCGGTTGAAATCGCCTACGATTCCAGCGGCTTATCCGAAAATGAAAAGAAAGCACTGGACCTGATCGTGAAAGCGGCCCAATACATGGATAAAATTTTCCTGGAACAGGTCTACAGTAAAAACAAAGCGCTGGAAGTCGAGTTGATGAAACAAGAGAACCCGGATTATGCAGTGCTGAGAGAATTCTTTAAAATACATTTCGGCCCCTTTGACCGCCTGGAAAATAACAAACCCTTTATTAACCTGGAGGAAAACAAACCGGCCGGCGCCAATTTTTATCCCGTGGATATGACCAAAGAAGAATTTGAAACCTATATCAAAGCCCACCCCGAAGATGAAAAAATGTTTACAGCCGAGCGAACCCTCATCCGGAGACAAGACGGCAAGCTGGCGGCCATCCCCTACGCCGAAGCTTATAAGGAATTCCTGGAACCCGCGGCCAAATTACTCAAAGAGGCCGCCCAATATATCGAGAACCCCTCGTTAAAAAAATACCTCGTTTCTCGCGCCGATGCCTTTGCCAGCGATGACTACTACCAGAGCGATATCGACTGGGTGCTGATGAAAGACCATAAGATCGAAGTGGTTATCGGCCCTTACGAAGTTTACGAGGATGGATTGTTCGGGTACAAAGCCTCGTTCGAATCCTTTGTCACCCTCGTGGACGAGGGGGAAAGTAAAAAACTGGAAGTACTGGGACAATACCTGGACGACATGGAAAGAAGCCTGCCCATCGATGACCAATACAAAAATTTTACCAGGGGCAAAAGCTCGCCCATTATGGTGGTTAATGAAGTCTTTACCGCCGGCGACACCAAGGCCGGCGTCCAGACCACGGCCTACAATCTACCCAATGACGAACGCGTCAGGGAATCCACCGGTAGTAAAAAAGTCATGCTCAAAAATATCGCCAGGGCAAAATATGAAAAATGCTGGGTCCCCATCGTAAAAGAGGTACTGGACGAAACGGACCTGCCGTTCTGCTCCTTCGACTCATATTTTAACCACGTGTTAATGCATGAAATGGCCCACGGCCTGGGACCCGGGAACATTGAAAAGGACGGCAAGAAAACCTCGGTGAACAAAGAACTGAAAGAATTATATTCCACCATCGAGGAAGCCAAGGCGGATATCGTGGGACTTTATTGTTACCAATCCATGCTGGATAAAGGCGTATTCCCCAAAGAACTGGAAAAGAACATCTATGTGACTTACCTGGGCGGAATTTTCCGCAGCGTGCGCTTCGGCGTCGACGCCGCCCACGGCGGCGGAAATGCCATCCAACTCAACTATATACTTGAAAAAGGGGGCTTTTCCTTCGACGATAAAACCGCCCGCTTCAAACTCAATCCCGATAAAATCCGGGACGCCGTCAAACAATTGGCCCATGATATATTGATAATCGAAGCCCTGGGCGATTATAATAAAGCCAAAGAAATGATCGATAAATACCGCATCATCTCCCCCCAGTTGAAACAGGCGTTGGATAAACTTACTCATGTGCCTGTCGATATCAAACCCATCTATGCCGTAGAAAAATAAAAAGGATATTTGAGCCACGGACCGACACGGACAGGAAAACGGTAAACTCCGTGAAAGTCCGCGGCTAATTTAGAAGTGAATTTCGATTGACCTCTTGGATTTTTTTTTAAAATATAGTATTAATACAGCGTGCGCATTTTTAGGATATTTTCGGTTTCAGGAGGGCAAGAATGAGGCTGTGTAAACTTTTAGTTCTGTTAATCGGAGTGGCGTCGATGTGTTTCCAGGTGGGTATTGCCGCGCCGCAGGGTAGAATCTATCTCGACATGACCAATCTCGGTAAAGCCTGGGATGAGTATACAACGAATCCCAACAAAGACACGGCCTTGAAACTCTATGAACTACTCCCACCGGGAAAAGGCCCCCAGGAGGTCGAACTCCAGGTGGATGTCAGGGATAATATTTTTTCAAAGCTGAATATACTGGAGAGCCAGATTTACAGCGGTGAGCGGAATGCATTGAAAGTGGCCTTTCGCCTGTTCGGCATTGCTGACGGTGAGATGAAAAAGGCCCTGGTCAAAATCATCGGCTACCTCCTGCGTTTCGATACCAGATTGTTCCTGGAAGAATTGCTGATCCATGAGACCCTGGTCCCTGACCTGGGACAGTTGGTCTGCAGTTTCCAATTGAGTTCGCCGGACGATAAAATCCAACAGGAACTGGAGAGGAACATAAGACTGAAATCCCTGGGTTATATCGAAGATAAAGAACTCAAAGACATCAAAAAGAAATGCATCAAAATCCTCAAGGAACTGAAAATCCAGTAATGAGAATACCTGTTGCTTATTATTTTTTCTTTTGCCGGTCGAAAAGCGCCAGGTAATCGGAGGTTACTTTTTGCGGGTCCAGGGCCAGGTACTCCGCATATTTTCTCAAAAACACTTTGATATATCCCTGGGGCGGCAGCAAATCCAACCGTTCCAGCTCGATATTCTTCAGATGCCCCAGCGGGACCCCGGTAAAAAGAGCAATTTCTTTCAAATCCACGCCCAGGACTTCCCGGGTCACTTTCAAGGCATTGCCATCGTAAACCGCAAATTCCGGGACATTGTGGGTGACCGCCCACTGCCTGGTGGATGTGACCTTTTCCTTTTCTTCCACTTTATAATATTCTTTCAAGCGAGTATAGGCTTCTTCTATTCGGGTTACTATTTCCAACCGGTGCTCTTCCGGCATTTCATCCATCGCCGCGATTAGCACCGGCGATTCCGAGGAGTACAATTTTTTCAGGTGCCAATAAGCGTTCTTAACCTCCTGGAAAGAGGCGTCCGGTTTGATCTCCAATACATCGTAGTATTTTTTGTACCCGTTATTATTAATATTCTTGTCTTTTTCTTCAGCCATTTTTAATATTGGTCATCCTCATTTGTTCACCGCTCATGATATTATCGGTGATTATTAAAATATCTTTCTTAAGACTTTGTGAAACGTTCATTTTGGAGAGGTCCCGGATCAGGCTTAAATTCTTCCAGAATTGAAAATCATATTCGATATATCCCGCATAACGCGTGTCAACGCCGATGTGTTTGATACAAATGCTGCGAATCGAGAACCCCTCCTTGATTTCCATGGAATTTCGCACCTTGTTTAAAATCACGTAAAAGGCAAAATCAGCCAACTCCCGGGTCAGGATGGCGTCGACATCGGCATGATTTTTCTTGATATATTCGATCAGTTCGACAATGTTCTTAATGCCGTATCTTTTCCTGTCGCCCCAGATTTCCCTAACCGTATCTCTAAACCCATGGTCTCCCAGCACCTGTTTCAATTTCCTGAAAAAGGAACTCTTGATAAACTGGAACAAATTTTCAACGGAAGTTATTTCCGGGACCGCCACCACGATCATCCGGTCCGCCAATAGCAAGGCATCGATAGTATCGTTGCCGGTTCCCCCGCCCAGGTCCAGCAGGACATAATCCGCCTTTAAATTCCTGATATGCCGGAACAGCCGGGATTTCATGGCAAAATTCAGACTGCCCGAATTAATGGAACGGTAATCACCCACGATGACTTTGAGATTTTCGACGCCGGTTTCCATGAGCAAGTTTTCCAGCGGTTCTTTTTTTTCGAAGAAAAGATTAATCGTTTTTGGCGCCCGTTTGATGCCGAAAAAAGAATGGATATTTGCGCCCCCGAAATCGGTATCCAACAAGATGACCCGTTTGTTTTGTTCGGCCAGGGTAATGGCCGCCTGGCTTACCAGGAAGGTTTTACCGGTGCCGCCTTTGCCGCCGCCTACTGCCCATATTTCTACTTTGCTGCCCGTTTTTTCGTCAAAGTTCATATTATTTATCCGCGTATCGACGTATTGGTTGAAGATATGATTTTATAGATTTTCACAGCGAAAAGCAACCTTTTTTTTTAAAATAATATTCCAGCTTCCCTGTATCCGGGTTTCGGGCTTAATGTAAAAAGGCTGCGGGCGGCGTCCGGGATAAAGAAGGGTTTATACTTTCCGACGGGAACCGGGGGAAAGTATAAACCCTTATGGATTGACGATGGGATGATTAGACTTTTTTAACGTTTACAGCATGATCGCCTTTGGGGCCTGAGTTTATCTCGAATTCGACTTCTTGTCCTTCATCTAAGGTTTTAAAACCTTCGCTTTTGATTTCGTTGTAATGGACGAAGACATCTTTTCCTTCAGTAGTGGAGATAAAGCCATAACCCTTCTTGGCATTGAACCATTTGACCTTGCCTCTGGCCATTATTTCCTCCTTGAGCAAATTTTTAGTAAATAATGGCAGAAACTATATAATACCGGGCTCTGGGGACCCAGGTCCGGGAATTACAATTTCGAACCTCTTATTTACATCTAAGGGGGCATTGTACTACAGCCGTTGGTTTTTGTCAATAACCATTGTGAAAAAATGCGGCTTCGCCCTTTACTCCTGTAATCTTTTACTCTGCCGTTCTTCCAGGATGGTCAGAATGCGCTCCATGTCCTGCTTATTAAAAAAACTATAATCACCATCTTTTCCTTGTTTATTGAATTTCTCGAAATAAAGGTTAATGCGCTCGCTTTCCCAGTCCCATTCGCCTTCTTCGTATTTCTCGCCCTTGCGTTCCGCTTCATATTTATACAATTCTTCCAGCTTCGCGCGGTCCTCCAGGACCACCAGGTACTCCAGCAAAAAAGCCCTGGCGTCGTTGTCGATACTCCATTGGTAAACCTCTCTCCGTTTGCTTTCAGGGAGATTGTCCCCCAGGAAAAAACAGAAATTAAAAGGGGTTATGGTCAATTTTGAAAGGATACGGGCCAGCGGTTCGGGTTGTTCCAGTATAAAGTAACAGAATGCGGCGTTCTCATATTTACCTTTTTCTTCGAACGAGGGGGCTTGTTTTTTATAATGATGGAGAATGGCTTTGTAGATTTTCTCGTTGCGGCCCTTAATTGAACGCAGCGTATAAATAACCATCCCCACGAAGTCCCCGGCCTTCGCAAGGAACCGGAAGATTTCATCCCTGTTTTTTAATTCCATGTCCCCGGCCGCCAGGAACCGGCCCCAACGGCTCATCTCTTTTTTTAGCCCCGGGTGCGTACCGAAATAGGTTGCCATGACGGCCCACGGCGTGGACCTCCTCTCAAAATAAAAGAAATCGAAGTGCCAGCCGTAATAAGGCAAGGTTAAATAAAATTCCGCGGCGGTTTCGTATACCTGGTGTTCGATACACTCATTGGCAATGATATGGAGATTGAAATAGGTCAGCGCTTTTTTCCACCACACGTTGAAAGTTTTTTGTTTATCTCCCATGAAAAGGTGACAAAACCCTTCATAAACGGGTTTGATCCCGGCTTCGGAAAAAATGAACAGCGCCCGCTCCCATTCTTTATCCTTATAATATTTCATGCCGATATACTCCAGGTCCTTTTTATCGGCGATTTTCTTCAACACTTTCCGCGCCATGACAAAGTCTTTTTTCGGGTCTTCGTGGGCAACGTACAGCTTAAAAGCCTCGATATACTCCCCGGCTTTGTAATAAGCGACCGCCGCCGCCTGGAAATCGGAATGCTCCTCCAGGTGCAACGCCGCATCCCTGTACTTTCCCATTTTCTTATAACAGTCGGCGATCCTTTGGTGAGCGTCAAGGACATGGAAACGTATTAACGCCTTGAAATATTCCTTGCGTTTAAAAAATTCCTCTGCCTCGTTTTGCAGCGCTGTTTTATTCATTTTCTCCTTCCTCAAGTATTTTACTGCTTGTTCAAAGTATCCTTCTTTCTCGTAAATGGCGAATAGTTTGTCTTCCTGGTTGGTTTCCTTGTATAATGCCAGTAATTGCCGGTTGTTCCCCACCTTAAGCCAGAGGGCTTCGGCATGGCCGTAATTTTTAGCCCGGGCGTAAAGTTCGGCGGCTTTATCCTCCATGTTCAAGCGGAGGTAAAGCCCGGCGGCTTTCTGGAAATCACGGGCATTTTCGTAATACTCGGCGGCTTTTTGTTCATCCTTTAGGTGTTCCAGGTAGATATCCGCTGCTTGCCGGTATTTCCTGGCAGTCTTGAAGCATTCCACCGCCTCCGGGTATTTCCCTTGCCCCAGGTAGAGGGCGCCGGCTTCGGAAAAATTGCCCTCTTGTTTGAGCAATTGGGGGCGAAGGTCAAAGACCCGCTTCCCCTGGTGCAACTGTTCCCACAGGGCAATGGCTTTTTTGTACTCCCCGGCCTTTTCGTAACATTCGGCGGCCCGGGATTTATCGCGGTTTTTTTCAAAATGTAGGGCCGCCTGGCCGAAATTGCCTGCTTGCCGGAAATAATGGGCCAGGGCGTTCGTATGAGACGAAGTATTCCCGGCGTTTTTAAAACACTCTGCCGCGGCTTTGTAATATTCTCTCTCAAAATAATAGCGGCCTTGCTCTTCCCATTCTTCCGGCGTGGAGACGGTTTCCCAGGCGCCGCGGATAAAATCGCGATCTTCGGTAATATACACGATATCTCTCATGGCAGCGCTTTGCCATATCCGCGAAGGGGTGGGGCCGTCATAGATCAACAGGTCCTGGCGCGAACGGGTAATGCCCACGTAAAGTAGATCGATCTCATGCCGGATATGGGCTTCATGTATTTTCCGGGCGCCGATATCCAGGGTGGCTTTCCAGATATCCTCGGAGAAGGGGTCGGCGCAAAATTTCCAGAGCACCACGGCATCGAACTCCAGGCCTTTGGCTTCCTTTATGGTAAAAACCAGTTCCGTTCCCAGGCGTTTCTTCAGTGTTTCTTTTTCTTCGTCGCCGCGGGTTAGAATCGTGCGTTGGGCGCCGGCGTTTTTTAAAATCTCCAGGATCCCGCCCGGCCCGTCCGCCTCGATGCCGGAGATAACCGTTACGGGGCGTCCTTTATAACGCCATTCTTCGACGGTCTCCTCGGCTTTTTTGCCGATGAACTTTTCTTTCAATTGCAGCAGCAGGTTGGACAACTGGACGATGCTGCCGGAACTTCTGAAATTGAGGGAGAGTATTTTTAATTCCGGCACCGGAAGTCCCCGTTCATAGAAATGTTTCCGCGCTTCTTCCCAGCGGAAGCTGCTGGGGTTGACGATTTGTTTGGTATCGCCGGCCAGGAAGATGTTATTGGGGTTTTTTACGAATTTGAAGAGGAGGTTCAACTGGGTATCGGTAAAATCCTGGACTTCATCGCATACCAGGATATCGCAGTTGTATTTTTCCGGGACCGTTTGGGGGATGAGGTCGGCTTCGTCCCAGAGGTTTTCGGTTTCCAGTTTGTCCTGGTACCATTGGAAGATGCAATATATTTCCGTGCGGTTGAAATTGAAATTGGGGGCTTTTTTTTTGCCCAGGGATTCGTATTCGGCAAGGGAAAGATAGGGGATATTTTCTTTGCCTTTCAAGGCCTGGAGGGTTTTACGCAGCATGGAGGCGAGGCGGTTTTCCTGTTCGGGCATCCCCATAAAGGTTTGGATATGGGCGGCGAAATGTTCGATGTCGGTATGGAGGTATTTTTGCAGCATGCGGTCCGGGGCTTGCAGGGCGTCGCGTTTGGAAAAAAAGATAAATTGTTCTTGTAGGGGTTTGATCATGGATATGGGGAGGGGGCCTTTTTCCAGGGCGGCGGCGGCGGCTTCCAGCACATGGAGGTCGATGCGGGGCACCGCGCCCTTGATGATGCCGCGAATTTCTTCCCACAGCAGGACGGCATCCAGGGGGGAACGGGAGGGGTAGGTGGCCAACATCTGCTTGAAACGGTTAAAATCGACTTCTTGCGCGGGAGGAAACCGGTTTTCGCCCATGATTTCCAGGCACAATTCCCTGAAAGTATAAAATTCCGGTGGCAGGGGTTGTTTTTCCCATTGGCGCCGGTTCATCAGGCCGTGGTAAAGCTCCCGGGCATAGTTTTTCAGTAGGGGGTTGTAGGTGATGAAGAGTTTTTTCTTTTGGCCCAGGTTTTCATTCAGCAGGTAGTAGATGGCGAGGGTGGTTTTGCCGCTGCCGGCGGCGCCGGATATCATGAGGGGGAGTGGAGTCCGGAGTATTTCTTTTTGTTCCGGCGAGAGGTATAGAAAGAATTCCAGGTCGTCACGTCGGTACATCCGGATGCGTTTCCATTCCGGTTCATCCATGGCGTACCATTTCTGGCCGCCGGATTCGTCCATTATTTTTTGGGTAATCGATTCCTGGGTAAAGTAGGCCGGGTCCAACGTTTCCATATCGATATTTTCCAGCAGGATTTCTTCGTAGTCCGAGAATTGCAGGAAGGGGACATTGGTGGGGATAATGGTTTTACTTTTTCTTGAGACGTCGTCGTGTTCGACGATGCCCCAGACGTAGACGATGAGGGTGCGGTTTTCTTCCTGGGGGCGGCCCAGGGTAAAGAGGATGCGGTTTCCGCGGTCCAGGCGGGCTTCCAGTATGTATTTAGCGGAGAGGCCTTTCAGTTTTTTGACTTTCAGGCCGCCGTCCCAGATGCCTGTTTCCAGGAATTCGAATTTATTGCGGATATGTTTTTTCTCGTTTTCCGGCAGTTTCAGCAGGTATTTTTTCACTGTATCGTTGACCAGTACAATAATCATGTTGTTTCCACTTTGTTTTTCATGTTTGTTAAAAAGTGTAAGGTGATATCATATCAGAAAAAGGAGTTCCTGTAAAAGGGGCCAAATCCTGAATTCACAATCTGTTTTTTTTAGCCGCGAAGAGCGCGAAGGGACGCGAAGATAAAAATAGAAAGGGAAAAGGGATAATTTCAATTACTTTCTTGTGGACGTCTTAGACGGTTTATTAAGTGTGATTTTCGCTAAGGAGTTCTTCATTTCCTGCAAATAGTTTAAATCACGTATAAGCCGGTCTTTTTCCGTCGCATCCCCGGTTTTGTCAAGGGCCGCTTGCAAATCTTTTCCCGCTTCATGAAGATACTTATCTAATACTTCCCAGGCGCTGAAATTGTAAGGGTCTTTTCCTAATATCTCTTCCAGTTTTTCACTTGCACCCTGATAGTTCCTGAGGATAATTTTATTTTCGACATCCCCGATCTCCCGCAAAATTTGGTGCCTGGGGTGAGCGGGTAAAATGCATGTTATACTCTCAGGTCCCAGTTCAAACGTCGGCGGGGGGCACCCTTCATCTTTCATTGTTTTTAAAATGGTGGGAATTCCCTGGCCTTCGGCTTGCGCTAGTTGCAGTCGATTAAATAAATAACTTAAGGTTTGATTCCGCCAATGGGCAGAAGCTTTCCCGGATTTGAACTTCTCTTTATCCAATCCAAAAGGGAGTCCGCCAGGGGAAAATATTTCGATCCTGTCTGAAAATATCGTTACGCGCACGGGTTGATCCGATTCATAATCCCGGTGAACCAATGCATTGATAACAGCTTCTTTAAGGGCCCTATCCGGGTATTTTACCTGGTTGGGCATGCGGTCTGTTTTATCGAAAGCCGTATATGATTCGGCGTTTAATAATTCGATCAACCGTTTGGCCTGTTGAACAATTGTCCCGGTTATCTCATATCTCTCCGCGGTGGCTTCACTTCTATCACGACCTTTATAAACAGAAAAAACGGCATAGGCGCCGTCTATAAATTCCAACGGTTTTTTTCCAAACATTAAAATTGCAAAATTTTTAGGTCGAAGCGTGGTGTCCAGGCTTTTCTTACCGGCTAAGGGGGGGGTAAAGTCGGAAAGTTTTTCTTTATCGGAAATATAGTCTTCCAGCGATTTATTGGGAAACCACAATTTCATCTCTTGCAAGTATTCTCTCAGGATTAGCAGGTCCAGGTTTTCAATGGTTGCATTAGGATTGATTCGTTTATCCCATGGTTCCAGTTGGCGCTTCCTGAGTAATAGTTCTCGATATAGACCGTTCCGGGCTTCGATTGTGTTGTTGCCGCTGCGAATATAATAAGTCGATGTGTCTTTTTTATTTGTGCGGTAGGTATGGGCGTAATTGGTAGCAGGAACAACAAATACTAAAATTCGTTTGGATTCGTCGCCGGGAACAGGGAGTTCTTCAACGACGGGAACGATTTCAGGATCGACAATATTCCTGCAATCGCTTAACACTTTCCCGGTGATTTCTTTTATTCTATCGGCTGTTAAGCCTTGATATGTTACCATTGGGAAGCCGTATTCGTCTTTTCCTTCTTTGGCGCCGCAGACGACGTACCCCCCACCAAGGTTGGAATAATCGTTAGCAAAGGCTACTATTGTTTTTATTACACTCTCGATATCGGCGACGTTCTCTTTCCATTCCACACGTTCGCTTTCTCGTTTAGCCAATTCTTTTAAATCGATACTGTTCATTGCTTTATATTCTCGAAAATTCGCTCATAGATTCAGAAGTTTTATTTTACTTTACCTGCTAGAGATTGTCAACAGTCTGTCATTTCTCTCGGCTCATATACCCCGTTGGGGTTTGGGTTATTTTATTCTCAATGGGATTTCGGCGCCATTTTCTTTATTTCCGCGACTGAAAGCCCGGTGTATTTCGCTGTCGTTTCTATAGGCAGGCCGTCTTCCAACATCCTGGCGGCGGTTTCCTTTGCATTTTCACGCAGCCCTTTTGCATATCCTTTTTCAAGTCCTTTTTTCAGTCCTTCTGCCAGCCCTTTTTCCATTCCTTTTTCTAATCCTTTTTCCAATCCTTTTTCCAATCCTTTTTCCATTCCTTTTTCCATTCCTTTTTCAAGCCCTTTTTTCGTGGCGCTTCTTACCATGTCTCTATCCCAACTCGCGACATATTCCATTTTATGTTCCTCCTCTGTTTCTTTCATGATTTCTTTTATTTGTTCCTTATAACCCTCCGGCAAACGGATTACCCAATCGAAAAAATTCATCATGAGATGGGTTGTTTCTTTGGAGTATCCGTGCGCATAACACTGCCTTATTAATTCCCTGGTGACTTCGAATTTCCTGGCGTTATCCGAGCTTTTTACTTCATGGCTCTTCAATTGCGCATTTACCACCATAACCATCGGGTTCGTCGATGTTTCAAGTTTCTTCCGCAGCCCAGGCTCCGACCGGTAATCGAGTATCTTTATAATAGGGATTTTCATCCGCAGTTCGAATCCAAATAGACTGAACAGGTACTCATCAGGCCTGTAGTTCTCATTATCATCCGTTAATAAGGCAAGACTGATTACCGGTATATTGGCTTTTTTCTCTTTATTAAAAGCCAGGTAATAGTA
>JAPKZK010000180.1 GCA_026393835.1 Candidatus Aminicenantota bacterium | reverse complement strand
TAACCGTATTCTCTCTTCTATCCTGGAAAATCCTCTACAGAAACTATGGGAAATAGAAATTATTTCGCCGGAAGAAAAGAAAAAGATTCTTTTCGATTTCAATAATACCGGGGTGGAATACCCGACGGACAAGACCATCCCGCAATTGTTCGAGGAGCAAGTGGAACGGGCGCATGACCGCATTGCGGTTTTTAGCCACGGAAGAACACGGACAAACACGGACAATAATGTCAGTCTGAGCTACCGCTTATTGAATGAACAATCGGGTCGATTGGCCGGGCTGTTAATTGAAAAGGGCGTCCTGGCGGACGATATTGTAAGTATTATGATGGAACGGTCGATCGATTTGATTATCGGTATATTGGGCATATTGAAAGCCGGGGCCGCCTATTTGCCCATTGATCCGGAGTACCCGCAGGAAAGAATCGATTATATGTTGAAAGACAGTGGAACAAAGATAATGATAAGAAGAGCGGAAGAGCGGAAGAGCGGAAGCGCGGAATTTGTGTTTTCTTGCTTTTTCCTCGCTTCCTCGCTTCCTCGCTTCCTCGCTTCCAATTTCTTAAATCTCGCTTATGTCATGTATACTTCCGGTTCGACCGGGAAACCCAGGGGTGTCGTGGTTACCCACCGCAATGTAGTGCGGCTGGTTAAGAATACTAATTTTGTACCTTTAACAGGGGAAACCCGGATTCTGCAGACCGGGGCGCCGGTATTTGATGCCACTACCTTTGAAATCTGGGGAAGCTTGCTTAACGGTGGACAATTGGCGTTGGTGGGAAAGGAAGTCATTTTAGATACCCGGCGATTAGGCGATGCGTTAATGGACTTTCGCATTAATACTCTCTGGCTCAGTGCGCCGTTGTTTAACCAGTTGCTGCAGCAGAATATCGAACTATTCGCGTCCTTGAGTTATTTACTGGTGGGGGGTGATGTGTTATCTCCGGGGCATATCAATCGGGTGAGGGGGCAATTCCCATATTTGAGAATCATTAATGGATATGGTCCCACGGAGAACACTACCTTTTCCACCACTTATTTAATCGAAAAAGAATTTGAGCAAGGAATACCCATTGGACGCCCGATTGCCAACAGTACCGCTTATATTTATGATAGGAACAACCGGTTGTCGCCCATCGGAGTGTGTGGGGAGTTGTATGTTGGAGGAGATGGCGTTTCCCTGGGTTATCTCAACAGCCCGGAGCTCACCGCGGAAAAATTCATTAATAAAAGTTTTGGGAAGTCTAGAAACCCTTATTCAAAAAGGTTTCTGGTCGCCGGAGGCCCCCTTTACCGCACCGGCGACCTGGCACGTTGGCTGCCGGACCCCACAGCACAAGGGGCCTATATTATCGAGTTCCTGGGCAGGATAGATCAGCAATTCAAAATCAGGGGATTCCGCATCGAATTGGCGGAGATCGAGAACCGGTTACTGGATCATGAGTCTGTCAAAGAGGCTATTGTGATGACAAGATTGAATACCGCCGGAGCTAGATACCTTTGCGCCTATATTGTTCCCGCGGGAGATTTATCCACGTCTGAAGTAAGAGAATATTTATCCGCCGGTCTGCCCGATTATATGGTACCCTCCTTTTTCGTGCTCCTGGAGAAGATACCTCTCACCCCTAACGGAAAATTGGATACGAAAGCGCTGCCCATACCATCGGATTCCGACTTGCAGCGTGAAACCGATTATGTACCGCCCCGTACAAGGATGGAACAACTAATCGCCGGCATCTGGCGGGAAGTGCTGGGCGTGGAGATCATCGGCGTCCATGATAAATTTTTCAATGTAGGCGGCAATTCCCTGGATGTTATCCGTGTAAACGACAATTTGAACCGGTTTCTCCAGGAGAATATACCGGTGGTGGACATGTTCCGTTACACCACTATTGCCGACCTGGCGAGGTATTTGACCCGGGAGGAGACGGAAGAGGGGATTACGCCGGGATTCACAGACCGAGATGAGGAAGTAAAGAAAGGAAAAGCGCGACGCCTCCGGAAAATCAAGAAAGGAAGGAGTTGGGACCAATGACTATGACTGACAACATAAATGACATGAATGAAACACCAATGGGACCGAAAGACGAACCGGTGGGAACCGGCCTGGAAATCGCGGTAATCGGCATGGCCGGTAGGTTTCCCGGCGCCGGGAGCATCGAGCGTTTCTGGGAAAATTTAAAGAACGGCGTGGAATCTATCTTGTTTTTTAGTGTCCGGGAACTGGAAGAGGCTGGTGTGTCGCCGCAGTTATTGGCCAATCCCCTTTATATAAAAGCCAAAGGTTACCTGGATGGCGCGGAATATTTCGATCCGGCATTTTTCAATTATACCCCAGTGGAAGCCGCAATCATGGATCCGCAGCTTCGCATTTACCATGAGTGCGCCTGGGCGACGTTAGAGGATGCAGGGTATAATCCCGATATATATCCGGATTTAATAGGGGTTTATTCGGCCGCATCGCCCAATATCGCCTGGTTGGCTGATGTATTTAACCGGGGCAGTTCACTTTCCCAGCAGTTTGATGTATTTAATTTAAACAGCAGTTCGGCTTTTAGTACGCGTATCTCGTACCATTTGAATTTAAAGGGGCCGGGGTTGACGGTACAGACCGCGTGTTCTTCTTCGTTGGTGGCGATTCACCTGGCCTGCCAGGGATTATTGAATGCAGAATGCGATATGGCCCTGGCCGGGAGTGTTTCCCTGGATGGGGGGGGCAAAGCAGGGTATCTATACCAGGACGGCATGATTCATTCCCCTGATGGGCACTGCCGTACATTCGATGCACGGGCCGCAGGAACAGTGGTAGGCGAAGGAACCGCGGCGGTGCTATTGAAACGGCTGGAAGACGCGCTGCACGACGGCGATCATATTTACGCGGTGGTGAAGGGAACGGCCATCAACAATGACGCCCGGAGGAAAATCGGCTATACGGCCCCCAGTGTAGAAGGGCAAGCGGAAGTTATCCGGACGGCGCTGGCAGCGGCGGAAGTCGAACCGGAAAGTATCTCTTTTATCGAAGCCCACGGTACTGGTACGGCATTGGGGGACCCCATTGAAATCGAAGCATTAAAGCTGGCTTTCGGCGCCGCCAAAAAACATTTCTGTGCTCTCGGTTCGGTGAAATCCAACCTGGGCCACCTGGGCAATGCGGCGGGAATAACCGGATTCATCAAAGTGGTGCTGGCCCTTGAACACCGGCTGATCCCACCAAGCTTGTATTTTGAAACCCCCAATCCCAAAATCGATTTTGAAAACAGCCCGTTTTATGTCAACACACGATTGAAAGAGTGGAAAAGGGGGGATTCCCCCCGTCGGGCCGGGGTCAGTTCTTTCGGTATCGGCGGCACCAATGCACATGCAATATTGGAGGAAAGTCCCACAACTATGCAAGGCTGTAAGGAATCGCCGGGGGAACAAAGGAATAACCGGCTGTTTTTGTTATCCGCTCGGACGCAAGGGGCTTTAGGGAGGATGAGGGAGAACCTTGCCCATTACCTGGAGACAAACCCCGGGATCGACCCGGCGGATGCGGCATATACGTTGCAAGTTGGCAGAAAGACCTTAAAATATAGGGGCTTTACCGTTGGCGAAACCCTTATGGATGTAGTTAGCGATTTAAAAGACGGTAGTTTGAGCAAATTCCAGGTGCTATCTTCGATGGAAGAGGGCCTGCCGGTGATTTTCATGTTTTCCGGGCAGGGATCGCAGTATACCCACATGGGAATTGACCTGTACAAGACCGAGTCCTTGTTCCGGGAAACCTTTGATCGATGCTTCGACATATTAAAAACCATTTCCCCCCACCCCCTGGCCAAAATTCTTTGGCCATCCCTTGACCATTCTGCAGTAGATTCCTTTGCGGATTCTTCAGCAACCGGCGAAGTCGACGAACGGATCGACTACACCGAAATCGCGCAACCTTTACTGTTTATATTCGAATACTCTTTAGCCCGGTTATTACAAACCTGGGGCGTTGAACCCGCGGCCATGATCGGGCACAGCATCGGGGAGTACACCGCCGCTTGTTTATCCGGCGTATTTACACCGGAAGAAGCCCTAAAGCTCGTGACCCTCAGGGGAAGCCTGATGCGGCAATTGCCCACGGGCGCCATGCTCAGCGTGAATATCGCGGAGAAAGATATCCTGCCATATTTGACTGACCAGGTATGCCTGGCGGCGGTCAACGGCCACACCAATTGCGTGATATCGGGTCCACATCAAGCCGTTGCCGCATTTGCCGAGCAGATGAAGCGAAAGGGATATGAGACACGTCCCCTTCATACATCCCATGCTTTTCATTCCCATATGATGGAAGCCATTTTAGAACCCTTTACCCGCGAAGCAGCGAAAATAAAAGCAAAAAAACCGCGTCTGCCTTATATTTCCAATGTCACCGGGCAGTGGATCCGCGAGGTGGAAACTTCGGAACCTACTTATTGGGCACGGCATTTACGGGATACCGTAAGGTTTTACGACGGCATAACCGAGATATTGAAGAAAGAACCCCGGGCAATATTTATCGAAGTGGGGCCGGGGCGGGTATTAAGCACCCTGGTGCGCCAGTACGGCCACCCGCGGAAAAAGAGCACGCAACCCGTGCTCAATCTTACGCGCCATCCCAACGAGCAGGTTGCCGACGACCGGTTCCTGGCGGCGAAATTAGCTCAAATGTGGCAGTATGGGGTAAGCATCGATTGGGCCGGGTATAACCGGGGCGAGAAAAGGCGGCGTATTTCTTTGCCCACCTATCCCTTTGAGCGGCAGAGTTTCGCGCCCCGTTCCTTCGGAGGGAACGAATTGGGATCCCTGTCCGGGCATGAAAACCGGGACAGCGAAGCGCCCGCATTGCAGGAAATCTTTGCTGGCCATTTTCAACCCCGGCCCGAATTAAGCGCCCCTTATGCGGCTGCGACCGACAAGACCCAGGAGACCCTCGTCTCCATCTGGAAGCAATTTTTCGGCATCGACGGCATCGGTATAAGAGACGATTTCTTCGAATTGGGTGGAGATTCGTTAAAAGGCCTCACCATGATAGCGGAAATTCGCAAAGCCTTTAATGCAGAACTGACCTTAACCCATCTTTTCACTACGCCCACCATCCAGGGGTTGGCAGAAACCGTTAAAAATGCCGGGGAGGCTAATTATTACGCCATCGAGTCCGTAGAAGAGCGGGAATATTACCCCCTCTCCTCCGCGCAGGAGCGGTTGTATTTCTTGCAGCAACTGAGGCCGGAGAGCGTATTTTACAACATAGCGGTCGTCATGGAAATTGAAGGGAAACTGGACCTTAACCAGGTACAAATTTTTGAACATGCCTTCGAAACCCTCATAGGGAGACATGAAAGTTTGCGTACAGCCTTTTGCCTGGTGGACGGGAAACCGGTACAGGTGGTGCGGCGGCCTGGGGATGTTGATTTTCGCATCCAATACCGGGAACTTCTCGACAGCGATCCTGGAATTGTCATTGACGGGTTTATCCAGCCTTTCGATTTAACCCGTGCGCCCCTGATGCGGCTGGAGATCGTTAAAAGCGGCGCGGACAAATACCTCTGGTTGTTCGATATCCACCATATTATTTGCGACGCCACGGCATACGCGATATTGCTTAAAGAGCTGATCGGGTTGTACAACTGCGAAGAATTGCCGCCCCTGAGGATACAGTATAGGGATTTCTCCCAGTGGCAGAACCAACTGTCCAGGTCAGGGAGAATCGCCGGGCAGTCGGGGTATTGGCTAAAAACATTTTCAGATGGCGTCCCGGCGTTGAATTTTCCCACGGATTATCCCAGGCCGAAGTCGCTGGAATTCAAAGGCTCTTTCCTTGAGTTTCATTTACCCGAAGAAGAGGCGTTACGGTTTTTAGAGATAAACGGCAGTGAAGGCGTAACCCTATTCATGAGCTTGTTAACCGTTTTAAATATATTGTTGTCCAGGTATACGGGCAAGAGCGACATTGTCATCGGCAGCACCGCGGCGGGACGACCTCACCCCGACTTGCGGGAAATGATCGGTATGTTTGTCAACATGTTGCCGATGCGGAATTTCCCCCGTCCCCACATGACATACAGGGAATTATTACAGGAAGTAAAAACCTCAACACTCCAGGTTTTTGAAAACCAGGACGTGCAGTTTGAGATGCTGGTGAAATTATTGAACCTGGAAATCGCTTCTTCCCGGAACCCTCTCTTCGATATTTGCATCAACGTAGAGAATTATGAACACCCGGCGCTGGAAGCGCCGGGGCTCTTGTTTAAATTCTACCAGCACCGGTACCGCAACGCCAAGTTCGACATGCTGTTGTGGGCCAACCGGCTGGAAAACGGGATACAGTTCATGCTGGAATATTCCACCGAATTGTTTAAATTCTCCACAGCCGAGGCGTTTTTAAACCATTTTATCGAGATTATCCGCCAGGTGATAGAAAATAAAGATACCAGGTTAAGCGATATTCATATATCGCAGCGATTATTGATACCGGAGTCACATGTTCCCGAAATCGATTTCGAATTGTGAATATAGATTTTCTCTGCCACGGTATTTGCGCCGGATGGCAGCGCGCCTAAACCAGGTGGCACAGGGCTCGTGTCAAATGATACGGCATTTATGCAAGATCGCACGGGGCTTGTGCCAGATGACACAGCACTTGTGCATGATTGCACGGGGCTTGTGCCAGATGACACAGCGCCTGAGTTATATTGCACGGGGCCTGTGCCAGATGACACGGCGCTTGTGCATGATGGCACGGGGCCTGCGCCAGATGACACGGCGCTTGTGCATGATGGCACGGGGCTTGTGCCAGATGACACGGCACTTGTGCATGATGGCACGGGGCTTGTGCCAGATGACACGGAGCGTGTGTAATATGACACGGTGTCGGTGTAAACCAATTAATGCCAGGATAATTTGAAGATAAGAATAATGAACAGAGATTTAAGAGAGTTAAAAGTTGCAGCGGCGCAAAACACCCGGGAGCGGGACTACTGGAAGAATCGATTTTCCGGGGAACCGGTAAAAAGCAGTTTCCCTTATGATTATATAAAAACGAGTTCCC
>JAPKZK010000171.1 GCA_026393835.1 Candidatus Aminicenantota bacterium | reverse complement strand
CGACTAAGGCATATGGGAAAGAGAGGGAGCTGCCTCTTGCCGATCAAAAAATGTATTATGGTCATATTTTCTGCACCTCGCGCGTCTATTGCCTATATTAATTTTATACATAAAATTAATATAATATTATACAAGGGGCAGACCCCCGTGTCTGCCAGATGATTAGGGGACAGCCCGGTTTCTTTTCCTTAAAAAAAACAACCTACCACGGCGGCCCCCCATGTCTACACAACCAGGGAATAACCTCGGCGAACAATTCAATTCCCGCCTCCGGCCCTTATTCAGAACAGCAATGATCATTGTAGAGAAGATTGAGAGGAAAAGTTTTTTAAAGTTTATGGGTTGTAATCATCTCACAATAAAGGTACAATAGTAAAGCATTATAAATTGCAAATTGCGGTGCTAACATGGGAACATATGATACCTTTTCTACTACGGCGGATGTCGGCATTCGTATCCATGGATACGGGTATACCGGTCTTTTTCAAAGCGCCGTCAAAGGTCTGAACCTGTTGTATTTCAGCGACTGGGACGACGATTGGACGCCCCCTGCACCGGGGGCAATCCAACGCCTCCCCTTCGAATACCACGGCGACGGCTGCGAAAATGTCCTGGTTAACCTCTTATCCGAAGCCATCTACCTCCTGCAAACGGAAAACAAAATCACCGCCGGTATCGATGTCAAAGAAGTCAGCGAAACTCATATCAAGGCTGATTTCCTGACCATTCCCTGCACCATGGAACCTGAACTGGAAATAAAATCCGTGACCTATCACAACCTGGAAGTTCAAGACAAAAACGGCGTCAAATACGCCGAAATTATTTTCGATGTCTAACCGGATGAGGCATGAGGCGTGAAATGTGTATGACGATTGGAAATAAAAAATGCGAAATTAAACTTAAAAATATAAAATATAACGAGGAGTAAACATGAACGAAGAAATGAAAACAACATTTGAAACCCTTGAGGTTTGGCAAGAAAGCAGGAAATTACGTGTGGAGATTTCTCTATTGGTAAAAGAGTTCCCCGACGAAGAAAAATACAGGCTGGTGGATCAAATGATCCGGGCGGCAAGATCGGTTTCAGGAAACATCGCCGAAGGCCATGGCCGGTATCATTTTCAAGAAAACATCCAGTTTTGCAGGCGGTCGAGGGGCTCCCTGGCGGAACTCATGGATCACCTGTACGTCGGGTTAGACGAGAAATACATTACCGAAGTAAAATTTAATTATTTTAGAGATAAAAGCCTTAACTTAGTGAAAATGGTCAATGACCACATTGAAAACCTGTCCAAGCAAAAGCACGCCCATTCGGCTTCCACCCACGCATCCCACGGCGGCCACGCGTCGCATGCTCCCCACTCGCCGCAGCCGAACAAAGCCCCGGGAGGAAAGGGAGTAAAACAGGATGGAGCTAAAAGAGTTTAGCAAAGTATCGTCCCATCGCTGGGTGCTGGAAAAAAGCAAAAATAGGGGCATGAATGTCGACGCCGAAATTTTTGCCACCGAGGAGATTTTAAAAACCGCCATTGATGATGAGTCGATTCAACAAGTCATCAATGTATCCGCCTTGCCCGGCATCGTATCCCGCTCCTTTGCCATGCCGGACATTCATTACGGTTACGGGTTCTGCATCGGCGCGGCGGCGGCTTTCCCGGCGGATTCGGGGATCGTGCTGCCCGGCGGCGTCGGCTACGATATCAACTGCGGCGTCCGGCTCATAACCACCAATATCGCGGCCGGGGATTTGGAAAAATACAGGGAATCCCTGGGCAACTCTATCTTAAGGGATATCCCCACCGGCCTCACGGATAAAAGCAACCACCAACTGAATCAGAAAGAGTTTTCAAGGATATTGAAAAACGGCGCCGAAGAGATTGTGACAAATTTTGCCGGCAATAAGGAAGATTTGCGTTTCATCGAGTCTTCAGGGAAACTGGAGTTCGACGAACCGGCAATCATCAGCGACCGCGCCATCGAACGGGGAAAAACCCAGGTAGGTTCTCTGGGTGGAGGCAATCACTTCATCGAGATCCAGGTGATCGACGAAATATACGACCAGGAAGCGGCCGACGCTTTCGGTTTAAAAAAAGGCAATATTTCCCTCATGATTCACAGCGGTTCACGGGGGTTCGGCCACCAGGTGGCCACGGATTTTATCGAACGAATACGGAAAAAGAACCTGGACCGGTTGTCCAAATCGAATATTAAAGACCCGCAATTGATATTCGCGGAAATTGCTTCCAAAGAAGGCAAGCATTATTTGCAGGCGTTGAATGCGGCTTCCAATTTCGCCTGGGCCAACCGCCATTTGTTAATGGAAGATGTGATTGCTATTTTCGAGCATTTCTTCAAAAGTTCGGCGGCGAAACTGGGGTTCCGGTTGGTTTACGACCAGGCCCATAATATAGCCAAATTCGAACATCATATGGTGCAAGGGAAAAAGGAACTGCTCCTGGTGCACCGCAAAGGGGCTACCCGTGCTTTCCCGCCAGGGCATATGGAAGTCCCGGTGGAGTACCGGCGGGTGGGGCAGCCGGTGTTGATTCCCGGCAGTATGGGGACGGCGTCTTATGTGCTGCGGGGAACGCAGAAAGCCATGGATGTTTCGTTCGGTACGTCGGCGCACGGGGCCGGGCGGAGGCTCAGTCGTCATAAAGCGGTTAAGTTTGCTTTGAATATCAATGTCCGGGACCAACTGAAAGAAAAAAATATCCTGGTGTTCACGCATTCGAAGAAGGGATTAAAGGAAGAAATCCCCGAGGCTTATAAAGAGATCGATGATGTGATTGAAGTGACCGTGGGGGCCGGGATTTCTGAGAAAGTAGCGCGGATGATCCCGTTGGTAGTTGTTAAAGGATAATAATGAAAAGTTTTAGGAGGTGTCGGAACCCTTTTTCAAAAGGGTTCTGACGGTTTTTCGAAAAAATGGAACCAAATAATATGAACAACTTAAATAACAAGATACAACAGGTTAAGGCGCGGTTACAGGCGCTGGGGAAAGTCGTGGTAGCCTTTTCCGGCGGGAAGGATTCTTTTTTCCTGTTAAAAACCGCCGTCGATACCCTGGGGAAAGAAAATGTGACTGCTTTTAATGTCAGAAGTATTTTCTCCACCCAAAACGACGCCCTGAGGGTAGCCTATTTTTGCAGTCGCCTTGATTTTAACCTGCGCCGGCTGGAGATCGATATCGCTTCCGAAGCGAAAGTAATGTCAAATCCCAAAGACCGCTGCTATTTTTGCAAGAAAAAAATCTTCGCCGCCCTGAAAGCCGAAGCAAAACAATTGGGTATTGAGTCCGTTCTCGACGGCACAACTTTTTCCGACCTGGATGAATACAGGCCCGGTATGAAAGCCATCGAAGAACTGGGCGTCGTCTCCCCGCTGCTGGAAGCCGGGATCGCCTCAGCCGAAATCATCTCTTTTTTAAGAGAAACCCTCCAGGTAGAGGAATATTATTTAACCTCTTCCGCCTGCCTGGCCACGCGGTTCCCTTACAATTCCCGGCTGGATGAAAAAACATTGAGACGTTTCGATGAAATCGAAGCCTATTTTGTGGGGCAGGGAATTTTCCCGGTCAAGGTGCGCTATATCCCGGACGGTATCCGCATCGAAACCCCGGCCCAAAATTTCCCCCGCATCCTGGAAGACAGGGAAAAAATTCTTGAATTTTGCAAGAAGCGGGGTATGAAATTTGTAACCCTGGATGTCGAAGGAATAAAATCAGGAGTCTGGGATTGACAAAACATAATTTTTCCTGTATGATTAAAACTTATTTCTGGAGGAAATGAATGGCAAATCACAAGTCAGCTATTAAAAAGAACTTGCGCGATGAGAAGAAAAACCTTATTAATCGCATGAATCGCTCGAAGATGCGAAACAGGATCAAACTATTAAATAAAAAGCTGGAAGCGGCTGAAGGCGATGCGGTAAAAGCGCTGTTCCCCACCGTTATGTCTATTATCGACAAAACCGTCAACAAAGGGACGATTCATAAGAAGACCGCTTCCAGGTACAAATCACGGGTCACACTCCGGCTCCGCAAGGCGGGTATCCAGGTTTAATCCGTTGTTACGTATTTAAT
Organism: Candidatus Aminicenantota bacterium; assembly: GCA_026393835.1. Taxonomy (GTDB): domain Bacteria; phylum Acidobacteriota; class Aminicenantia; order UBA2199; family UBA2199; genus JAKAGC01. The sequence continues at coordinate 19,839 of JAPKZK010000171.1, read as the reverse complement.
GAATCTCCCCAAGGAGTATATCTCGTACAGCCAGATCCGAGTGTACCAAACCTGCCCGAAAAAATTTTATTATTCCTATGTCCGGGAAATCAAAACCCCTGTAAACGATAAAGTATTCCTGGGGACTATTTTTCATTCCATCGTGGAATATTATTTAAAAGAGAAAATCAGCGGCAAGGAACCGGCAAAGGAAGACCTGTTAAAACGCTTCGAAGAGCAGTTCCGGGAAAGTCAAAAGAAACAGACAGTCGCCTGGAGCGCTCCCGAGGCTGAAACCCTCAAAAGGGGACTGGCATTTGTAAGGTACTTCTTGAAGGATATCGCGGCGGAAATCAACCCGCTGATGGTGGAAAAAGAACTGGTGGTAGAGTTACCCGACCTGGATGTCAAATTGAAAGGCATTATCGACCTGGTAGAGACGGATTTCAGTATTACGGATTTCAAAACCACCACGGCCAAATGGTCCAGGAACCGGATAAAGGAATCTTATTTACAAATGCAGATTTACAGGCATATTTTTGAAAAAAGTTTCGGCGATGTGATCACGCAGTTGAGGTTCCGGATTATCTATGCAAAAGGGACTACCGGCATAAAGGACCAGAAGGTCTCCGTCAAAGCTTCAGACCTTGATACCTCCAAAATGCTCGACATTATCAAGTATGTGGTGGATAATATCAGGGGCGGCGCTTTTTATAAGAATGAAAACTATACTTGCTCCTTTTGCGAGTTCAGGGACCTTTGCAGGAACGAGAGCCGGGCGTAGAAAATCCGGGATCGAAAAAACAATTGATTTTTTCTAAAAATAGTCTATAATACCATTTTAGCATTTTCAACGCTGCAATGAAAATAGCCGCTAAGAACGCGAAGGACCGCGAAGAAAAAGCGAAAAAACTTGGCGGCAAAAAATTTATAGGACCAATCGATGGCAATTGAAGTACAGAAAGTTTATGTCGATACGCCGCACCGGAAGCAGATCCTCCACGCGGTTAAAATACTCGAAAGGGGCGGGGTCATCGTCTACCCCACGGATACTATCTATGGCTTAGCAGCAGATATCTTAAACAAGGATGCGGTTGCCAGGATTTTCAAAATCAAGCAAGTATCCAACCATAAATTATTAAGTTTCATCTTTGCCGATTTGACAGACATAGCCAGGTGGGCGCATATACCCACCAATGTGTACCGCATCATGCGGCGCGTCTTGCCCGGGAAATATACGTTTATCCTGCCCGCTTCCAAAGAAGTGCCCAGGGGAATTCTTGAAAAAAGGAAAACCATTGGGATTCGCGTCCCTGATTCCGAAGTGGCGCGCAGCCTGGTGACGGAACTGGGCCGGCCGCTTTTGAGCGCCAGCGTCCCCAAGGAAACGGATGATTATTCCACTGATCCCGATGAAATCGCCGAACGGTATCGCTACGATATCGACCTGCTCCTGGATGCCGGGGCGATGCCGAATGTACCTTCGACAATAGTGGATTTTTCCGTGGACCCGCCTGTGATCATCCGCGAAGGGGCCGGCGATATCGACGCATTATTCTAAGGTTTCGTGTTAATTCGTGTAATTCGTGGGCAACAGATTATGCCGCATCAGATCGGCCGCCAGGCAGGAGTGGACCGGTAAAATCATTACGATATCTCCCACCCGGACCCGGCGACTAAACGCTTCGGTGGTTCTAATAATACCGTGTTCCTGGGAGAGGGCGGAGACGTAAGTGTCATTGAGGGAAGGTCCCCAGCGTGGGGAACTTTCATTGGGCAAAGCCGCCAGGCCGTATATTTTTCGCCCTTTTTCATCCGTTATAAATTCCTTTGAGAGATGAACCGCGCCGCCGTAGATAACGATTTCATTACGCTGGGGATAGCAGGCAATTACGGGGCAGGCCACGGCCGCGGCGATATCCTCTTCTTTGCAGGAACCGATAGCCATTTGCATGACATCGTAAAAAACAAAATTCCCGCAGCGCACCTCATCCACACCGTAGAATGTATCCACGGCGCTGCAAGTGGGGGTGTCGCCGATGGAAATCTCAACGCCGGTTACGCCATTTTCCCTTAAATATTCCCGGACCACCGTCATTTTGGTAACCGTATCATTGTAGATCGCCGTTAATTCTCCCGGTGATTTGGCCTTGTAAGAGTGGCCCGAATGGGTCAGCAAACCCTGGAAATGAAGTCCGCGGGATTTTTTTATTTCTTTCGCCGTGGAGAGAATTTCAGCGGTCCGGCCATATTCGATGCCGGTGCGGTGATATCCCGTATCGATTTTAATCCACACCTTAACGCTTTTCGTCAGTTTTGGAGTCAGGTGTTGCGCCAGGAAAGCCGTCGATTCCGCCGAATCCACCAGCAGGTTCAGATCGACGGTTTCAGCCAGGAGTATGATCGGTTCGATTTCCAGGGGATTGACCAGGATGGAGATAGTAATATCGGTCCAGCCATGTTGGGCAAAGAATAAAGCCATATCCACCGAGGAGACCGTAATGGCGGACACGCCCATTTCCCGGAACCACTCCCCGATTTGGGCCGATTGGTGGGTTTTAAAATGTGGACGGAACCGGACGCCCGGGGATTTCGCAATTTTTTCTTTTATGCGCGTAATATTCTTCAGCGCTTTTTCTTTATCCACCATAAATGTCGGCTTTATAATTTGCATGATAATAAAATTTCTTGGTGTCCCTTTGTGCCCTGGTGTCTTTGTGGCTATTTTTTAAAAACGACGCTGCCGGAGTAGATATTTATGCCGTCGCCGTTTGCCACAACCATTTTGGCCGGGTCTTTGCCGGTCATGAGGGCGCAGCCGTATTCGCCTTTTTTATTCAGGGCGATAAATTTTTCACTGGGGATGAAGTTCGGGTTTATCTTTTTGTATTTTTCCATGATCATTTTCATGGCGTCTTCGCAGGCTTCCTGGGGTGTTCGGCCTTCGCGCATGCGCATGACGATGTAGTAGGAAGCGCAGGATTTGATGACATCTTCGCCCCTGCCGGTGGCGCCGGCGGCGCCCACTTCGTTGTCCACGTAAAGCCCGGCGCCGATAATGGGAGAATCGCCCACGCGTCCGGGAATTTTGAAACTTAGACCGCTGGTGGAAGTAATGCCCGCGATATCGCCGTTTTTATCGACTGCTAGGTGGTTGGTGGTGCCGTAGGTAAAATCGATGCCCTGGGCTTCAGCCGCGCGGCGCAAGGCGCTTAGTTTTTGCTGCGGTAGGTCGCGCAGGCCCCGTAAATGATCCGGCGCGCCCCAATCGTCGTCCGGGTTCAGGTTCTCTTTCCATTTCAGCCAGATTTGTCTTGCCTTGTCGGTCAGCAGGTTTTCCTCTTTGAAACCCCATTTTTTGGCGAATTCCAGGGCGCCTTTGCCCACCAGCAGGACATGGTCGGTTTTTTCCATGATGATCCTTGCTACGGAGCATGGGTTTTTGATATTTTCCAGGCAGGCCACGGCGCCGGCGCTGTAGGTTTTCCCGTCCATGATAGAGGAATCCAGTTGCACCACGCCGTCTTCATTGGGTAGGCCGCCGTATCCGACAGTCACATCTTCCGGGTCCACTTCCACGATATTGGTGGATTTTTCCACGGCGTCCAGGGCGGCGCCGCCGTTGGCCAGGATTTCCCAGCCCGCTTTCATGGCGTTCTGCCCGGTCTCGTTGGTATGGTCGGTAATAATGATGGGGGTTTTGCCGATTTTGCCGCCGCTGGAATAGATTTTAAGGTCTTTAAAAAAGAGCAAACCTGCTCCAAGTCCGATGGATTTGTTAAAAAAGCTTCGTCTGGATATATTGTTAGACATGTGAAACCTCCTGCAAAGATATTACCATAAGCCCTTTAAAAAAGAAAGTAAGCGCGCCCGGAGGGAATTGAACCCCCAACGCGCAGATTCGAAGTCTACCGCTCTATCCTTTGAGCTACGGGCGCATCCTTTTACTATCGGAAGCAATTATACAATCATTTAACCATTTATACAAGCCTTTTGGAGCGCCTGCCCAATTAAAATCTTTTTTTTAGGCCAAAAACAGAATTACCGGATATAAATAGAACAAATTTTAATTTTCTTTAGAAATATCCCTGCTTATGATAAAATCGATCCCTAACTTAAATTGCACAGGTAATTTAGTGAAGGAGGCAGGTATGCAATACAGTAAACCGGTTACAGAAATCATTAAACAGAGGTCATCCCGGCGAAGTTACCGGGACCAAGCCCTGGATGCGGACATACAAAAGCAATTAACGGCTTTCATGGCAGGGAATAATGTGGGGCCTTTCGCCTCATCAGCCCGTTTTTCATTGGTCGCCGCCAAAGCGGGGGACAGCGAAACATTAAAAGGACTGGGCACATACGGTTTTATCAGGGGGGCCCGCGGTTTCATCGTCGGCGCGGTCAAACACTCTGAAAAAAACCTGGAAGATTATGGATACATGATGGAACGCATTATTCTTTTTGCCACCGACCTCGGATTGGGCACTTGCTGGCTGGGCGGGACCTTTAATAACAGCAATTTTTCAAAAAAGATCGAAGCCGCGGAGGACGAATCGGTTCCCGCCGTGTCGCCGGTGGGGTACATCGCTGAAAAGCGCAGCGTCACGGAACGTTTGGTGCGATGGGGGGCAGGTTCTAAAATGCGCCATCCCTGGGAGGCCCTGTTTTTCCATGAAACGTTTAATACCCCACTGTCTGCCGGGGTTGCCGGCGCTTACGCCTTGCCCCTGGAAATGGTGCGCATCGCCCCTTCCGCTTCCAACAAACAGCCCTGGCGCATTGTCAAAGAGTCGTGGAAACCTGTATTTCATTTATATTTGCAGCGCAGCAAAGGCTATGAAAGAAGCGGGGAAAAATTTAACACCGCCGATTTACAGCGCCTGGACATGGGCATTGCCATGTGCCATTTCGAACTTTCTGCCAAAGAAATGGATCTCCGCGGCAAATGGAAAATCATACCTCCCGCCGGTCTGTCATTGCCGGAACGTAGCGAATATATCGTCAGTTGGCTGGGGGATCAGCAAACAAGTTCTTGACATTTGCATGGTAGTGGTTTATTATACAACCGGTAAGTTTTGCAACGGCCATTGCAGCAATGGCCGTTGCGGCAATACCCATTGCGAGGTTGCTAAATGAAGTTCTACGACAGGGAACGCGAACTGATACGCATCAAAGATGAATCCGGCAAGTCGGCCCACCGGTCCTCCATCATTGTCCTGGCCGGAAGAAGAAGAATCGGCAAAACACGCTTGGTCCTCGAAGCCTATAAAGAAACCCCATTCCTATACTTCTTCGTAGGCAAAAAAAAGACGCCGGAACTCATCAGGGAATGGTCAGAAGAAATAAATACCAAAATCGGCAAAGTCCACGGCGAATTCTCTCACTTCTCCCAATTGATCGATTTCCTGTTTCATAAAGCGAAAGAAGAAAAACTCGTCGTGTTTTTCGATGAAGTACAGAATTTCCTCTCCATTAACCCCTCTGCCTTTTCCGATTTACAAAAACATTTCGATTTAAACAGGGAAACCTCCTCCTTACTACTCATCTTCGCAGGTTCTTCATACTCGCTCATTGAAAAAATATTCACCGGCTCCAGGGAACCGCTGTTCGGCCGGGCGTCGGAATTTATCGAACTCGGTTACCTGCCCATAAAAACCCAAAAAGAAATCCTGGAAGATACCGGCCTCTATTCAGGCGAAAACCTTCTCCACAGCTTCTCTATTTTCGACGGCATCCCCAGGTTTTACGAAGAAATCGTCGAAACCGGGGCAAAAAGTTTCAAAGAGGCCCTTAAAAAATTAATAGTGGAAAAGGAATTGATCTGGGAGGAAGGCTTGAATATGATGCGGGAGGAATTCGGCAAAGATTATTCCATTTATAACTCCATCCTTTCAGCCATTGCCTCCGGAAAAAGAGCCCGCAATGAAATAGAACAGTCCATCGGCGGGTCTGCCGGCGGCTACTTGCATAATCTTGAAAGCATTTACCGGTTGGTCAAACGGGAGAAACCTATTTTCGAGAAAACCGCCAAAAGCGCCCTCCAGAGATACTATTTCGCCGATAATTTTTTCGAATTCTGGTTTTGCTTCATCAATCGATACCAGGCGCTGCGGGAACTCCACCGGGAAGAAAATGCCTTCGAAAAAATATGGGCCTCCCTGCCCAGGTACGAAGGCGTTAAACTGGAGAAATTAATAAAAAGAATTTTTATAGAGCTAAACCCTTTCCACCTCCAATTCACTGCCGTGGGCAGGTATTGGGACCGGAAAGGCGAAAATGAGATCGATCTGATCTTGCTGGATGAAGATTCTAGGACCGCCCATATCGTGGAAGTCAAAAGGAATCTCGATAAAGCCTTAAAAAAAGAAGAGACAATGAAATTTTACGCCAAGGCGGCCTCGGTGCAGCAGTTAAAAGACTATGATGTACATTATTTCTTCGCCGGCATCGATGACAGCAGCCAGGACATTATTATTGCCGGGGAAGACGGCAGTAAATTCGTTCTTTAGAAGGATTCAAACCGAGTATGAAATGGATTTATGATTTAACCTATGAACAATTAAAAGAAGAACTCAACGCCGCCGGGATAAAAAAATTTACCGCCTCTCAAATATTCCAGTGGCTCTACGAAAAAAACATCCGGGATATCGACGCTTGGTCCAATATCGCTAAACCCACCCGCGCCGCCCTGGCAAAACAATACGACGCCTCATTAAACAAAATAATCGATACAAAAGAAGACCACTCCGGCGCTAAAAAAATACTTTTCGAACTGACCGACGGATACCGGATCGAAGCCGTGCTGATAAAAGAAAAAGACCATTACACCTTTTGCATCTCCACCCAGGTGGGCTGCGCCCTCAACTGCCGGTTCTGCGCCACTGGCCGAATGGGTTTCAAACGTAACCTGTCCCCGGGAGAAATCCTGTCGCAAGTCCTATCCCTGGAAAAAGAAATACCCGGCTACACGGGCAAAATGAATATCGTGCTCATGGGCATGGGCGAACCGCTAATGAATTATGAAAACTTGAAACAAGCCCTGGACATTATTACCTCTGAAAAAGGAATCGGCATCTCACCCCGCAATATCACCCTGTCCACTGCCGGCATCCTGGAAAAAATCCGGCGCTTTGAAAAAGATTTCCCCAGGGTGAAGATCAGCTTTTCCCTCAACGCCCCGGAAACTGTGTTAAGGGAAGCCCTGATGCCTATTTCCCGGAAAGAAAAACTCCCGGACATACTGGACTATTTCAGGGCCGCCGCGGCCGATAGGAGGCATCGCATTACCTTTGAATACGTTCTCATAAAAGGGGTAAACGATTCCCTTGACCATGCCCGCTTAACCTCCAACCTGCTGAGGGGCATCCCCTGCAAAATCAACCTGATCCCCTTCAATCCCAACGGCAGTATCGGTTTCGAGACGCCGGACCCGGGGGATGTGGAAATTTTCAGCGATTACCTCCATTCAAAAGGATATACCGTTATTACCAGGTGGTCCAAAGGCAGGGATATCAAATCCGCCTGCGGCCAACTGGCAGGGGAACTGGATGAAAATGATGAATGATGAACGATGAATGATGAAGTGACGAGAAGACATGATAGATTTTGAAGGAAAAGACATTAAACTGGATAAATTTCAGGAAGACGCCATTGCCGCCGTCGAAGCCGACCGGTCCGTGCTGGTATCAGCGCCCACCGGTACAGGCAAAACTCTTATTGCCGAATACCTCATCAAGGAAAGCCTGACCCGCGAACGGGGCGTCATTTATACGGCCCCTATAAAAGCATTATCCAACCAGAAATTCCGTGAATTCGAGCTCCTGTTTCCCGGTAAAGTAGGCATTATTACCGGCGACGTCAATATCAACCCCCGCGCCCCCCTATTGATAATGACCACCGAGATTTTCCGCAATAAAGTCCTGGAATTCGCCACCACCCTGGATGAACACAACTGGATCATTTTCGATGAAATCCATTACCTGGATAACGTCGAAAGGGGCACTGTCTGGGAAGAATCGCTCATATTTTTACCCCAGCAGATGCGGTTCCTGGGACTCTCGGCCACCATTCCCAACGTGGACCAGTTTGCCGACTGGCTGCGCAAAATACACCGGCACCCGATTACCGTTATCAAGGAAACCGACCGGCCCGTACCCCTCCATTTCCTATTCCAGTGCGGAGGCGTAATCTACGAAAACCGGGAAACCCTGAAAAAAGTAGTTTACAGTGAAAGAAAAACGACTGTTCTTAAAAAGGGGAAAGACGAGCTCTTTCCCAGTGAACTCTACGGCGCAGACCGCGCCATCGGTTTAATTCAGCACCTGGCGGAAAAAGACCGGCTGCCCTGCATATATTTTTCCTTCAGCCGCAAGCGGTGCGAGAACCTGGCCGAAGAGGCCAGGCCCATCGGTTTTCTTACCGAAGCCGAACGATCGGAGGTCTTGGAACTTTACGACACCTTTTGCATGCAGTATAACCTGGCGGGGGAGGAAAGGGCCCAGAATGTGCGAAACCTGGTGGCCAGGGGCGTGGCTTACCATCACGCAGGCATCCATCCCATGCTGAAAGAAATACTGGAACGGCTGTTTACCCAGAAATTAATAAAAATCATTTTTGTGACGGAGACCTTTTCCCTGGGGGTCAACATGCCTGCGCGCACGGTGGTGCTGGATGAAGTGAAAAAGAGTTACGGCCGCTTTTACCGCGCCTTGAAAGTGCGCGATTTTTTCCAGATGGCGGGCCGGTCCGGCAGACGGGGCATCGATAAAGAAGGGTTTGTTTACAGCCGCATCAATCCCAGGGCGGTATCTTACCGTGAAATAGAATCCATATTCGTCAACTCGCCGGAAATCATCCGCAGCCGCTTCAATGCTTCCTACGCCACCATATTGAACCTTTACGAAACCTACGGCGACGGGCTCCTGGGCATTTACCAACGTTCTTTTAATTACTTCCAGGAGAGGTCCCGGGGGGGCCGGCAATTGGAGCAGATGACCGCCCGTTTAAAGATTCTCAAGCACCTGGGCTACATCCATGAAAGCCAGCTCACTGAAAAAGGGCATTTTGCCAAAAAGATGCACGGCAATGAACTACCCCTGGCGGAACTTTTCGGTTACGGCGTACTGGAAGACCTATCCCTCAGGCAATTGGGCATATTGGCGTTGGCGGCGGTGTTCGAACCCCGGCCCGGCATCAAGAAGCCCAAATTCAGCGAAGATGTCAAGACCCTGGAACGAATCACCACCCAGGTAGTCAAAGGCATTCACCGGTTTGAAAAAAAAATGGGGGTCGCCTATTTTAGTAAAAAATTTTATTATGGTCTTTCCGCATCTATCATTGAATGGATGGAGCAAAAATCCTTTGACAAATTGATGGAACATTTGCAGATCGATGAAGGGGAATTGATCCGTTATTACCGGATGAGCCTGCAGATACTTCGTGAAATGTTGGATACCCCGGCTTCAGAGGAAGTGAAGGATAAGATTCGCCGCGCCATCCGGTTGATCAACCGGGAAGTAGTGGACGCCGAAGAGCAGTTGAGAAAAAGCATTGCCCTGGCCGCTCCTTAAGTTGGGGTAACTTTTTATTATTCTAATCAAAAATTTTTGGAAGTGCAGAAACCTTTTTATAAAAAGGTTTCTGCCCGCCGGGGGCAAAAGCGCAAAAGCGATCTTTTCAAACCAATTGACAAAAGCTCATAGATAGTATATGATATGGGATTAAATAAATCATGAAGATATATATTGTTGAGGAGTCAGGGTTTTGTTTTGGAGTGAAAAGAGCTTTGAATATTATTTATGGGTTAAATGAAAAAAAACAAGGTATACAAATCTACGGCCAGCTTATTCACAACAGTACCACGCTAGACCGATTAAAAGCCAAAGGCATCGACGCCATCCACTCCCTGGACCAATTAGACCCCCGGAAAAAACTCGTAATCCGCACGCATGGCATAAGAATGGATGAAGAAGAGCGCCTGAAAAAAGAAAACATCGATTACATCGACGCCACCTGCCCACTGGTAAAAAAACTTCATCAGATCATTGAAAAGCTGCACAAAAAAGGCGCGCAAATCGTCATCATCGGCGATAAAAACCACCCGGAAATCCTCGCGGCCAAAAGTTACGCCGACAATGTCACGGTTATCGATTCCGAAGCCGAGGCCGCGGCAATCGAAAAAACAGACCATCTGGATGTCCTTGCCCAGACCACATTGGATTCCGACCATTTTGAGAGAATCGTATCCCTGCTGGCGGCGAAAGCAGGGAAACTTGAAATTCACAACACCATCTGTAACGCCGCCAAAGTAAGACAGGCAGCCGTCAAAAAACTGGCCCCCCGGGTTGATTTCGTGGTGGTGTTAGGGGGAAAAAATTCCTCCAACACCCGGAAGCTCTACGACATCGCCTTAAACCGGAATAAAAATACTTTTTATATCGAAAAAAGCAGCCATCTCAATGATCCCGCGTTTATCGCCGGGATAAAAAATTTCCGGTCCGCGGCCATCGCCGCCGGGGCGTCCACACCACCCGAAGAAATCGAAGAAGCAACGAATATTCTTAGGAATATAAATTTAAGTATAGAAAAGGAGACAAACAATGGAAAAAGAAAACGAAATTCCAAACACTGATACTGATGCGGAATTGGAAACAGAAACGGATATGAATACCGGTACGGATGAAGATATAGGCGTGGAAACGGAAACGGAAACGGATACAAGTACCGGCACAGATGTAGTTAATGAAACTGGCGCCGGATCGAGTACCGACGATGCCGGGGAAACGTCAGGCATAGAAGAAGAGGTAGAAGAAGAAGAGGAAGAAGAAGAAGCGGAAGAAGAAGAGTTCGACGATGATTTGGACGACGAAGAGACCATCGAGAATGAAGAACCCGCTGAAATCGAGGACAACGAGGAAGTTGCCGGCATGGACAAAGAGAGCAGCACTGAATTCTCCGAGCTGATGAAAGAATATGACCTCAAATCCGCCAATACGGAAACCCACATAACCGGGCAGATCATCGATATCATCGATAATAAAGTGATTGTCGATATCGGGCAAAAAACAGAAGGCATTCTCAATAAAGAAGAACTGACCGACTGGGACGGCGGCTTGACCCACCAGATCGGCGACTCGATTACCGTCGTCTGTAAAAACATAAATATGAAAGAGGGCTATATCACCGTTTCCAAGAAACAGGTGGACGCCCAGGTGGGCTGGTCCAAAGTAAGGCATGCCTACGACAAAAAAACTCTCGTTAAAGGGAAATTGGTCGGTATAACCGAGGATAACAAAGGGTTTAAAGTCGATATGGGGGTAGAGATGTTTCTGCCCATCAGCCAATTGGATGTCAAAAAAATAAAATCCCCTAAAAATTTCCTGGGCAAAGAGTTTGATTTCAAAATCACCCGCATCAACTCCAAAGAAAAAACCGGCGTCCTCTCAAGGCGCGTTATCCTGGAAGAAGAGAGGAACCAACAGGTCAAGGAATTATTCGAATCCCTGAAAGAGGGGGACCATGTCACGGGTATAGTGACCTCCCTGACCGATTACGGCGCCTTTGTCAATATCGGCGGCCTGGACGGTTTGATCCACAAAGATAATATCTCCTACGGCCGCGTCAATCACCCCAAAGAAAAACTCAGGAAAGGCGATGAAGTCGAAGCCGTGGTCCTGGGTATCGATAAAGGCAGCCAGCGAGTCTCCCTGGGCCTGAAACAAAAACATGAGGACCCCTGGGGCAGCATCCAGGAGAAATACCCCGTGGGCAAGAAACTGGTGGCCAAGGTTACCAAGATCGTCAGTTTCGGCGCCTTTATCGAACTGGAAGAAGGCGTCGAAGGCCTCCTGCATATTTCCGACCTCAGTTGGGATGACAAAACAAACTCCGTCGAAGAATACGTCGCCGTAGGTGAGAAACTCTGGGTCCAGGTTATCGAACTGAAACCCGAAGAAAAGAAAATCAAGCTGGGCCTGAAACAACTGGAAATGAGACCCGAAGAAAAGTACATTGAAAAACACAATGTCGGCGATGTGGTCAAAGGCGTGGTAAAGAAAATATTAAAATCCCGGGTCTTTATCGGACTGGAAAAAGGCGTCGAAGGCGTTGTGCGCATCTCCGATATTACTTACTACCGGATCGATACACCGGAAGAATACATGCGGGAAAAAGAACCATTGGAAGTGATGATCCTCAGCGATTCCCTGGATTCCAACTACAAAGTCAAATTGGGCATCAAACAATTGTCCGAGGCCGAGTGGCGCGAATTCTTCAGAAGCCATAAAAACGGCTCCATGGTCAATGTAAAAATCAAAAAGATTACCGATAAAGGCATCCCCGTGGAGATCAGCAAAAATATCGAAGGGTTTGTCAGGCTCAACGAAATCGACGAGAAAAAATTGGAACTGGAAGAGATCAAATCCCTCCATAAAGCCGGCGACCAGTTAGAAGCCATGGTGGTCAGCACCGACCCGGAGAAAAAACGCATTTACCTCAGCTTCAAAGCGCTGCGCAAGAAACGGGAACGGGAAGAAATCGACAAATATTCAAAGTCTGAGAGCGAATCCGTTACTACCATCGGCGACCTTTTCCAGAATGCTTTAGATAAAAGAGATAAAAAACAGAAATGAAATTTCTCAGTGCGCCGTGGCGATGGGATTTTATATCCAGGTTAGTCAGGGAAAAAGGCTGCGTTTTTTGCAATGCCTTAAAAAAAAACGGCCGTGAGTCGTTGATTTGTTTCCGGGGCGAGAAGTATTTCGTTATCTTGAACCGCTACCCTTACAACAGCGGTCATTTGATGATCGTACCTTACCTGCACATGGATTCGCCGGAAAAAATCCCGGCGCCGGAAGCAAGCGAAATGTGGGAATTGATGAACCGGTCCATGGCCATACTGCGGCGCAGTTTTAATCCCGCCGGGTTTAACCTGGGAATGAATATCGGCAAAGTGGCCGGCGCGGGGGTGAAAGACCATTTTCACCTCCATATCGTTCCCCGCTGGGAAGGCGACGCCAACTTTATGCCCATTATCGGCCAAACCGAAGTCGCCTCCTATAATATCGATGCCATTTTTGAAATTTTGCATAAAGAATTTAATACCCAGGGAAAGGAAGTGGAACCATGACTGAAAACCAACCTAACAACCAGTGCGAAACCCTAAAAAGGACCCTTTATTGTGGGAAAATTAATGAAGAATACGTGGGCCGGACCGTTACGGTCTACGGCTGGGTCAACAAAAAACGGGAACTGGGGGGGCTTACTTTTATCGACCTCCGGGACCGTGAAGGCCTGCTGCAGATCGTAATCGATGAAAGTTTCCCCGACCCCCGGCCGGTTAAAAAGATCGGCGGCGAGGATGTGCTGTCCGTCGCCGGCAAAATCGTGCTGCGTTCCAACCCCAACCCGGACATTTACACCGGCCGGGTGGAATTGATTGCCGAACATATTAGTATCCTGTCCCCCTCCGAGACGCCCCCTTTCTTTCCCGAAAGTAATACCGATGTATCCGAGGAGCTCCGTTTCAAATATCGCTACCTGGATTTAAGAAACCAGCGCATGCAGAAGAATTTTAAGATTCGCAGTCACGCCGCCCTCAACGTCCGTAATTACCTCCACAACCTCGGGTTCCTGGATATCGAGACCCCCATGTTGACCAAGGCCACGCCCGAAGGCGCCAGGGATTACCTGGTTCCCTCCCGCATATACAACGGCCGGATGTTTGCCCTGCCCCAGTCGCCCCAGTTGTTCAAACAGATGTTGATGATCTCCGGGTTCGAGCGTTATTACCAGATCGTCAAATGTTTCCGGGACGAAGACCTCCGGGCCGACCGCCAGCCGGAATTTACTCAAATCGATATCGAGATGAGTTTTGCCGGGCCCGAGGAACTGTTTGAAATCACCGAGGGGCTGATAAAAGAAATTTTTTCCACAATCGGCAGGGATATTAAAACAGATTTTCGCATTATGGATTACGACGAAGCCATGAATAAATACGGGTCGGATAAACCGGATTTACGCATTCCTTACGAAATCAGGGATTTTTCAGGCAATGTGAAAAAATTCAATTCCAATATCCTTAACGGTATCCTGGAAAACAACGGTACGATCCGGGGCCTGGTGCTGCCCCAATCTTCCGACTATTCCCGGAAAGTCCTGGATAATATCAATAAATATGTTCAGGACCTGGGGGGCAAAGGCGCCATCTGGATCAAATACGGGGAAGAAGGTTTCAAATCCTCTCTCAAGATCGAGCCGGCCGTCATCGAAGCATTTTATAAAGAGAACGGCATCGATAAGAGCGATATCGTTTTTCTCATCGGCGATGTCGTGGAAAAGGCCCTTTTCCTGGCAGGAAAATTAAGGGAACACCTGGGCGCCTCGTTTATGGATAAAGACAAATTGGAGTTTCTGTGGGTAGTGGATTTCCCACTCTTTTTCTACAATCCCGATGAAAAGAGGCTGGATTCCAACCACCATCCCTTCACCTGTCCGCGGTTTGAGGACCTGGACAAGCTTGACAGCGCACCCCTGGAAGTGAAATCCATCGCCTATGACATCGTATTGAACGGCATCGAGATCGGCGGCGGCAGTCGCAGGATCAATGATATAAAAATGCAGCAAAAGATATTTAAACTGCTCAACTTTACCCCGGAGGAAGCCGAAGAGAAGTTCGGCTTTTTCCTCAACGCATTAAAATACGGGACGCCCCCGCACCTGGGCATTGCCCTGGGGTTGGACCGCATCGTCATGCTGTTGACCGGTGAAAACTCTATCCGGGAAGTCATTGCTTTCCCCAAGACCACCTCTTCGCTTTGCCTTTTAACCGGTTCCCCTTCCACTGTTCCCCCACAGCAGTTGAAAGAATTGGGGATTCAATTTAAAATCGAAGAAAAGAAGGCGCGTGAATAAAACGAATTATATATAAAGGATCGTTCTAAAAGAAGGAGGCGTTATGAGTGACGAAGTAAAAAAGGAGAAATTTCCTCGCAGTTTTTGGACAGCCAATTTAACCGAGTTATTTGAGCGCGGCGCATATTATGGCATGGCCAGTTTCGTGGTGCTTTATCTCGGTCAGCTCGGACTTGGAGATTATTGGCCCAGCACCCTGAACGGGTTGCTCTGGTTCATGGTTTATTTCCTGCCCATCCTATCCGGGACCATAGCCGATCATGTAGGTTTTAAACGTTCTTTATTGGCGGCTTTTGTGTTGCTTGGAATGGGTTATTTCATGATGGGGTATCCCACCTGGTTTGGCAACCAGGTATTGGAAACTACGGTTAAAAGTGAAGTGACCGCCGGTTTGGGCGTCGTCATACCCATTGCCATCGCCATATTCCTGATCGGACTCGGCGGCTCCGTGATCAAGCCCTGCATTTCCGGGACCGTGCAGAAAACCGCCGGCGCCCGCGCCACCCTGGCTTTCGGTATCTTTTACATGGTGGTCAATATCGGGTCCTTGTTTGGCAGGGGCATCAGTTACTTTACCCGGAAACAATTTGGGCTCAGTTTTATTTTTGCCGTATCGGTGGGCTGCGCCATCCTGGCCTTCCTGACGGTATTGTTCCTTTACCGGGACCCTGAAAAAGAAGCCTGGTACAAGAAAGACGAAAAAGCAGCCAAACCCAAGAAATCCGTCGGCCGGATATTGACCGACATGGTATTGGTGCTTCGCAGCGGGCGGTTTACGCTTTTTCTCCTGGTGGCCAGCGGATTCTGGTTTGTATATTCCCAGGTTTACAATGTCATTCCCCTGTACTTGAAGAAAGTAGTCGAGCTGGACCCGGCGGTGGATATTATCACCATGGCCAATCCCTTTGTGATAGTATTTTTCCAGTTGTTGGTGATTAAACTTTTCGGTAAGAAGAAACCCATCAACTCCATGATAATTGGTGGAATTATTATCGGACTTTCAATGGTCATCAATCTTGGGCCGATATTCTTATTTGGCGGTGTCCGAACCATGACACTGGGGCAATGGTTGCCCATCGGTTCGTTGTTTGCCGTATTTACCGTAGCGCTCATTGCATTTGGCGAGTTATTTGCCGCCGCGCGTCAGTATGAGTATATCGGTGCGTTGGCGCCCAAAGGCCAGGAGGGGTTATTTCTCGGTTACGCCAATTTGCCTATGGCCATCGGCTCGTTAATAGGTGGTCCTGTGGGGGCGTTTATCTTCAATGAAGTAATGTGTCGTCATGCCGTCAAGTTAGAGAATGGGTTATTGGATCTCAATCCTTTCTGGAATTCCCTCGGTTGGATATCATTGATGAGTATCGGTTTATTTTCCGCGTTTTGTATGTGGATGTTCAATCGTTGGCTGCAAAAGCACCCGGTATAACAAAAGTTTTTCAGGGGTCCAGGGGGCGGTTTTACAAAAAAGCCCCCTGGCCGCCGGAGGCAAAAATTAAACGTTTCGTAAAAAAATATCTCCCTCGTTGGCGTCAGTCTTTTTTCCGCCGTGTGTATTGTCACTATCCAATCGTACGGCGCATCTATTATTTACCCACCAACATCCGGGACGCGCTGCGCGGGAGAGGGAAGAAACTGGCCCCGCCCCGCTCGAAAATTTTCGTCGGCGACGGCGACTTCGAATTGGCCGGCCAGGAATTCCTGGGTTACTTTGCCGACCTGTGCGGGCTGGAGGCCAATGAAAAAATCCTGGAAATCGGCAGCGTATCGGTCGCATGGCGATACCGTTAACGAAATTCCTTTCGGCAGAGGGTTCTTATGTTGGGATGGATATTGTCGATGAAGGCATCGAGTGGCGCCGGAAAAAGATCACGCCGTTATTTCCCAATTTTACATTTTTCCATTTGGATATTTACAACTATCAATATAATTCAAAAGGTCGTTATCGCGCCGGGGAGTACCGGTTCCCTTTTGCGGATGCTTCGTTTGATTTCGTTTTTCTTGACATCCGTTTTCACTCATATGCTGCCTGCGGATGTGGACCATTACCTGGCGGAGATCAGTCGTGTGCTGCGGCCCGGTGGGAGGTGTTTGATTACTTACTTCTTGATTGATGATTCAGTGCGTGCGGCGCTGGGAAAGGGTAATCACCACATGAAATATCCTTATGAAGATTGTTTGGTGATCGATCCACAGATGCCGGAAGCAAGCATTGCGCACCCGGAGAAACGCATCCGTGAACTTTACTTGAAATACGGGTTGGCTATCGCGGAACCGGTTCGTTACGGCAACTGGTGTGGCCGGTCAGAATTCCTTTCTTCCCAGGATATTGTTATCGCACTGAAAACAATATCCTGAGTAAATGCAACCACAGCCCGGTTTACAATGAAAATTGCCACCAAGGCACAAAGACACAAAGAAACGCCAAGGGATTATTATAAAAAACCTTGTCGCCTGGGAAAAGTAGGGGACAGTCAAAATTTTCCAACCTAAAAAAAATAACCGCTCACAACATTAAGGAAAAGGGAAAGGGTGTAATAGCCCCATCCCTTTTTTGCTTAGAAAAAAAGTATTATTAACACGTTTTTGCCAACGTTGTGTATTTTGACAAAAATATTTTTGTCAGATATGATGACAAAAAAAATTTTGTCAAGTGTAACAACGGAGGTTAACAATGGCAATAAAAAACATCGCGGGCCAGCCGGTTCGGGGCGAAAACTTCTTCGAGCGCCCCGCTTTGGTAAGGGAGTTCCAACAAAAAATCAGCCGCGGCGGCAGTTTCAATTCCCCGTTATTGAAAATGTGGTGGTGGAAAAATGTTGCCTGCTAATACGTTATCTCATATTTACAATCCCTTGAATCAAACTGAAGAGAAAGCGCTGAAGAATTTCGTGGTGCGGCAAAAAGAGTTCCAGTGTATTTTCAATGATATCAAAGGTTCCACTATGGCTCACCCGGAACCCCATTATGTTATCCAGGGGCAGTCTGCCCTTTAATTAGAATTGCCTTGTTTAGAACGATTTTTACCGCGCCGGTAATACCACGACATTTACTGGAATTTTTATCGTATTATTACTCTTAATATCTGTTCTTAAAAAGACAAGTTCATACGTACCGTAAAAACCGGGTCCCACCTGCCAATAGAAAACTCCTTCCACCGTATCCAGCGTGGAACCGGTGGACAGCGGTTTCAAAATGTCTCCCACTTTGAGAAATCCACTGTATATGCTGGGCGTCATGACCGGGGGAGTATAAGGGGACACTCAGAAAAATCCACCATAATATAAAAAAACAGGACGGTAATAGAAAAATGACAGGGAAACACAAAAAAGGTAAAGTGAGGGGGAGTACTCAACCGGGGGGGGAAAAGGAAAGAAGAAAATGAAGAAGAAACAGATTGATCTTATCTTCCCCCCAGACCGTTGGGGGAACTTTCAGGAGTCTTGAGGAAACTACCCGGAGCCTTGACAAAACTTCCCGGAGCTTTAGAAAATCTTTTCTGGGCCAAAGGAAAACTTCACCTAGCATCAGAAAATCTTGCCGGGGCCTCGAAAAAACTTCCCAGACCTTTGGAAAATCTTCCCTGAGGCAAGAAAAATCTTCCCGGACCCTTGAAAAATCTTGCCGGGAGCAAGGAAAAACTTCCCTGAGCCTCAGGAAAACTTGCCTGATGCTAGAAAAATCTTCCCAGGCCCTCAAAAAATCTTGTCCGGGTCAAGAAAAAACTTCCCGGTGCATTAAAAAATCTTTCCGGGGCACTGGAAAATCTTACCAGGAGCGAGAAAAATCTTGTCCGGGTCAAGAAAAAACTTCCCAGAGCATCAAAAAATCTTTCCGGGGCTTTGGGGAGTCTTACCGGGAGCGCAGAAAATCTTACCAGGGCCAGGAAAAATCTTCCCCGAGCTTTCAGCGATCTTATCGGGAGCGAGAAAAATCTTACCGGGAGCGAAGAATATCTTCCCCGGGCTTTGGGGAAACTCACTAAAGGGGGAATTAAAGGGCAGTCAAATTTTTTCCCCTCCAAAGTGGAAACCTCCTCAGACATGGGGCATTATAATTTCAGGGAGCATTTCCTGGGAAAAAGCGGGGATCTTAATATGAAGGAAGTACTGCTGCGCTTTCAAACCTTCTTGAAGGAGCAGTATTCTGAAAAAGACCTGGAATTCCCGGAACGAAACGGCAGGCTGCTGTTCCTGGCCTTTTTAAGACCCATTATTAACGGCAAAGGATTTGATTTCAAGGAAATGGTTTGGATGTAAGAGAAAAGCGCTGAATTATTTAGTCAAGGCTTGACCCCGTTACCCCGTTAACCATCGTTCATCGTCTGTACACGCGAACCCCTTCTCACGACAATATTCCTCTGCTTTCCCAGCAAACGGTCGTATTGGGTTTTCAGTTTTTCAAATTCCTGCCCATACTCCTTCCCGATGGTCTTGATATCAAATTGCCCTATCTCTTTTTCATAGACGCCCTGGAATACTTTGTCGAAAATATTATCCTTTACCCCCCGATAATCAAAATCGGTTTGCCCCTGTTCGACAATATCGGATTTAACAAGGGCTTTGAGTTTCTTCTCTAATTCGCCGTCGGTCATGTCGAGTTTCAAATCCCGGCGGATTTCTTCCCGTGTGAGTTCCCGGTCCCGGTTCTTGCAAAGATGAAGAACCACATTCTTTGCATTCCGGTCGTTGATCGATGGAAATGCACTCGCTATATATTCCATCCAGGTTAATTTAATCATTCCACGATTATCCAGGGTTTCGAATTCCAATGTGTCGGTTAGTCCTTTTGGCGTAGTAAGGTCTTTGTTTTGAATCGAAGAACGAATGATGGAACTGATATAAAAGGGACTGCCTTCCGCCATTTGGGCCATCAAATACGCTGTCTCTTCCGTAACAGGGACCTCGAAATGTTGGGAATAGTTATATATCATTTCGATTGCTTCTTCTTCGG